>JAFRQP010000074.1 GCA_017428565.1 Oscillospiraceae bacterium
CCGCCTCGAGTACAATAGCCCGCCGCTCGAAAAGCCTTGAAAACCAAGGCTTTTCGAAAACAGCATTTTGTGTTCGGCCAAAATGCTCGGCGGGGAAGCGCAGTCAAAAAAGCCCCATAAGGGACTTTTTTGACAAGCTGACAGGCAGCAAAAAGGCACGCCATGAGGCGTGCCTTTTTGCTGCCTGTGATTTACTCTGCCCGCAGCTCGCGGGAGATGTCCCGCACAGCCTGGGCGGGCGCCGCGCTCAGCAGCTCCCAGACCGGCTCCGCGCTCCGCTCCCCCGCGTAGTAGCGCCGGGCGTTTGCAAGCACAAAGTCCACGTCCTGCCGCTGGGCCATGGCGTCGTAGGCGCTGTCGTAGAGGCACATGTCCCGCCGGTCCGGCTCCGCGTCCTCCAGCCTGATCTCGTAGAGATGCACATGGGCCCGCTCCTCGTCGCTGGCCCAGCCCCAGTCATAGTTGAAGAGCTTTTTGGCGTTCTCCAGACTGTCGTAGTAATAGCAGCAGTGCATACGGCTGACGCTGTCGGGAAAGTCCCGCTGCCGCACGAATTCGAAGGCGGCCTCCGTGGCCCACTTGGCATAGTCCGCCCACTCCCGCAGGCCGGACTTGTCCAGCACCGCGAAGAGATACTTCCCGTTGAGCACCATGGCGGCGAAGCAGTCCGCACTCCGCTCCAGGGCCTGGATGAAGGGGCGGCACAGCGCCTCCGTCCTCTGGTAATCCGGCTCCAGCCGGTCCCCCAGCTTCAGGGTCTCGCTCATGTGATAGACGATCATGTGTACTCCTTTCTTCCCTGCTTCCCTCCGCGGGAGGGGCAAGCCCCTCCCCTACGGCCGCTCTTGCCTCCCCCTCCGGGGGAGGTGTCATCCGCCATCCCCCGCAAGGCGGATGACGGAAGGGGCGTCCCCCCTTCACAGCGCCCTGATCTCCACGGCGACGCCGCCGTTGTCGAAGACGGTGATCCAGGCGTAGCTGAGCTTCCGGCCCTGGCCGGCGGTGCCGGGGTTCACCACCTTCACCCCGCCCAGCTCCTGAAAATCCGCCCGGTGGGTGTGGCCGTAGAGGGCCAGCCGACAGTCCTGCTCCTGGGCGGCGTAGACCAGGGAATCCACGTTCCAGTCCACGTTGTACAGGTGCCCGTGGGTGAGAAAGGCCTTCACCGGCCCCAGGGCGACCACCCCCCACAGGGGCTCTCCGCTGCCGTAGTCGCAGTTGCCGCAGACGGAATAGAGGGGGATCTCCGGAAAGTCCCGGCGGAGGACCTTGGTGTCCCGGTCGTAGTCTCCCAGGTGGATGAGCACGTCCGGCCGGCTGCTCCGCACCGCCTGCAGCATTTTGGCGGTGTTGCCGTGGGTGTCGGAAAAAACGGCGATATTCATACAGGATTCCTCATTTCTGTCAAGTTTTCCCCTTCCCGCGCATAGAATGGCAAGGGTGATGGAGGATGCAGGATCTGGAAAGCATGGCCCGGGAGCTGCAGCGCCAGGGAAAGACCGCGCGCATCCGCGCCCTGGCCGATTCCGCCGACGGGCGGCGGCTGGGGCAGATGATCGATGCCGGGGCGGTGGAAAAGGCCCTGAAGGGCGGGGACAGCGCCGCCCTTCAGCAGATCCTTCGGGGGGTGCTGGGCACCGCCGAGGGGCAGCGGCTGGCGGAGAATCTGCGCAAAGCGATGGAAAAGTAAGAGGGGGTGCCCGCCGTGAGCGAGCTGGAGGAGCGGCTCAACAGCATTCTCAACGACCCGGAGCAGATGGCGCGCATCAGCAGCCTGGCCCAGTCGCTCATGGGCGGGGCGGGCGAGGGGCCGCAGCCCGGAGGCGGCTCCGCCGCGCCTCCGGCGGCGGAGAGCGCCCTGACCGGGAAGCTGGCCGCCCTTCTGGGGCAGCAGAGCGGGGATCCCGACAAGCGGGCGCTGCTGGAGGCCATGAAGCCCTATCTTTCGGAAAAACGGCGGGGCAGGCTGGACCGGGCCATGAAGCTGACCCGGATGGCGAAGCTGGCAAAGCTGGCCATGGGGGAGCTGGGGAATGGTGAAACGCTATGAAGGGAATACCGGCCGGATGATCCGCGTGGAGGAGGAGCCGCCTCTGCCCGCGCCGGCGCGGAGGCCCCCTCCTGCCGGAGCGGGAGGTCCTCCCCGGCCCGAGGCCCTGCCCCGGCAGCTCAGGCGGCTGCTTTCCGGCAGTCTGGGCGAGTTGGAGACGGAGGATCTGCTTCTGCTGCTGATCCTCTATCTCCTCTACCGGGAGAGCGGAGACAAGGACTGGCTGATGACTCTGGGCGCCATGCTGTTTCTGCCTTGAGAAGAAAAAACGCAGGGGGATCCCCTGCGTTATTCTTGTTTTTCCTGCTTGTCCGCGTCCTCCCGGTGGGGAAGGCGCAGATTGGGGTTCTTGCGGAACACATAGGCCCAGACCGTGATGGAGATGCCGAAGGCCAGCACCAGGCAGCCGATGCGCAGCAGCGGGTTGTCCCCCGCCAGCAGCACCGCCAGCAGGCCCAGCACCGCGGAGATGCCGTACATCACCGCCACGGCCTGCTTCTGGCTCATGCCGACGGCCAGCAGCCTGTGGTGGAAATGGCCCCGGTCCGGGTGGAAGGGGCTCTGCCCATGCAGGATGCGGCGGAAGAAGGCGAAGGTGGTGTCCGCCAAAGGCAGGGCCAGGGCCAGCAGCGGCACCAGGAAGGTGATGATGGCGTGCAGCTTGAAAAGGCCCAGGATGGACACCGTGCTGAGCACGAAGCCCAGCAGCTGGGAGCCCACGTCCCCCATAAAGATCTTGGCCGGGTTCCGGTTGTAGGGCATGAAGCCCAGGCAGGCGCCGGTGATGGCCGCCAGCAGCAGGGAGACCACCGGCTCCGACACGATCAGCGACACCACCAACATGGTGACGGAGCTGATGGCGGACACGCCCACCGCCAGCCCGTCCAGCCCGTCGATCAGATTCACGGCGTTGGTGCAGGCCACGATCCAAAGCACCGTCAGGGGCACGGAGAGCCAGCCGATCTCAATGGTGGTGGTCTCCGAAAGGGGGTTGGGGTTGGAGATGGCGCTGAACACCACGCCGCAGCGGATCACCACGACGGCCGCCACGATCTGCCCGGCCAGCTTGACCCAGGGGTTCAGCGATACGATGTCGTCCACCGCGCCCATCACCGCGATGATCACCGCGCCCAGCAGGATGCCTGTGACCTGGGTGCTCAGGGGCACGAAAAGCAGCACCGTCAGCACAAAGCCCAGGAAGATGGCAAGGCCGCCCATCCGGGGGATGGGGACCTTGTTGATCCGCCGCGCGCTGGGCTGATCCACCGCGCCGATCTTCTCGGCAAAGCGCTTCACCGGCGGGGTCATGGCAAAGCAGACCAGAAAGGCCACCGCCGCCGACAATATCAATTTTACCCACAAATCCATGTTGGAAAGCATGGCAGACTACTCCAAAATTATAATATCTTTCCTTATAGGCTCCCCTGCAAAGGGGAGCTGTCTGGCCGCAGGCCAGACTGAGGGGTTGCCGATCCTTATAGGCTCCCCCTCCGGGGAGCTGTCGCGGCGCGTCTCACGCGAGCGCCGTGACGGAAGGGCTCTGCCGGAGGCCCGACGCCCTTCTTGCAGCTTCTCTCAGGCTTTTACCGCGCCAGCGGGACAAGCCCCACCTTTTTATAGACCTTGCGCAGGGTCTTATTGGCGATGTAGCCGGCCTTCTCGGCGCCGGATCTGCACAGGCCCTCCAGATAGGCCTTGTCCTTCATGATCCGCTGGGCCTCCTCCCGGATGGGACGAAGGGTCTCCACCACGGCCTCGCCCACGGCGGGCTTGAAGGCGCCGTAGCCCAGACCGTCAAACTCCCGCTCGATCTCCGCAAAGCTCTTGCCGGTGACGGCGGCGTAGATGCTCATGAGGTTGGCAACGCCCGGCTTGTTCTCCGGGTCGTAGCGGACGCAGTGCTCGGTGTCGCAGTCGGTGATGGCCCGCTTGAACTTGCGCATGATATCCTCCGGCGCCTCCATGACCAGCACCCGGCCGGTGCCCACCTCGTCGGACTTGGACATCTTGCTGGTGGGGTTCTGCAGATCCATGATCCGGGCGCCCACCTTGGGAATGAAGGGCTCGGGGATCTTGAAGGTCTCGCCGTAGAGATTGTTGAAGCGCTGGGCCACGTCCCGGGTCAGCTCCACATGCTGCTTCTGATCCTCCCCCACGGGCACATAGTCCGGCTGGTAGAGCAGGATGTCCGCCGCCATCAGCGCCGGATAGGTGAAGAGGCCGCCGTTGATGTTGTCGGCGTTCTTGGCACTCTTGTCCTTGAACTGGGTCATGCGGCTCAGCTCCCCGAACATGGTGTAGCAGTTCAGGATCCAGCCCAGCTCCGCGTGGGCGGGCACATGGCTCTGGATAAAGAGGGTGTTCTTCTCCGGGTCCAGGCCGCAGGCCACATACTGCGCCAGCTGCTCCAGAGTCCTGCGGCGCAGCAGGGCGGGGTCGTTGCGGGTGGTGAGGGCGTGGAGATCCGCCATGAAATAATAGCAGTCAAACTGCTCCGCGCGCTCCGACCAGTTCTTGATGGCCCCCAGATAGGAGCCCAGGGTCAGATCCCCGGTAGGCTTGATGCCCGAGAGCATGACTTTCTTCGCGGCTGCGTTTTCCATATGAACACGTCCTTTCCCGAAATGCGATCGCTGTCAAATTTGTATTTTATCAAAAGAAAAGCGTCTTGACAACAGGGAAATTGCAAATTATGATAGTTAGGCCCCTCCGGGGCAGGATTTAGTGCTTAGTACTTAGTGCTTAGTGTGCGAGAGAGACGCAATTCCTTCGTATCCTTCTTCCCCTAAGCACTACACACTAACTACTAACTACTATTGGAAAAAGAGAGGAGAACCCTCAATGGACATGTCCTGGTTTGATGATATGGAGGCGCGCATCCCCAAAAACGAGGTGCGCACCCGCTTTGCCCCCTCGCCCACGGGGTATATGCATGTGGGGAACCTGCGCACGGCGCTCTACACCTGGCTGATTGCCCGCCACAGCGGCGGCAAGTTCCTGCTGCGCATCGAGGACACCGACCAGGGCCGTCTGGTGGAGGGCGCGGTGGACGTGATCTACAAGACCATGGCCGAGTGCCACCTGGACCACGACGAGGGTCCGGACGTGGGCGGCCCCGTGGGCCCCTATGTGCAGACCCAGCGCCGGCCCTTCTATGGCAAATACGCGGAGCTGCTGGTGGAGCGGGGCCACGCCTACCGCTGCTTCTGCGAGAAGACCGAGAGCGAGGAGGATTCCGGCGACTTCAACCGGGCCGCTGACCCCTGCCGCTTCCTCACGAAGGAGGAGGCCCAGCGCCGCGCCGCCGCCGGGGAGCCATTCGTCATCCGCCAGCGCATCCCCGAGGAGGGCACCACCACCTTCCATGACGAGATCTTCGGCGACATCACCGTGGAGAACGCCACCCTGGACGACCAGGTGCTGATGAAGCGGGACGGTCTGCCCACCTATAACTTCGCAAACGTGGTGGACGACCATCTGATGGGCATCACCCACGTGGTGCGGGGCAGCGAGTATCTGTCCTCCGCGCCCAAGTACAATCTGCTGTACCAGGGCTTCGGCTGGGAGATCCCCAAGTACGTCCACTGCTCCCCTGTCATGCGGGACGCCCACAACAAGATGTCCAAGCGCCACGGCGACCCCTCCTATGAGGATCTGATCGCCCGGGGCTATCTCACCGACGCGGTGCTGAACTACGTGGCCCTGCTGGGCTGGAGCCCCCGGGGCGAGCAGGCGGAGCAGGAGATCTTCTCCCTGGACGAGCTGAAGGCCGCCTTTGAGATGTCCGGCATCTCCAAGTCCCCCGCCATCTTCGACATCGAGAAGCTGCGCTACTTCAACGCCGAGTATATCCGCCGCATGTCCGCGGAGGACTTTGCCCGGGTGGCGGAGCCCTGGATCCGCAAGGCCGTGCAGAACCCGGCCATCGACGCCGCCGCCATCGCCGCCCTGCTGCAGCAGCGCACGGAGGTCCTCACCGAGATCCCGGAGAAGCTGGACTTCTTCGACGCGCTGCCGGACTACGGCACGGAGCTTTTCGTACACAAGAAATCCAAGTCCGACGAGGCCTCCTCCAAGGCTGTTCTGGAAACGGTGATCCCCCGCCTGGAGGCGCTGGAGAGCTGGGACGACGAGCACATCCTGGACGTGATGGTGAAGCTCGCCGAGGAGCAGGGCGTAAAGAACGCCAAGGTCATGTGGCCGGTGCGCATCGCCGCCGCCGGCAAGGCCGTCACCCCCGGCGGCGCCGTGGAGATCTGCCGCATCCTGGGGAAGGACGAGACTTTGAGGAGACTGCGCATCGGGCTGGAAAAGCTGGGGTAATGAGCCCCTATCGGCCTTCGGCCACTTCCCCGGAGGGGGAAGCAAGAGCCTTGGCTCCCCCTTTGGGGGAGCTGTCATCGCCGCGAGCGGCGGTGACTGAAGGGGTTTATTCCCTTATTCATAAAAACACCTCTTTCGGGACATCCTAACCCAAAAGAGGTGTTTTTTATGCGCAGGAAAGCCAAAATCCTCCTGATCTCTTATCTCTCCGTCCTGATCGTGACGCTCGCGCTCTATGCCTGGGCGGGGCAGTGGGGCCTGTCCTGGTACCGGCGCACAGCCAATGAGAGCGCAAGTCTCGCCTATGAGGAGACGGTGCGCTCGGTGGAGACGCTGGCGGCGGTGCTGGGGCAAAGCCCTTACGCCACGGACAGCGACATGTGCGACCGCATCTGCTGCGAGGCCTACGCCTGCGCCGCCGCGGCGGAGAGCGCCATGTCCACCCTGCCCTTTTCCACCTGGGAGCTGGAGCAGCTCTCCGCCTTTCTCAACACCGCCGGAGACTACGCCCACAGCCTCTGCGGCCAGGGGGAGCCCTTCACGGCCCGGCAGCGGCGGGAGCTGCGGGAGCTGGCGGATTCCGCCGCGGAATTTTCCGAAATGCTGCTGGCCCTGCGGGAGGAGCTGCAAAACCGGGATCTGCGCATGGACAGCCGGGAAACGCGGCTGCGCAACGTGGGAACGGAGGCCGCCCCCCTGCTCAGCGAATCGCTGCTGGACTACGAGGCGGGCTTCGCGCCTTTGTCTCTCCGCTACGACGGAAAATACGGCGCGGAGGACGAGAAGAAGAGCGGCGGCCTGCTGACGGAGGCGGAGATGCTTTCCGCCGCGGCGGACTTCCTGGCTCTGCCGGAGACGGAGCTGGAGCAGGTCTGCTCCTATGAGGGTGCGGAGGGGCGCCGCTGCTACACGGCGGGCGACGCCTGGCTCTGCGTGGGCCGCGCCGGGGTGGAGAGCATGAGCCGCAGCCGCCTGGTCTCGGAGGAGGCGCTGGATCTGGAGGCGGCAAGGGCTGCGGCGGAGGACTTCCTGCAGCGCCGGGGCTACGCCGGGCTTGCTCTCACGGAGGAGCGGCAGAGTGCCTGTCTGGGGCTCTTCACCTTCGCCCGGGAGCAGGACGGGGCCCTGTGCCCGGACTGCGTGCTGCGCATCGGGATCGCCCTGGACGACGGCTCCGTCTACAGCTTCGACGCCACCGCCTTCGACCCGGAGCCCCTTGCGGTCAACTGGGAGCTGGACGAGGACGCGGCCCGCGCGGCCCTGCCGGAGGGTCTTACGGTCCGGGAGAGCCGCCGCCTGATCCTGAAAAGCCCCGGGGGCAGGGCCCTGCCGGTCTACGCCTTCTCTTGCCGGGACGGCCGCCGCAGCGTGGAGATCTGCGTCAGCGCCGAGACGGGCAAGCAGGTGCGGATCAGCGTGGGATCATAGCCCGTAGGGGCAGGCCTTGCGCCCGCCCCTCCTGCCGCAGCAAGGGATCGGCGGCCGACCAATGGTCGGCCCTACGGGGAACCGCCCTGTCCAACGCCGTATGAGCGGCACTTGCGGCCGCCCGGCGGGATTGGATAAACGCAAGACAACCGGGGCGAATTCGTACAAGGATGCGAATTCGCCCCGGCTTTTTTCTATTTTGTTCTCTCGCCCCGCAGCGGCAGGCGCAAGGCCCGCCCATGCGGGGAGACGGCGGTTTGCGGCGTAGGGGCTGCCGCCCTCGGCAGCCCGGCTCTCGACCTCTTCCGTCAGCTGCCTCGCGGGGACCTCATCCGGCCCTTCGGGCCACCTTCCCCGTGCGCGGGGAAGGCAAGAAGGCAAGGCGCAAAGCCCCCCTCGCCTAGAGGGGGGTGGCCGAGCGAAGCGAGGTCGGGGGGATACAGATGCAAAAGAGAAAGACGTATCCCCCAGTCACCCTCGCTCTGCTCGGGCGACAGCCCCCTTTAGGCAAGGGGGCCATAGGCGGGCGGGCACAAGGCCCGCCCACGCATCGGAAACGCGCATTTTCTCAAACCGCAGCTCTCAAACCGCAGCTCTCAAAACCGCAGCTCTCAAAACCGCAGCTCTCAAAACCGCAGCGCTCAAAACTCAACTCTCAAAACTCAACTCTCAAAACTCAAAACTTTTTATTTTGCGTGCTTCTCGAACCAGTCGGTGATCTCCTGCAATCTTCTCAGGCGGTGCTTGGGCTTGCCGCCGCGGCTGAGCTCGTGGTTCTCCCCGTGGAAGAGGCAGAGCCGCGCCTCCACGCCCCGATCCACCAGGGCGCTGTACATCTGCAGGCCCTGCTCCAGGGGGCAGCGGTAGTCCTCGTCGGAGTGGATGAAGAGCGTGGGGGTCTTCACGTTCTTCGCGTAGGCCAGGGGCGACCGGGCCCAGAGCTTCTCCGGGCTTTCGTACAGATCCCCGGCGTTCTGGTCGGGGGTGAAGTCGGCGCCGATGTCGCTGGTGCCCCAGAAGCTGAGCCAGTTGGAGATGGAGCGCTGGCTGGCGGCGCAGCAGAAGCGGTCCGTGTGGCCGATGATCCAGTTGGTCATGAAGCCGCCGTAGCTGCCGCCGGTCTCGCAGATCCGCGCCCGGTCGATCTGTGGATAGGTCTCCAGCACCGCGTCGCAGAAGTCCATGAGGTTTTCATAGTCCACGGTGCCGTATTTGCCCCGGATGTCCATGAAGGCGTTGTCCCGCCCGTCGCTGCCGGTGGGGTTGCAGAAGAAGACGAAATAGCCCATGCTGGCCCAGAGCTGCATCTCGTGATAGAACACCGTGCCGTAGACCGTCTTGGGGCCGCCGTGGATGTCGAAGACGGCGGGGTACTTCTTCGCGGCGTCGTAGTCCCTGGGCAGCAGCACCCAGCCACCGATCTCCGTGCCGCGGGAGCAGATAGTGAGAGGCTGGGGCCGGGCCACATAGCGCTCGGCCAGCGCCTCGTCGTTGAAATGGCTGACGCGGCTGATCTCCCCGGTTTTGAGATCCGCCCGGTAAAGCTCCTGCAGGCGCATGTCGTAGAGGGCGATGAGCAGGGCCTCGTCCCCGTTCACATCAAAGGCGTCGATGCTGCCGGCCTTCTCGATGAGGGGCGTATCGCTGCCGTCTCCGTCCAGGCGGAAGAGCTGGCAGTCCCCCTCCCGGGTGCTCAGATGGAAGAGGCTGCTGCCCTGGGGCACATGCTGGCGCCCGCCGCCCAGGCGGCAGTCGCTGCCCACGGAGCCGTACATGCTGTACTCCTCCGCCCGCAGGACGCTGATCTCTCCGGAGGCGGGATCGGCCCGGTAGACCCAGGCATTCTCGTTGAGGCCGAAGCGTGCGGCCTCGGTGGCGAAGAGCCAGAGCTCCTCCCCCACGGCCTCCAGCCCGTGGAGGCTCAGCTCCGGATGGGCGCAGAGCTCCCGCTCCTCCCCGGTCTTCCAGTTCCGGGCGCGGAGGGTGAAGCCCTTCCGCGGCGCCCTGGGGCCTCGCCGGTTCACGGCATAGAAGAGCTCGTCCCCCAGCTGCGCAAAGCCCTGCAGCTCCTCGGGCAGATTCGTAAGGGGCGTGATGGTCAGCGGCTCCAGGCTCACCAGGAAGAGCCGGTCCCGCTGACCGTTCACGACGCCCCGGCCGTTGAACCAGAAGGGCAGCTCATCGAAGACCTCGTAGTCCTTGTCCTCCTCCCGCTGCTTCCAAACCTTGCCCCGCTCCTCCTCGTCGGCGGCAAAGAGCTCCGGATGGAGCTTGTCCACCGTGCCGGAGACGGCAAAGTGCTTCTCGTCCAGCACCTTGATCTGGCCCGCGGCAAAGGGCAGGGTGAAGAGCGGCAGCGCCTCGCCGCCTCGCAGATCCAGGGCGTAGTAGGCGGTGAACTCCTCGTGGGCCTCCGCCCGCTTCTTCTCTCTGGCGGAGCGGACCGCCGGGAAGAGGAGCCGGTTTTCGTCCAGCCAGGTGAAACGGCCCTCCTTGCCCAGGTCGGTGAGCTGCCGGACGGCCCCGTCCTCATAGAGCCAGAGCCGCTGCTCATAGCTGTTGTCCTCCTCGTTGGCGTTGGCGACCACGAAGGCCGCCCGCCGGCCGCCGGGTGCGTAGCGGATGTTGGAGAGGAAGCGGTAGTTCAGGATATCCTTCATTTCGATGGGCTTCATGGGAAAACCTCCTGTTTTGATCGTATGCAACCATTATAGCGCCATGGCAAAAAGACTGTCAATCCAAACGCAAAAAGGCTGCGCCGAAGCGCAGCCTTTTTGTCAGATTGTTGTTTGCCTTACAGCAGCAGGTTCTTCTCGGTCTCGGGATCGAAGAAGTGCATGACCTTGCCCTCGAAGGTGACGGCCATCTTCTTGCCGTTGACCAGGGACTCCCGCTCGCCGGCCTCCAGGCCGATGGTGGGCACGCGGACGATGAGGCGGGTGCCGTCCTCGGTGAAGACGTGCAGGTGCAGCTCGCTGCCCATCATCTCGTTGACCTCCAGGGTGGCGGGGATGGCGCAGGGCTCCTTGGCGTCTGCCAGGACCATGTGCTCGGGGCGCACGCCCAG
The DNA here is from genome assembly GCA_017428565.1 of Oscillospiraceae bacterium. Lineage (GTDB taxonomy): Bacteria > Bacillota > Clostridia > Oscillospirales > Oscillospiraceae > Limivicinus. The sequence continues at coordinate 10,869 of JAFRQP010000074.1, forward strand.
GATGACCTCGCCGGCGGGGACGTTCTTCTCCGCCAGCAGCTTGCCCTTCTCGCCGGTGACCTCGATCTTGGAGCCGAAGGGGGTGACGAAGTACTTGCCGTTCTCCCGCAGGAGCTGGGTCTTCATGATGTTCATCTTCGGGGCGCCGATGAACTCGGCCACGAAGAGGTTGGCGGGCATATCGAAGCATTCCTCGGGGGTGCCGACCTGCATGATATAGCCGTCCTTCATGATGACGATCCGGTCCGCCAGGGTCATGGCCTCGGTCTGGTCATGGGTGACGTAAATGAAGGTGGTGTCCAGCTTCTGGCGCAGCAGGATGATCTCGGCGCGCATCTGGTTGCGGAGCTTGGCGTCCAGGTTGGACAGAGGCTCGTCCATCAGGAAGACCTTGGAGTCGCGCACCATGGCGCGGCCGATGGCCACGCGCTGCCGCTGGCCGCCGGAGAGGGCTCTGGGCTTGCGGAGCAGATACTCGGTGATGCCCAGGATGTCCGCCGCGTGGGTGACCTTCTCATAAATCTGATCCTCAGGCACCTTCTGCAGGCGCAGGGAGAAGGCGATGTTGTCATACACCGTCATGTGGGGGTACAGAGCGTAGTTCTGGAAGACCATGGCGATGTTGCGGTCCTTGGGCTGCAGGTCGTTGACCACCTCGCCGTCGATCTCCACGGTGCCGTCGCTGATTTCCTCGAGACCTGCGATCATACGCAGGGTGGTGGACTTGCCGCAGCCGGAGGGGCCGACAAAGACTACAAATTCCTTGTCCTTGATGTCGAGGTCAAAGTCGTGCACGGCGACGACTTTGTTATCGTAAACTTTCTTGACTTTCGTCAGTTTTACACTTGCCATACTGAATTCTCCTTTTCAACATCGTAGGGCTTAACCCTTGACCGCGCCGCCGGTGACGCCTTCCACATAGTACTTCTGCAGGCACATGAACAGGATCGTGACAGGGAGCGCCACGGCCACGCCGCCGGCGCAGAAGGCGGTGTACCACTGTCCGATCTGGTCCTTGTTCAACCAGTTGTACATACCGACGGCCACGTTCATGCCGGTCTGGCTGCCGAAGGAAATGTAGCGCGCGAACACGAAGTCGCCCCAGGGAGCCATGAAGGCTGTCAAAATGGTGTAAATGACGATGGGCTTGGCAAGGGGCAGGATGATCTTCCAGAGCACCTGGGCGCGGTTGGCGCCGTCCACACGGGCAGCCTCGTCCAGAGACTTGGGGATGGTGTCAAAGAAGCCCTTGGACACGTAGTAGCCCATGCCGGAGGAGGCCACGTAAACCAGGATCAGGCCGGGCACCGCGTTGTCCTTGGTCAGACCCAGGTCGGCCAGGACGCGGTAGAGGATGATCATGGTCAGCATGCCCGGGAACATGCCCAGGATCAGCATGAAACGCATCAGACCCTTGCGCATCTTGAAGCGGAAACGGGAGAGGGTGTAGCTCATGCACAGGATGATGATCGTTTGCAGGACCGCTGTGATGAGCGCGATGATAAAGGTGTTGATGTACCAGTTCTTGAAGTTCGAGTTCCAGAGCTTGACGTAGTTGCCGAAGCCCCAGGTGGGCTTCTCTCTCTGACGGGCGGCCGTGCCGCTGCCCTGGGTATCCGCGGATGCGTCCTGCCCCTCCGCCCCGGCGGCGGTCTGCGTGATCGCCTTGTCCTCCGTCGGGGAGAAGATGTAGTCGGTCAGGTTGGTGGGGGTTTCGCGGAAGGACTGGATCGTAATAAAGGCGAAGGGGATCAGCCAGATGAAGCTCATGATCACCAGGATCACGTAGATGATGGTATTGCTGATCCGGGCACTGGCCTTCAGGCCCATGTGCCGTTTCTGCCGATCCATGGCTGCAGTATTGTTGTTACTCATCACTGGAAATCCTCCTCATTCTTCACGGAAGGCAGCAGGTTGTATACCACGAGGGAGATGACTGCCACCACGATGAACACCAGAATACCGATGACGGAGGCCATGTAGTACTGCGATTCAGCACCGGTGGTGATCTTGAACAACCAGGTGATCAGCAGGTCCGTATAGCCGACGGTGCCTGACACGCCGGAGGCCGCCGGGTTCGCCGGTGCACCGCCGGTCAACAGATAGATGACGTTGAAGTTATTCATGTTGCCGGTGAAGCTGGTGAGCAGGTAGGGGCCCGTGATGAAGAGCATGTAGGGCAGGGTGATCTTGGTAAACTGCTTCCAGCCGCTGGCGCCGTCGATGCGGGAGGATTCGTACAGGTCCGCGGGGATGTTCATCAGGATGCCGGTGGCGATCAGCATCAGATAGGGGATGCCGATCCAGATGTTGATGACGATGACCATGATGCGCGGCAGCAGCGCGTTGTTGGCGACGCTGCCGAGGAAGTCAATGGCCTGGGCCCGGGTGATGACGCCGAGATCCACCAGCAGGCCGTTGACGATGCCGTTGAGGGAGAACATCTTGGACACGTACAGCAGAGAGATGAACTGGGGAATGGCGATGGTGAGCACCAGGATGGTACGCCAGACCTTCTTGAACTGGATGCCCTTCTTGTTGATCATCATGGCCACCAGCATGCCCAGGAAGTAGTTGGTGAAGGTGGCAAAGAAGGCCCAGATCAGCGTCCAGGTCAAAATCTCGCCGAAGGTGGCGGAGTAGTTGGCGCCGCTGCCGCTCCAGCTCAGCAGGGTGTTGAAGTTTTCAAAGCCCTTCCAGCCGAAGAGGTTCTGCACGCCGTCGTTGGTGCCGGAGTAGTTGGTGAAGGCCACCAGGATCATGAACACGATGGGCATCACCGTGAACATCAGGATGCCAGTGACGGGCAGAGCCAGCAGGGTCTTGTGGAAGTTGTCGTCCACCATGGAGCGCAGGTCGTCCTTGCCGCTCCTGAGCTTCTTGCCGGAGCGGAGGATCTCCTCGGAGATCTTGTTCTGCTTGATGTTCAGACGCCAGGTGTAGATAAAGGCGATGATGAAGAAGAAGGTCAGCACGCCGTAGAGCAGGATCTGGAAGGAGTTGTCGCCGTACACGGTCCTGTAGCTGTCCAGGGCGGGCACAAACTCCTCGTGGGTCCCGACCTTGCCCAGGGAGGGCAGCATGCCCAGCCAGTAGGCGCCGGTGCCGATAATGTAAACGATGAACACGACCTCAAACAGGAGGAAGAGGACGCCGCGCAGGATCTGCCCGCGGGCGATGGAGCCGAAGCCCATGACCAGATAGGAGAGCTTGGTTTTCCAGTCCCCCTGAACGAAGGTGGTGACGATATCCTTGGCCTCATTGGCGATCCCAAGACCGATGTTCTTGAAAAAGCGACCGATGGCAAGGACAAGATTCAGCAGCTTCCTGGGGATCGCCGTGAAGAAGCTTGCCAGCTTGTACAGGAACTTTTGCCCCTTTGACAGGCGCAGATATTCCAAATCGCTGTATCTTTTCATAGAATTGCCCCTTTTTCAGTTTCCGTCCCCGCGGGGAACGCAGGCTCCGCGCGGGATATGAGAAAGGTTGGAGTCAAGGGATTGACTCCAACCTTTCCGTTTCAGGTTTCAGCCAAAGTCACAATGTTTTCCTTTGGTCGGATGGAAGCGTGTGAAATTACTGAGCGATCAGCTCGATGGTGCCGTTCTCGCCGTCGAAGGTGAAGCGGACGATGTAGTTGCCGTCAGCCTCGACCTTGAAGTTCTCGCCGTCAACGCCGAAGTTCACGTCCCAGGAACCGCCCTGACGCACCTTGAACTCCTCGCCGGCATGCAGCTCCAGCACCTCGGACTCGAAGACGCCCGGCTCAACCTCGGTCATGGGGAAGTCGGTGTCCCAGTTGGTGCCGCAGATGGCGCCGATGACGCCCCAGGCGTTCTGCTCTTCCTCAGTCATCTCGAAGAGGGAGTTGATCTTGTTGTAGTAGTTGTCCAGCGCAGCCTGCAGAGCAGCCTCGTCGCCGGCGGGGGCGGCCTTCACCTCAGCGGCGATGACCTTGGCGATATCCCACCAGGAGCCGTGGATCTGGCCCTGGGGCACGGAGTAAGGAGCCTGGGCCAGCAGAGCGGCCAGGCCGGGATTGGCCTGAACCTCGGGAGAGGCCTGGTCAACCAGGTTGGAGGGACCCCAAGCCAGAGCGTTGAAGCGCTCCATCTGGCACTGCTCGCCGGTCAGGTACTGAGCCAGCTTGTGCAGAACGGCGGCGCGGGTCGGGTCGGACTGGGGCTTGACACCCATCAGCTTGCAGCCGTTGAAGGAGCCCAGGTGGTACTCCTTGCCGTCAACCTCGAAGGAGGGCAGGTCGGTGGCGCCCAGGTGGTCGCCCAGGATGTTGCTGACAGTCTCGTAGCCCCAGGTGCCGCAGACAACGATGGCGGCGCCCTGGTCAAAGGCGGCGGCGTCAGAAGAGCTCAGGAACATGGGGGACTGAACCAGCTTCTGCATACCCTTGACGGCGATCAGGCCCTCGGGGCTGTTGAAGGTATCCTTGACGGAGACGAACTTGCCGTCGGCATCGGTGGTCCACTCGGACACGCAGCCGGTGGCAAAGAAGAAGGACGCCATGTACCAGGCAGAGGTATCCATCTCAAAAGCGAAGTACTTGTTGGCCTTCTCGCAGTCCTCGATCAGCTTCTCCAGGCTGTCCAGGTCTTCCTCGGGGATGACGGACTTGTCGTAGTACATGAAGTAGCCGTTATCGGAGGTCAGGGGGTAAGCGTAGATCTCCTCGCCGGCAGTGGCGGCGGCGACGACGCCGGCGTCATTGTTCTGCTTGACGAAATCCACGGCGCTGGGGCCCAGCTTGGACAGAGCACCGGCCTGCACCAGACGGGCAAACTGGTCCTGCGCGAAGCAGAACAGGTCGCCGCCGGCCTGCACGTCGGTGATCATCAAGGTGGCGGCGTCAGCCTCGCTGACGGGCTCCACCTTGGCGTTGATGACAATGCCGAACTCGTTGGTGTTGTTGAAGTCTTCGATCTGCTGCTTGGTCAGATCCACAGCCGCGTCAGCAACCCAGATGGTGACATCATAGGTGCCGGCCAGCTCCGCGGAAGCCTCTTCCGCAGGGGCCTCGGCCTCGCCAGCGGGCTTCGCCTCGCCGCCGCCGCAGGCGGCCAGCGCAAAGACCATAGCAAGAGCGAGAAGCAGTGCTAAGAACTTTTTCATTTTGTTTCCTCCTCATTCATTTTTCCTTCTGTATTCTCCCTGCTTTTCACAGGGAGCACAAACCGGGCGTTCCCGGTTCTTGTGCGATATTATTATACTCTTCCGTTTTCCCCTTGTCCACCGGGGAAGTTCAAAAAAGGGAAGTTATAATAACCAAAAATGCCCCGATCCTTTTGTGCAATTCTTGCAAAATGCCTAGGAAATCCTTTCGTAATTGAAAGGATTTCCTGCTTTTTCCATCAATTTTCGGCCAGCAGCTCGGCGGAATCGATCTTGCCCCAGGCGCCGCCGCCCGCTCCCTGGCACTTCACCCGGATGCCGACGGTGAGACTCTGCCCCTCGCCCGGCTGGATGCCGGAGAGGACGGCGGTGTCCCAGTTGTTCCAGGTGGTGATCTCCATGGGCACGGTGGCCACGATCTCCCCGTCCAGCTTCGCATAGGCGTAGATCTCCGTCTCGCCGCAGTCGCCGCCCATGATGGAGATGCTGAAGCGGTAGCTGCCGGGAGCCAGGTCCGTCACGGTCTGCTCCAGGAAGAAGTCCACGCTGTCCCGCCCCGGGTTCCAGAAGTGCATGTGCCAGTCGCCATCCCGGGAATCCACCGTCTTCTCCTCCACGAAGAGCTCCCCGCCGCTGCCCTGGTCGATCAGCTCCCAGGGGCTCAGCTCGCCGGTCTCAAAGCTGCCGTTTTCCAGCAGGTTCAGACTCTGATCCGCCGCCGGGGACGCAGGCTCCGGCGCGGCCACCGTGTCGGGCCGGTTCTGGTCCCCGAAGCCCGTCCGCACCAGGCGGAAGACCTGCAGAGAATCCAGCGGATGCCCCGCGGGGTCAAAGAAGGCCTGGTTGTCCCAGGAGCTGCCGCCGTACCACTTGCCGGCGTCGTTGGGGTCGTACTCCGCCGCGAAGCTGCTGGCCCAGCCGGAGCCGTACTGCTCCCAGAGGGCGCTGTTGGCCTCCCAGGAGCCGCCGGGCACGGCGACCCAGGCGCCTTCCCAGTAGCACACGCCGATCCCGCCGGGCACCTTCGCCACGGCGGCGATCACGTCCCGCACCTCGTCGGTCTGGCCCTGGACGCTGAAGGGATAATCCCGGATCCCGCCGCTGTCGGCGTTGACGGAGTTGCCGGAGAAGTCCGAATCCTCGGGGGTGTAGGGCCAGGAGGTCTCCATCACCATGACGTACTTGCCGTAGTCCCGGTTGATCTCGGTCAGCACGGCGATGAGGTTCTCCCGGCTGCCGTGCCAGAAGGGATAGTAGGAGGAGGCGAAGACGTCGTAATCCAGGCCGCCCTCCGAGAGGATGTCCGCATAATAGCGGTAGCTGCCCTTGTTCTGGGGCTCGGTGAAGTGGACGGCCACCAGGGCCTCGGGATAGACCTCCCGCACGGCGCGGGAGCCTGCCGCCATCAGCGGCACGATCTTATCCCAGTCCGTCTCGCCGGCCATGCCGTTGTTGGTCTCGTTGCCCACCTGCACCATGGCCACGTCCACCCCCCCGTCCCGCAGCAGCTGCAGGCTCTCCCGGGTGTAGTCGTAGAGGGCGGCGGTCTTGGCGTCGATGTTCATCCCGTCCCAGGCCTTGGGCACCATCTGCTTGCCGGGGTCCGCCCAGAAGTCGGAATAATGGAAGTCCACGATCAGCTTCAGGCCGAACTGCGTGGCCCGCTGCCCGATCTGCAGGGCATTTTCGATATCGCAGTTGCCGCCGCCGTAGCCGCGGCCCTGGGCGTCATAGGGGTCGTTCCAGACCCGCACGCGGATATGGGTCACGCCGTTTTCCGCCAGGATCTGGAGCAGATCCTTCTCCTGCCCGTCGAAGTCATAGAAGCGGACGCCGCTCCGCTCCTCGGCGATCAGAGAGGACACATCCATACCCATGATGAAGTCCTCCGGCAGATCCTCCACCTTCAGCACGCTCAGCTCCTCCTCTTCCGCCGCGGGCGTCTCCGGGACGGCGGTCTGGACCGCGGGAGCCTCCTCCTGAGGCTGCTCGGCGGGGGGCTCCTCCGCGGGGGCGGGGCTCTGGCCGGCAGTCTCGCCGCAGGCCGAAAGGAGCAGCGCCGCCATCAGCAGCAGAGACAGAATGAGCTTCCTTTTCATGTTCTTTTCTCCTTCGTATACATATTTACGGTAATCTCAGCAGCAGCTCCGCCACCCGCAGGGCGGCGCCGTCGCCGGCGCTCAAATGGGGGGAGGAAACGTTGAAAAACAGATAGTAGTCCGTATCCGGGTCGTAGCCCAGGTATTCCGAAGCGGCGCCCTGGCCGGTGGCGGCGTCGTAGATCTTCACCCCGTAGGCCACGCCGTCCAGCAGGACCGGCTCCCAACCGCCCGGGTCCCAGCTCTCGCCCTCGAGGGGGGCAAAGCTCTCCCGGAACTGCTCCACATCCTCCGCCCGCACCACAAAGAGGTCCGAGCTCTGCAGCTCCCCGTCGTCAAACATGGCGTAGGAGAAGGGGTGGACCTTGATCATTTTGATCCCCTCGGGCTTCTCCTCCTCCAGCCGCAGGGCCAGAGCCTTGTCCTGCATCTCGTCCACATTGGCGTAGAGCACCACCTTGTGCGCCGGGGTCGTATTGGTCACGAAGCCGAAGATCCAGCCCCAGAACACGGCGGAGAGCAGCGCCCACAGGATCCAGCGGTGGGTCTGGGAGAAAATGTTCCTAAACAGCCGCATGCTCGCCTCCGATCCCGGCCACATAGCCGCCCGCCAGCGCCACCGTCACCCGCTTGCCGTCCCAGGGGCGCAGGGCCTTGACCCGGGTCTCGTTGACCTTCAGCCGGCGGGTCTCTCCCCCGTCCTCCAGCAGCAGGATCCGGATGCGGATGCTGTTTTTGATGCGCAGCCGCTCCTTCGTCACGCGCAGCTGCCCCCGGAGCACCGCGGGCGTCTCCTCCAGCAGGTAGCGGGCGTGCTGCAGCTCATAGCGCCCTTCCAGCAGGCCGAAGAGCCGCCGGTAGATCACGATCCAGCCCCCCACCGTGGAGCAGACGATGGCCGCCAGCTCCATCTCTTCGGCGTTGGCGGTGTCGGTCAGGCAGCAGAGCACGATGCAGACCGCCAGCGTCAGTCCCGCCACGGCCCAGATCAGCACCCGCTCCCGTTTGATTTTTTTCTCCAGCCGGGGAAGATCCTCCGGGCTGTATAATTTCTGTATCGTTTCCATGGTTTTATTATATCCCCGCCGTTTTCCCCCGTCAAGAAGCGAAAAATCGGCGCACAGGGGGCGGAGAGTGAACAGTGAACAGTGAAGGGCGGGGGGCGGAGAGCGGACAGCCTGCGCCCCGTAGGGACGACCATCGGTCGTCCGTTTCTATCAAGCGCACAGAGGACGGGGGAAGTGAAGAGTGAACAGTGAACGGTGAACAGTGAACAGAGGACAGAGAAAAGAGATGGACGGGGGACAGAGAGTGAACAGCGTCCTCCTCCCTGTCATCCTGAGCGAGCGAAGCGAGTCGAAGGATCTCGCCCCCGGCGACGGATTGAAATTGAGGAGGCGCACAGGGGGACGGTTCTGTGTGTCCCCCGCAAGACACGCAGAACCGTCCCCCGTGCGTCGGAATCCTGAATGCCTGGTGAAAAACGCTGCTTGTGCGCAAACACCCCATGGGCAGATGGATGAACAGCCCATGGGGTGCCGGAGAGATTCACTTGTTTGCGCTGCGCTTCAAATCAGGCGGAGTAATACCATGCTCTTGCTACTTGAAGACGGCTGGGGAGGACGAGAACACCGCATACTTTGGCTCAGCACGCGCTTTCATCTTCGCAAAGGCCAACACATAGAACCGTCCCCTGTGTTCCCGGTACCGTCCCCCGTGTTAGAGATTGGTGTCAATCAGAGAACCGTCTGATCAGCCGACATAGTAGTGTACTTCGCCAGAGTATATAGTATAACCGCCATATGCATGTTCAATACGTAATAGCACATCACTTCCACCATGTCCGTTTTCGGCAAATACGATTTCTAATGTATCACCGTAATATAGAATTACATTCAAGAAACAGTATCCAATGTCAATCTGGGAGTGTTCCGGTGACCGCATGTCAAACCAAATCGAATTATACAAAGGGTGATCAAACGGAAATGCTGTCACATACAAGACTGTGTCATCCTGGGATGATATCTCTTTCGCATGATGATTTTCAACATATTGCCAATAATCATCCGAAAGTGCTTTCGGGTCCTCTGGCACTGTAATATTGACAGCCACTAATTTTTCAGAATTCCGATAATAAAAATACCCAGGTATAATTGATCTTATATCTTGTTTTGTCTCATGGTCATTCTCTTCCACAGGCTCATTGAGTCCAACATCACTTGTTGGCAATGGGATATTTGTATTCTTTTGTTTTTCGGCGGAATATTGACAGCTTGATAATAGAATTGAAAACACGACAAATAGAAAGCAGAACTTAAGGTGTTGCTGTCTTTTATTGCTCATCAATTATCACTCTTTCTAAGTAAACACAGGGGACGGTTCTCTGTGTTCTTCGGGAGAAACCATACTCTTGTCGTGTGAAGACGGTTGGGGGGACAAGAGCTCTGCGTTCCTTGGTTTAGCACGCACCTCCGTGGTCGAAAAGATCAACACATAGAACCGTCCCCTGTGTTCTTTTTCCCTATTGTCTTAACAGAGACTTCTTTAGCCATCTTTAGCCATATTTAATTCTTCTGTAGTAACTCTCATTGATTCAGGAATCCAATTTAAATATATATGTACCATATCATTGTGAGAGTAATAACCTCTTCCGCCTTCTTTTGCAAATGGGAAAAACTCAACCATATATTCAACTTCTTCATTTGTTAATTCTCTATCATAGTATTCTATCCAAAAATTGGTTACCATAACAACGTTATCTACCAAACGTAGTTGTATATCATTGTTACAAAAATAAGGATGAATACCTTCAAACTCTACTACTTCATGATTCATAGCATTCCAAGTTAATGGGCCGAAATCATCACCTGTTGTATGATAAGTAAATAATTCCTCATTAGTAAATAAATCCCTAAATTTATATATATTTTCATTTGGAGTACTATATACATATCCAAATATTACTTTTGGTTTACCTTCAATGAAGAAACAAGCTGAGAAATAAAGATTTGAATCATTTATTTCATCATCATCATATGTTTCATATTTTTTCATTTCTTCAGCTTCTTCCTCTTCTGAAAGTCTTTTAAATATCAATTCACTTGAATCATCAATAACCGGTTCTTCATTAATTTCACTATTTTCATTTTCAATTATTAGTTCTATAGTTGGTTGTGGAGTAGGTTCTGGGGTTGCGTTAATAATAGGATCAACGGATGGAGAAGGTATAGTCGTTACAATAGGTGTTACCGTTTCCTCTGTAATATCCGTTTTATCTAAAGAATAATTATCACATCCAACTAAAATATTAGATGCCAATAATACTGCAGCAATTTGCGCTGCTATTTTACCATTATACTTATTATTTCTCTGTGATTTCATAATGCCTCCTTAATTCGAATAAATATGAACACAGGGGACGGTTAAAAAACGGGAACACAGGGGACGGTTCTCTGTGTTCTTCGGGAGAAACCATACTCTTGTCGTGTGGATACGGTTAGGGAGGACAAGAGCTCTGCGTTTCTTGGTTTAGCACGCACCTCCGTGGTCGAAAAGATCAACACATAGAACCGTCCCCTGTGTTCTACCTGTGTTCTCAGTCTGTGTTCCTGTCCCACATTTCATCATATTTTGAAGGACTTTTCCGGTATTCTTCATAGTCGGCAAGATAATAGAACCATCCATTGGATATGGGAGTGCACTCCGTTTGGAATTCCGCTTTTGGATACCCATGACCATCAAGGGTACAGGATACCCCACCACTCACATCGCCAATTGTTCTTTTCCAGATTTCAAAAAATACCGTATTATTACTGTGATTGATCGAAATTGTTAAGCAGCCGGCGCTCCAAAGATTTCGAAGGCTGGTTCTAACCTCGTCAGATATAATCTCATGATCCTCGAATTCATAAAACACCGTGGTTTCGTATCTACTGATAAACGCATGATCTGCATCTAATGTTTTCAAGAAGTTCACTACAACATCCAAATCATGCTGATTGTTTTTCAAGAACAAATCTGCATCCTCCAACAGGGGCGGATCAGAAAACTCGGCGCAGCCTGACAGGAAAGCCGCCAACATCAGCATCACGAGAAGCAGATTGATTCTCTTCATATTTACTCCTTTCATCCAACAAGTTAATGACCACTAAAGCACAGGGGACGGTTCTCTGTGTTCTTTGGGAGAAACCATACTCTTGTCGTGTGGATACGGTTAGGGAGGACAAGAGCTCTGCGTTCCTTGGTTTAGCACGCACCTCCGTGGTCGAAAAGATCAACACATAGAACCGTCCCCTGTGTTCCTGCTCTGCGAGACAGGGCTTGGTTTTTGCGGCTTTTTTCAGGGGCTTACCGTTCCTTTTTTCGCAATAACCGTCCCCTGTGTTCCCAACCTTTCTGCACTTCGGCATTGTCTTTTAATCGTTAGTCCGTGTCCTTGTGTGTGTTCTTGCGTTCTTGTGTTCCCTGTCCCCAGTGTTCTTTTCTGGACTCTCAAATCATTCCTTTTACCCTTCACAGCTCCAAATACAGATGACCTGACCATCTTTTCCATAGAAAGCGAAGCTTACCGTTGCGCTCAATGCGTCCGGTCCCAAATCCTCCCAGTAACAAATGATCCAGATCAAAGGATCCTCTTGGTATTCGATCATCTGGGGTATATAGCGAGGAAAATATCCGTCCCGCTGATATTGCTGCAGCAGCGCATTTCCGTATTGCAGCGCAGTTTCCGCGTCAGGAATGCAAGGTTCTATAAGGTCTGCAGTCTCCCCTTCTTTCCGACTGAGATCATATTCTTCCTCCCCTATCCAGATTTTTTCGACCTGTGCGTTGTCTCTCCGAATGAAGAATCTGACTGTTGCATCCGTGCCGTTTGAATCGTTTTCCTTCCCGTATGTAATCATCCAACCCCCGGGACCCTCCTGGTACTCAATCAATTGCAGCGTATACTCGGAGAAGAACCCGTCCTCTTGATACCTGTTGAGAAGAACACCCCCTATATCAAGGGCGGTTTCTTCATCGCGAACACATTTGTCCAAAGGCCAACGGCCTGAATCATCTTCGTCCCATCCGTCCCATTCGTTATAGCGGTTTTCCGGAACAAGTGAAACGGAATCAAGAAGTTCATGAACCTCTTTTTTTGAAAGGGCAAGAGACGTATCATCCTTCTCACCAAGTTCTGCACCCTTGCCGCACGAAGACAAAAAAGCCGCTATCAGCAAAATACTCACAAAATATACTCGAATTTTCATGAAAACCTAAGCTCCTTTCGATTATCGCCATTCGCTGTTAGGCCAGTTAGAGAACACAGGGGACGGTTCTCTGTGTTCTGTCCCGAGGGGCGGATTTTCTCTTCGCCTGTCTGTATAACGTTCGGCAGGGCGAAAAGGTTTCAGGCGTTTCGGAAAAATTTTTTCCTTCGCCCATGGCCGCGGACGCGCAGAAGTCCTTTCCCCAGCGGGGGAAGGCGGAGGCCGCCGTCTCACGCAAGGCGGCTGTCGGATGAGGGAGAGCGTACTGTCTCTGCGTCGCCGTTGATCCGGCGCTCTCCCTCATCACCCGCTTCGCGGGAGCTTCCCCCGCCGGGGGAAGCACAGACACGGGGAAACGTCGGTTTGCATCGCAGGGGCGGGGCTTGCCCCGCCCCTCAGACTGTCGACAAAGTGGGTTTTCTGTCATCGCGAACCAGTGACCGATGTCACTGGTGTGGCGATCCGCATCCTAAAAGCCCTAAAAATACAACTTTTTTGAAGAAGAACGGATTGCCACGCCAGTGTGAGCACTGGCTCGCAATGACATGCTTTGGGGTTTGTCTACACATTGAGCTTCCCCCGCTGAGGGAAGCACAGACACGGGGAAGGTCGGGCCGCAGGCTGAAAACCGGAGGCGCGGGGACGCGCCTCCGGTGAGGGGAATCGGTTCCGGTTTTTATTCCAGGGGATCCAGGCTCCAGTAGGGCTCGTAGCCCTCGTAGTACCAGGCGGGGGTGCCCACGTCGGAGAGCTGATTCAGCCGCTCGTCCAGCTCGTCGCCATAGTTCTGGATGGTCTCCTCGGTGAAATAGAACTGGTAGATATGGCGGCAGTGGTAGAAGGCGTCCACATGGAAGTCCGGCAGCATATCCGGCTCCGTGCACCAGAGCATGTACACGCCGTTGATGAAGAGCAGGCCGAAGGACATGTCGTCGGCGTACTGCAGGGTGGAAGGCAGATAGATGGTCAGGGCATTGTCGAAGTCCGGCGAGCCGTTGTGCACCGCCCGGTCGCCAAAGGCCGCGGCCTCCTCCTCCGTCAGGTAGTCCAGGGCCCACTGCTCGGCATAGATGCGGCCGCATTCCTCGAAGGCGTAGGGGCCGACCCGCTCCACGCCCTCCTCCAGGGTGATGGTGACCACGTCGGGGCAGTTGAGGAAGCAGGACTCGGGGATCTCCTTCACGGTGCCGGGCACGGTGATGTTCACAAGGCCCGTGTTCTCAAACGCGTTCTTGCCCAGGGTCTTCGCGCCGGTCAGATCCACGGCCTTCAGGCCCAGGCGGCCCTGGAAGGCATACTCGCCGATCTGCTCCACGCCGTTCAGCTGCAGCTCCAGGGGCGACGCGTCGTAGTGCCACATGCCGGTCTCGTCGTTGTAGATGGGGCTGGTCATGAAGCGGGCGCCCAGCGCCTTGCAGCCGCTGCCGATGACTACCTTGCCCACATAGGCGCTGCCCAGGATGTTCTCCGCGGACAGATCCGCGCCGGGGCCGATGCTCACGGAGGCGAAGCGGGAGCCCGCCAGGGCGCCGCGGCCGTAGGCCACGCCCTCCGCCGGGGCGCTGAAGCTGCCGCTGCCGTCGCCGGCGTTCTGGAAGGCGCTCTCGCCCACCTTGGCCAGGCTCGCGGGCAGGGTCACGTTCTGCAGGGCCGTGCAGTCCCGGAAGGCGCCGTTGTCGATCACCGCGAGGCTGTCGCCGAACTGCACCGAGCGCAGGGACGTGCAGCCCTCAAAGGCGTAGTAGTCGATGTAGGTGAGGGAGTTGGGCAGCACCACCGTCTCCAGATTGACGCAGCCCCGGAAGGCGCCGTACTCGATGTACTGGACGCCCTCCTCGATGGTGACGGAGCGGAGGGTGGTGTTGTCCTTGAAGACGTCGGTGTTGACGCCCAGGATCTCGTTGCTGCCGATGACGGCGGGGATGGTGATGTCCGCCTGGCCGCCGGTGTAGGCGCTGATCTCGCCGATGTTGTTGCACTCAAAGCCGCTGGCGTCGATCCGGTCCTTCTCCGGATCCTGGAAGGCCTCCGGCTCCAGCTGGAGAGACTCCAGGATGCCGCGGAAGACCTCGCCCTCGGCGTAGGCCCAGAGGGCCGCCTCGTCCGCGCCGGTGAGGGTCAGCTTCACCTGCAGGGCGTGATACTGGGTGAAGGCGGTGAAGAGCTGCAGCATGTAGTAGTCGCTGCTGCTCAGCTGCACGTGGGCGACGGCGCCGTACCAGGTGCGGCCGCCGATGTCCAGCGTGCGGTAGCTTTCGCTGACGGTGGACGCGGCCTCCGCCGGATCGGCGTAGATCGTGCTGCCGATGAAGATGCTGCCGCTCTCCTCGCCCTTCACGCCGGCCCAGACGGTGCTCTTGCCGTCGTCACCCACGCTCCAGCGGATGGGGAAGCGCACCGTGACGCCGGGGATGGAGGCGGTCATGTCGGTGGCGGGCTGGGCAAACTCCAGATAGCCGATCAGCGCCTGCAGCTCCGGGTCGTCCAGGATGGGCCCGATGGCGCTCTTGGTCTTCTCCGGCGCGGACACGTCGATGAGCATGCCGCCCCAGTTGGCGATGACCACGTCCTGATAGTCGATCAGGATGAGGCAGTGGGCCTCGGTAAAGGAGGAGGCGGTGTAGCCCATGCTGGCCTCCACCCAGTCCGGGTTGCGGGAGAAGCTGAGCCGCTTGGCCGAAAAGCCGCCCACGGTGATATCCTCGATCTTCACATCCTGATAGTAGCCGAAGTCCAGGAAGCGCTGGACCTCCACCGTGGTGTTGTTGACCCGGTGGGGCGCGTCCTGCACGCTCAGCGGCTCAAAGCGGACGGTCCAGGCCCCCTCGGGATCCCGGAAGAGGATGCCGGTATCGGTCTTCTCCGGCTCCGCCGGAAGGGTCTTGGGCACCTGGATGGTCAGGCCGCCCTCTTCGTACACATAGGGCTGGGTCTCCGTCGCGGCAGGCTCCGGCTGTCCGGGCTGTCCGGGCTGTCCGGGCTCCCCGCTGGGCTTGCCGGAGGATCCGCAGGCCGCCAGCTGCAGCACCAGAAGCAGCGCCAGCAGCAGGGTCAAGGCTTTTTTCATGTTCATTTACCTCCCGTTTCATTCGTCGCAGCGGGGTCCGCTGCCTTCCGTTTATACAAGTCTGCTTATTTGTATTATATCGATAGCTTTTTCTGCTGTCAACCTTGACAAGCGCCGTCTGCGCGGCTAAAATTTTCTCAGATAAAACCGCACTTTGCATCAAGGGGGTAATGATATGAAAAGAAGGTCCCTTCTCAGCCTGCTGCTGATCCTGATCCTGCTGCTGTCCGCCTGCGGTCCGGCGCAGGGAGAGTCCGCCGCGCCCGCAGCCGAGGACGAGCCCGCGCCCGCGGCGCAGAGCGCAGGCCGCTATGCCCTCAGCGAGGGGGGCGAGGCCATCGTAAACGACGTGGATCTGAGCCACTACGCCAAAACCGAGGACAACGCCCGGGTGTTCTATGAGATCTTCGTGGGCTCCTTCTCCGACTCCGACGGGGACGGGGTGGGCGACCTGCGGGGCATCATCAACCGCTTCGACTATCTCAACGACGGCGACCCCGCCTCCGGCCTGAGTCTGGGGGTGGAGGGGCTCTGGCTCACGCCGATCTTCAAGTCCCCCACCTATCACAAGTATGACGTGACGGACTACTACACCATCGACCCCGCCTTCGGCAGCGAGGAGGATCTGCGGGAGCTGTGCCAGCTCTGCGAAGAGCGGAACGTGAAGCTGATCCTGGATCTGCCCATCAACCACACCGGCAGCCAGAACGAGTGGTTCCGCAGCTTCTGTGACGCCCATAAGCGGGGCGACACCGAGGATCCCTACTATGATTTCTACTCCTGGTGCGGACCAGGCGAGACCCCCGTCGGCCGGCACTACGCCTCCATCATCGGCAGCGACGACTACTACGAGTGCAACTTCGACGGCGCCATGCCGGAGCTGAACTTCGACAACGAGGCCGTGCGCCAGGCGGTGCTGGACATCGC
This sequence comes from Oscillospiraceae bacterium, assembly GCA_017428565.1. Taxonomy (GTDB): domain Bacteria; phylum Bacillota; class Clostridia; order Oscillospirales; family Oscillospiraceae; genus Limivicinus. Next base: position 27,338 of record JAFRQP010000074.1, read on the forward strand.
CAAATACTATCTGGACCTGGGGGTGGACGGCTTCCGCTTCGACGCCGCCAAGTACGTCTACTACGGCGACAATGACAGCAGCGCCGCCTTCTGGGACTGGTACATGGAGGAGCTGCGGGCCCTCGACCCGGAGATCTACGTGGTGGCCGAGGTCTGGGACGGGGACGGCATCACCGACCGCTACTACAGCGCCATGAACTGCTTCAACTTCACCCTGTCCCAGTCCGGCGGCCTGATCGCGGACGTGGCCCAGGCGGGCAACGCCGGCCAGTACGCCACCTATGTGCAGAGCTATCTGAACACGGTGCAGGCCCTGCGGCCGGACGCCATGATCGTCCCCTTTGTGTCCAACCACGACATGGACCGGGCCTCCGGCTATCTGCCCGCCATGAACGGGCAGATGCAGATGGCCGCCAATCTCTACATTCTCGGCCCCGGCTCCCCCTTTATCTATTACGGGGAGGAGATCGGCATGCGGGGCTCCCGGGGCAGCGCCAACACCGACGCCAACAGGCGCCTGGCCATGCGCTGGGGCGACGGGGACACGGTGGACGACCCCAAGGGCAGCACCTACCCCGACCAGAGTGAGATCAATCTCTACGAGCAGCTGGGCCAGGACAGCAGCCTCTACACCTACTACAAGCGCCTGATCCTGATCCGCAGCGCCAATCCCGAGATCGCCCGGGGCGAGTACCGGGCCGTCACCATCCCGGACAGCAAGGTGGGCGGCTTCGTCTCCACCTGGAACGGCAGCAGCGTGCTGGTGCTGCACAATCCCTCCCGCAGCAGCAGCACCGTGGATCTGGCCGCCCTGGGTCTGGATTACACGGAGCTGGCGGCGGTCATCGGCATGGAGGACGCCAGTCTTGAGGGCACGAGCCTCCGCATCGGCGGCCAGACCAGCGTGGTGCTGCGCTGAGCATCATCTTCCCGAATCTTTTCCGCAAAAACGCGGCGCTTCCGGGCGGGAGCGCCGCGTTTTCTGTCTTTTGGGGGCAATATTCCCCGGCGGGTCAAAGGTCCCGCGCGCCCGTCCCCTTTTTTGCGGAAAAAAGGCGTTTTTTCTCTTTTTCCCCGGAGGGCGGAACTTTTTCCCTTCCGGAGCGTCTCATAGATATCGATTTCCGATCCGAAACGGAGGAATCTGCGATGAAACGCTTCCTGTCCCTGTTTTTGCTCTGCTGCTGTCTGCTGGGGCTCTGCGCCTGCGGGGAGCAGCCCGCTCCCGCCGCGGACCGGAGCGGCGCCCTGGCCGCGCCGGTCTATCCCTCCATGGCGCCCCGGCCCAATCCGGACGATTATCTCAAGGACAATGGCTGGGAAATGGAGGAGGGCTACTACACCGCGATGAGCGCCTGGCGCAGCGATCTGCAGGCCATGCGCCGGCAGCCGGATGGCTACGCCGAGGGGCTGGAGGGCTATCTGGCCGAGAGCATCCGGCAGTTCCTCTCCGGCGCCGAGGGGGAAAACCGGGTCTTCTCCCCGCTGAACCTGTACATGGCTCTGGCCATGCTGGCGGAGGTCACCGACGGGCAGAGCCGGCAGCAGATCCTGGATCTGCTGGGCGCGGCGAGCCTGGAGGCCCTGCGGGAGCAGGCCGGCGCCCTCTGGCGGGCAAGCTACCAGAACGACGGCGTCACCGCCAGCGTCCTGGCCAGCTCCCTCTGGCTGCGGCAGGACATGGACTATGTCCCCGAAACGCTGGAAAATCTGGCAAGCTACTACTACGCCTACGCCTTCCGGGGCGAAATGGGCAGTCCCGACTATGACGCGCTGCTGCAGGGCTGGCTGAACGAGCAGACCGGCGGTCTCCTGCAGGAGCAGGCAGCGGGGCTGCACATGGAGCCGAAGACCGTGCTGGCCCTGGTGACGAGCATCTATTTCAAGGCCCCCTGGATCAACGAATTCCAGGCCTATTTCACCGAGGACGGCAGCTTCTTCGGCCCGGACGGGGAGGAGCAGGTCCCCTTCCTCCACGGGAGCCGGGAGATCCCCTGGTACTGGGGCGCGCAGTTCAGCGCCGTGGGCCTGGGCATGGAAAACGGCGGCGACCTGTGGTTTTTGCTGCCGGAGGAGGGCGTAACGCCGGAGGCGCTGCTGCAGGACGCGGAGGCCATGGACTTTCTGCTGCTGCGGAACAAGGGCGCCTGGGCGCAGCAGAAGACGCCCCTGGTGCATCTGACCATCCCCAAGCTGGACGTAAGCTCTGATCTGGAGCTCTCCGCGGGTCTGCAGGCCATGGGGCTCACAGAGGTTTTTGATTCCGAGCGCTCCGACTTCACGCCCCTGACCCGGGATGTGGAGGAGCTCTATGTCTCCCGCGTGCAGCACGCCGCCCGGGTGAAGATCGACGAGGAGGGCTGCGAGGCCGCGGCCTACACCGAAATCCTGGTGGCTGCGGAGGAGGCCGAGCTCGAGGAGCCGGAGCCGGAGGAGGTCTATTTCGTGCTGGATCGCCCCTTCCTCTTCGTGCTCACCAACGCCGACGGCCTGCCCCTCTTTGTGGGCCTCGTCAACCACCCGGCGGAATAAGAGAGAACAGCTCGCAGGGGCGGCTATCAGCCGCCCGCGCTCGGTTGCATCCCGCCAAAGAAAACCGTGCGGCGAATTCGCAGACTGTACGAATTCGCCGCACGGTTTATTTTCTTTCGCTTTTCCGTGCGCGGGAGGGGACAAGCCCCTCCCCTACGGGCTCAGCGGCGCTTGTTTCTCCCCCAGAAGACGTTGTAGCGGTCGGGCTTCCATTCCGGATCCACGTCCTTCACGGCCTCCGCGGCGGTGATCTCCTGCTCGCCCTTGTCCAGGTCGATGAGGGTGTAGCGGTCGTTGCCCATACCCAGCTCCTTCATATAGCTCAGCTGGCGCAGACCGTGGCGGGTCTCCACCCGCTCGATCATGGCCTTGCCGCCGCCACCGGGCAGGGCGTAGATCAGATCCATGCAGGCGTTGTCCACCGCCAGAATGTCCAGCGAGGCCAGGATGCCCACGTCCGGCGTCACCACGGGCTCGGCCCCGGGGCCCTCGCAGTCGCAGGACACGGACATGTTGCGCATGGTGTTGATGTAGCAGACGTGGGGCGC
>JAFRQP010000001.1 GCA_017428565.1 Oscillospiraceae bacterium
AAGGGATTCTTGATCACATTCAGGATCTGATTTTTTAATCTGGTCTTATTGAATGGTCGTCGCGCAGCTTTTGTTTTCACATCCGTTGCCCCTTTCTTGCCGGCAGGTCCGGCGTTTCGGCAGAAGCAAGCTTTCGCTTTCACTATTTTCGGGAGAGCGCTTCTCGATTTAACGGATACGTTTCCGTCTTTTCTAACATAAATAATTATAGCAAAATCACGGTTTTCGTCAACAAATTCTTTGAATAATTCATAATTTTGGTCTATTTGCTGCTTTTATTGTCCTTATCTTGTCTATATTCACTACATCACTACTTTGAATTCATAAATCGACAAATGTTTTTTCCGGAAATTTCCGTACTTAAATCGCATCTTTTCCGTCAAAGCATAGCTCTGCGCCATTGCCATTAATTTGTGAAAAAAATGACCGGGATTGCGACGATTCGGGACAGAAAAGGCTTCACTTCCCACTTCTGTCCCGAATCCGGTTTTCCCTTATTTTGTTTCAACGGTAGATCTCCGGCTTCTCAATGGTATCCACCTTCAGAAACCGAGAGGTGCCGCGAGAGGCGTTCAGGGCATCACCCGCAACGCAGGCCACATAGCCGTCCCAGGCGGAGGGGCCGGTGAGCTGACCCTTGTTCACAGAATCGACCCAGGCGCAGAGCTCGATATCATAGGCCTCGATGAAGCGTTCCTTCCAGTCGGTCATAATGGGCATGCACTCGGCGGGATTCAGGCTGTCCCAGCCGGCAGGGCGGGAGCGGCGGACCACAGCGTAGGGATCGGGGAGCTTCACGGTGCCGTTCTCGCAGACGACCTCGCACTGGATGTCATAGCCATAGCCATCGGCCACCTGGACCTCCACATCGATAAAGCAGCCCTTCTTGGTGCGCAGAAGAACGACCTGGGGGTTGTCATAGCCCTTGGTGGAGTTGGCGCTCTGGCGCACGCGGACACACTGGGCATCCTCGTACTCATCGCTCAGCAGCCAGCGGCAGATGTCCAGCTCGTGGATGGCCACATTGGTAATGCCGTTTTCGGTCTGGAAGCCCGGGCCCTGGGAGACGTTTCGGTGGCAGGCCTTGATGAGCAGAGGAGCACCGATCTCGCCGGAGTCGATGATACGCTTCATCTCGGCATAGCCGCGGTCATAGCGGCGCATAAAGCCCACCTGCACCAGGCGCTTGCCGATCTCCAGCTCACGGGCGATGATCTCCTCACAGTCCGCCGCGTTCTGGCTCAGGGGCTTCTCGCAGAAGCACCACTTCTCGTGCTTGAGCACCTCCATCACATAGTCGTGATGGGTGGAGTCGATGGAAGTAATGACGACGGCTTCCACCTCGGGATCGGCGATGAGGCCGCTGCAGTCGCTGCCAAAGGAGCGGATGCCGTACTTGGCAGCCAGATCATCCGCGCTCCTGGCTGTGTTGGAGGCCACAGCCACCACAGTGGCGCCGGGAACCTTCTCGATGATGCGGCGGCAGTGATCCTTGCCGATGGCGCCGCAGCCGATCAAGCCTACTTTCAAAACCTTATCCAATGTTTTATCCTCCTTAAAACTTTCTGGCAGTTTCCACATGAGCTGCCGTATCCCGGTATGCTTCCAGATTCCGGGGATTTTCGCTGACCTCGGTGTCGCCCACGCGCCACCAGGAGCCGTAGCCCTCGGTCATGCTCTTGGGCAGTACGCGGATATCGAAGAGCACCGGCACATCCTTGATGAATTTGGCCTCGGCGATGGCCGCGCGCAGTTCCTCCAGGCTGTGGATGGTGTAGCCCTTGCAGCCGTAGCCCTCGGCGATCTTGGCAAAGTCCACAGGCATGAAGGGGCCTGAATGCTTTCCGTCCTCGCCCCGGAAGCGCAGCTCCGTGCAGAGGGTGTCGTTGCCGTGGCCCACCTGCAGGTTGTTGATGCAGCCGAAGCTTGCATTGTTGAACAGGCAGATGTTGATCTTCTTATGCTCCTGGAGAGCGGTGAGCATCTCGGAATGGAGCATGATGAAGCTGCCGTCGCCGGCCATGGCGTAGACGTCCTTCTCGCCGATGGCGTACTTCACGCCCAGGGCGCCGGAGATCTCATAGCCCATGCAGGAGTAACCATACTCCATATGATAGGTATCAAGAGCCTTGGGGCGCCACATACGCTGCATATCGCCCGGCAGCGAGCCGGAGGCGCCGATGACCACGTCCTCGGGGTCGATGCATTCGTTGATCACGCCCAGGACCGCGGTCTGCGTCAGTTCAGCATCCAGATCCTTGGCAAAGCGGAAGGCGGATTTTGCATTGGCATCCTTGACCTCGGGCACGTAATCCGGGCCGAAGGTGATGCCGTCAAGACGCTTCAGTTCCTGCTTCCAGCGGGCGATGGCCTCGTCCACCTCGGTGGTGTAGGGGGCCTTATAGCCCTCCAGCTCCTTGAGCAGGGCAGGCAGGGCCATCTTGGCGTCCGCCACCAGAGGAACGGCTGCGTCCATCTTCAAGGCCTGGAACTCGGAGACGTTGATGTTTACGAACTTCGCCTCGTCCCGGAAGAGCCATTTGGACGAGGTGGTAAAGTCAGTATAACGGGTGCCCACGCCGATGATGAGATCGGCGCCCTTGGCGATCTCATTGGCGGCGGAGCAGCCGGTTACGCCGATGCCGCCCAGGTTCAGGGGGTGATCCCAAACCACGGCGCTCTTGCCCGCCTGGGTCTCGCCGAAGGGGATGCCGGTCTCCTCAACAAAAGTGCGGAATTGCTCATGCGCCTCACTGTAGCGCACGCCGCCGCCGCAGATCATCAAGGGGCGCTTGGCGGTGCGAATGAGGGCGGCAGCCTCCTTGAGAGCCTCTTCCTCGGGCAGGCGTCGAGCCAGACGATGGACCCGTTTGCGGAAGAAGCTTTCGGGATAATCGTAGGCCTCGCCTTCCACATCCTGCGGCATGGCAAGGCAGACGGCGCCGGTATTGGCGGGATCGGTCAGCACACGCATGGCGGAGATCATGGCGCTCATCAGCTGCTCGGGCCGCACGATGCGATCCCAATAGCGGCAGACAGCACGGAAGGCGTCGTTGGTGGAGAGAGACAGATCATGGATCTGCTCCACCTGCTGCAGCACCGGATCTGGCTGGCGGCAGGCATAGACATCGCCGGGCAGGATCAGCACGGGGATGTTGTTGGCCGTAGCGGTGGCGGCGGCGGTGACCATGTTGGCAGCGCCGGGGCCCACGGAGCTGGTGACGGCGATGATCTTTTTGCGCTTGCACTGGCGGGCGAAGGCCACGGCGGTATGGGCCATGCCCTGCTCGTTTTTGCCTTGCCAGACCTTCATTCGGTGGGCTTCCTGGCCCAGAGCCTGCCCAAGGCCCACCACGTTGCCGTGGCCGGGCAGCATGATTACCCCCTCCACAAAAGGATGCTCGATGCCGTCATAGGCAATATACTGGTTTTCCAGGAAGCGAACCAGGGCCTGCGCCATAGTCAGACGTACGGTTTTCATAGTCTTCCTCCTTATCCCTTGAAGATGTGGTCGTTGGCATCCGGCTTCCAGAGCCAGGCGTGTTCTGGGTCGTCGATGCGGGTCTTCAGCCAGGGATCGCCGTCCAGATGCCGGATCCCCCAGGAGTAGCAGAGGGCATACCCGGGAGCAGTGACCTGGGAGTGGAAGCCCGATGTGATGACGCTCATGCCGTTGTGCTGGGTTTTGTAGATCTCGCCGTTGGCAAAGCCCGCGCCGAAGCCGTCGGGATAGTCAAAGCGGTAGAAATAAACCTCCGGCTGAGGATGGTGGTGGGGCGGGTAGCTGGACCACTTGCCCGGGTAGCTGAGCACCTCCCCCAGCACCATGTTGGAGAAGGGAGCGTTTTCATAATCGAAGAAGGTCTTGATTTCCCTCTTCATTGTGCCCATCAGCTCGCCCTTGGCGCCGGCGTGCTGGGTCTGCACGGTCTCCGGGGTGTACAGGACAGCTTCATAGTCCCGCTCGTTCAGGGTCTTCTGTATGTAGATCTCGCTATGGCAGCGGGCGGCAAGGCGGATCTCGGTGCGTCTGGGAGCCAGCAGACAGTATGCCTCGTGATAGAAGCAGTCCGGGCGCTGGGCTTCAACGCGCTTGTCATTCCAGGCGATCTCTGCCGCGCCCTGGAAGAGCAGCACCGCGCATTCCTTCTCCTCCTCCCAGATGGTGAAGCTGTCCCCTTCCTCCATGAGCAGCAGGCCTACGTCCATCATGGTACCATAGTCGTCCTCAGCGGTGTCGATATAGGTATTGTAGCCCCGCTGCAGCTCGGTGTTCTTATTCAGGTAAGTCATGCTTGCCTCACAGTCCGGTATGCTCGTGGATATAGCGCCGCCCCTTGATGGCATACTCCAGCGGATCGGCCTTGGCCGGGTCCTGCTCAGCCTCTACCAGCAGCCAGCCCTGATAGCCGGCCTCGCTCAGCACCTGAAATACAGGATCGAAATCCACGTTGCCGTCTCCCGGAACGGTGAAGGCGCCGTTGCGCACGGCGGTGAGAAAGCTCCAGTTGTTCTTTCTGGCCTCCTCCACTACGCTGAGACGCATGTCCTTCAAATGCACATGGCCCACCCGGTCCACATATTTTTTCAGCATGGTCAGGGGA
>JAFRQP010000075.1 GCA_017428565.1 Oscillospiraceae bacterium
GCAGACTGGACAGCCACATCGCCACCGCCCAGTCCCTGGGCCTGCACAAGATCGGCAACGAGACCGTACAGCCCGACAATCCCCAGACCCGCGGCAAGATCGCCAAGATCGGCTATCTGCTGAAGGTCACCGAAGAATAAGGAGGGCAAGAGAATGTTTATTCATGACCTTTCTCCGGTCGCCGGCTCCACCCACGTTGACAAGCGCAAGGGCAGAGGCCACGCCACCGGCAACGGCAAGACCGCAGGCCGCGGCCACAAGGGCCAGAAGGCCCGCAGCGGCGGCGGCGTCCGCATCGGCTTCGAAGGCGGCCAGATGCCTCTGGCCCGCCGGGTTCCCAAGCGGGGCTTCAACAACATCTTTGCCAAGCCCCTGGAGCCCGTGAACGTCTCCGAGCTGGAAAAGTTTGAGGATGGCGCTGTGGTCGACGCCCAGGCCCTCCTGGAAAAGCGCATCATCTCCAAGTGCAGATATGGCGTAAAGTTCCTTGGCAACGGCGAGGTTACCAAGAAGCTGACGGTCAAGGCTTCTGCTTTCTCCGAAACCGCAAAACAGAAGATCGAGGCGGCCGGCGGAAAGGCAGAGGTGATCTAAGTGATTCAGACGCTGAAGAACGCCTGGAAGATCGAAGATCTTCGCAGGAAGATTCTCTTCACCCTGCTGATCATCCTGCTGTACCGCATCGGCAACGCCATCCCGGTGCCCTATATCGACAGAGCGGCTCTGACCAGCTACTTTGAATCGAACCAGGGCAACATCCTGGGCCTTTACAACATGATGTCCGGCGGCGCCTTCTCCCAGGCGACCATCTTCGCCCTGTCCATCCAGCCCTACATCAACGCCTCCATCATCATCCAGCTGCTCTGCATCGCCATCCCGGCCCTGGAGCGGCTGAGCAAGGAAGGCGGCGAGGAGGGCCGCAAGAAGATCGCCTCCATCACCCGTTACGCCACGGTGGGCATCGGCCTTCTCATGGGCTTTGCCTACTACATGCTCATCAAGAACTGGGGTCTGATCCGGGGCGAGGGCTTCTGGGTGGCTATCGTCATCATCCTGACCTTCACCTCCGGCTCCGCGCTGATCATGTGGCTGGGTGAGCAGATCACCGAGTTCGGCATCGGCAACGGCATCTCCATGATCCTGTTTGCCAGCATCATGGCCCGTCTGCCCCGCACCGTGCTGCAGACCATCCAGAACGTGGGTCGTCCCGCGGACGATCCGAACCACCTGGCCTGGTGGATCGCCGTTCTGATGTTCCTGGGCGCCCTGGCCATCATCGTCCTGATCGTCTACGTCAATGACGCCGAGCGCCGGCTCCCGGTGCAGTACGCCAAGCGCGTGGTCGGCCGGAAGATGTACGGCGGCCAGAGCACCTTCCTGCCCATGAAGGTGAATATGTCCGGCGTTATGCCCATCATCTTCGCCTCCTCCATCGGCACCCTGCCCGCCACCATCGCGGGTCTGGCCGGAGCCAGCCAGGACAGCTGGGTGAACACCTGGTTCGGCAACAGCTCCATCCCCTACGCGATCATCTACTTCCTGCTGATCATCTTCTTCGCGTACTTCTACTCCACGATCCAGTTCAATCCCATCGAGGTGTCGAACAACCTGAAGAAGAACGGCGGCTATATCCCCGGCTTCCGTCCCGGCAAGCCCACCAGTGAGTTCATCCAGAAGGTGCTCAACAAGATCACCCTCTTCGGTGCCATTTACCTGGGCATCATCGCCGTGACCCCCATTCTGATCTCCCACTTCAGCAACGCTGCGCAGCTCACCGGCCTGTCCCTGGGCGGCACCTCCATCATGATCGCAGTCGGCGTTGCGCTGGAGACCGTCCGCGCTCTAGAAGCGCAGATGCTCATGCGCAACTACAAAGGTTTCCTGGATTGATTCAGGGAGGTATCCTATGAGACTGATCCTTTTGGGCGCCCCCGGCGCCGGCAAAGGCACCCAGGCGGAGATCCTGAGCCGCGAGCTCCAGATCCCCACCATCTCCACGGGCAACATCCTCCGTGCCGCCGTCAAGGCCGGCACGAAGGTGGGCCTGGAAGCCAAGGCCTTCATGGAGGCCGGCAAGCTGGTCCCCGACGCCGTGATCATCGGCATCCTGCGGGAGCGGCTGGCGGAGCCCGACTGTGCCGGAGGCTACATTCTGGACGGCGTGCCCCGGACCATCCCCCAGGCGGAGGCCATGGAGGAAATGGGCATCGCGATCGACTTCGCCCTCTCCATCGAGGTGGACGACGCGGTCATCGTGGAGCGCATGTCCGGACGGCGGACCTGCAAGAACTGCAGCACCACCTTCCACATTGTGAACAATCCTCCCAAGGTGGAGGGCGTTTGCGACAACTGCGGCGGCGAGCTGAGCATCCGCAAGGATGACGCTCCCGAGACGGTCCTGGCCAGACTGGAGACCTATCATCGGGAGACCGAGCCGCTGAAGGCCTTCTACGAGGCCCGCGGCAAGCTGCGCCTGGCGGAGAACCAGCCCAGCATCGAGCAGACCACTGCGGAGATCCGCAGGGTTCTGGAGATCTGAAATGGCAGAAAGCATTACCATCAAATCCCCTCATGAGATCGAGATCATGCGTCAGGCCGCGAAAATCGCGGCCGGCGCACGGTCCATCGGGCGTCAGGCCGTGAAGGACGGCATGACGACAAAGCAAATCGACAGGGCTGTGCATGAGTACATCGTGAAGTCCGGCGCCAAGCCCAGCTGTCTGGGCTACGAGGGCTTCCCGGCGGCGACCTGCGTCTCCGTCAACGACGAGGTCATCCACGGCATCCCCGGAAAGAGGATCGTTCGCAGCGGCGACATCGTATCCATTGATCTGTGCGCCACCTACCGCGGTTTTGTCGGCGACTGCGCCGGCACCTACCCGGTAGGGGAGGTCAGCCCGGAGGCGAAGAAGCTGATGGAAGTCACCCGTCAGGCCTTCTTCGAAGGGATCAAGTTCGCCAAGGTAGGCTGCCGCGTCTACGATATCGGAGAAGCGGTGCAGGACTATGTGGAGAGCCACGGCTTTTCCGTGGTTCGGGATTTCGTGGGCCACGGCATCGGCCGGGGCATGCACGAGGCGCCTGAGGTTCCCAACTATCGCCCCGAGGCGCGCCGGGCCAATCCCCGGCTGCTCAAGGGCATGACCATCTGCGTGGAGCCGATGGTCTGCGCGGGAGACTGGCGTGTACGGATCCTGGCGGACGACTGGACGGTCGTCACGAGGGATCATTCCCTTGCCGCCCATTATGAGAACACCATCCTCATCACCGACGGGGAGCCGGAGATTCTCACGATGGCGGACGATATCTGATCAGATCTGGAGGAATAGAGCTTTGGCAAAAGACGATGTAATCGAACTCGAAGGCACGGTGGTAGAATCCCTGCCTAACACCATGTTCCAGGTGGATATCGGCGGAGGCCATATCATCCTGGCGCATATTTCCGGCAAGCTCCGGATGAACTTTATCCGTATCCTTCCCGGCGACAAGGTAACGGTGCAGATGTCTCCCTACGACCTGACCCGCGGCCGCATCACCTGGAGAAGCAAGTAGTATTAGCAGGAGGTATAACAAATGAAAGTCAGACCTTCCGTGAAGCCCATGTGCGAGAAGTGCAAGATCATCAAGCGCAAGGGCAAAGTCATGGTCATCTGCGAGAACCCCAAGCACAAGCAGCGCCAGGGTTAATCCCGTTTTCATACAAGAGTCGGTCGTGGGCCGGGCGAAAAATATTTTGAAAAGCGAAAAATTATACTTGACAGTTCACACATGTCTTTGATAAAATAATTCTTCGCTGCGACTGAAGATTTTTCGCTCAAAAGCCCGCAGGAGATCGGCTCCTTGTATGCTGTTTCAGCGAAAAACCCGCGTCCCGGCAAAGCCCCGGCGACAGGGCGAAAGGCTCCTGTCTCAGAATATCCCGCATGGATCAGGGACTCCCTCCGGCGGGAACAAGCCCCTGACACCGTACAAGTGCGGAAATCATTTTTCGAAAGGAAGAAAAAAGTATGGCACGTATAGCCGGCGTTGACCTGCCCAAAGACAAGAGAATCGAAATCGGTCTCACTTATGTCTACGGAATCGGCAGAACCAGCGCGAAGAAGATCCTGGACATGACTGGGATCAATCCCGACACCCGCGTGAAAGACCTCACCGATGAGGAAGAATCCAAGCTGCGTGAGTGCATCGACCACAACTTTATCGTGGAAGGCGACCTCCGTCGTCAGACCGCGCTTGACATCAAGCGCCTGACCGAGATCGGCTGCTACCGTGGTCTGCGCCATCGCCGCGGCCTCCCCGTGCGCGGCCAGCGGAGCAAGACCAATGCCCGCACCCGCAAAGGCCCGAAACGCACCATCGCCAACAAGAAGAAGTAAGGGAGGGAACTGAATTATGGCAACTGCGAAGAAGAAAGTCGTCAGAACCCGCCGCAGAGAGCGGAAGAATATCGAAAAGGGCCAGGTCCATATCAGCTCTTCCTTCAACAACACCATGGTGACCGTCACCGACACCCAGGGCAACGCCATTTCCTGGGCCTCCGCCGGTGGCCTCGGCTTCCGTGGCAGCAAGAAGTCCACCCCCTTTGCCGCTCAGACCGCCGCTGAGACTGCCGCCAAGGCAGCCATGGAGCACGGCCTGAAGACCGTCGAGGTCTTCGTCAAGGGTCCCGGTTCCGGCCGTGAGGCCGCCATCCGCGCCCTCCAGACCGCCGGTCTCGAAGTGACGATGATCAAGGACGTCACCCCCATTCCTCACAATGGCTGCCGTCCTCCGAAACGTCGTCGTGTATAAGGAAAGGAGGACACTGTAATGGCTAAGAACAGACAGCCCATCGCGAAGCACGCGAAGGCGCTGGGCATCAGCCCCGCCGCCATGGGCTACTACAAGAAGGAAACCACCCGCAACAGCAACAACCAGACCCGCAAGAAGAAGTCCGAGTACGCCACCCAGCTGCAGGAGAAGCAGAAGGTCAAGTTCGTGTACGGCGTGCTGGAGAAGCAGTTCCGCGGCTACTATGAGAACGCTGTCCGCATGCCCGGCAAGGCTGGCGACAACCTGCTCATCCAGCTGGAGAACCGCCTGGACAACGTGGTGTTCCGCCTGGGCTACGCCGCTACCCGCCGCGAGGCCCGTCAGATGGTCAACCACGGCCACTTCACCGTCAACGGCAAGAAGGTCAACATCCCCAGCTACCAGGTCAAGCCCGGCATGGTCATCGCCGTCAAGGAGGCCAGCCGCAGCATCGAGCGCTTCAAGATGAACCTGGAGGCCAATGCCTACCATGTCATCCCCAAGTGGCTGGAGTTTGACGCTGCCAACATGATCGGCAAGGTCGTTGCTGCCCCCACCAGAGAGGACATCGACTTCCCCGTGGAAGAGCGCCTCATCGTCGAGTTGTACTCCAAGTAATCAATCGGGAGAAATGCCCCGCGCATTTCTCTACACCCTCAAATTGGTAAGCTGAACCACGCAGCGCCCCTGCGGCGCAAATTTGACAAGGAGGGTACAGGAACCACATGATCGAAATTAAGAAGCCGCGCATCGAGTGCATCGAGAACCCCAACGAGACCCATTACGGCAAATACGTCATTGAGCCTCTGGAACGCGGCTATGGCACCACGCTTGGAAACTCTCTTCGCAGGGTACTCCTCTCCTCTCTCCCCGGTACGGCCTGCACCAGCATCAAAATCGCCGGTGTGCAGCATGAGTTTTCCACCATCCCCGGCGTGAAGGAAGACGTGACGGAGATCGTCCTGAACGTCAAGAGCATCATCGCCCGCCTTCACTGCGACGGTCCCAAGACCGTCTACATCGAGGCCGCCGGCGAGGGCCTGGTCACCGCCGGTGACATCAAGCCCGACGCCGAGGTGGAGATCCTCAATCCCGAGCAGCCTATTGCAACTCTCGGTCCCGACGGCGCTCTGAATATGGAGCTGGTCCTGGACCATGGCAGAGGCTACGTTCCCGCCGAGAAGAACAAGACGCCCACCACCGCCATCGGCACCATCCCGGTGGACTCCATCTTCACCCCGGTCCTCAAGGTCAATTACACGGTCGAGAATACCCGCGTGGGTAATCAGACCGACTTTGACAAGCTGACCATCGAGGTGTGGACGGACAAGACCATGGCGGCCCGCGATACGCTGAGCCTGGGCGCCAAGATACTCTGCGACCACTTTACGCTCTTTACGGACCTGTCCGACACCATCGGCGCCAACTCCACTGTGGTGGAGAAGGAGGAGAAGGAGCCGGATACCGTGCTCAAGATGACCATCGAAGAGCTGGATCTGTCCGTGAGAAGCTTCAACTGCCTCAAGCGTGCCAATATCAATACTGTCGAGGACCTGGTCAGCAAGACCCAGGACGAGATGATCAAGGTCCGCAACCTCGGCCGCAAGTCCCTGGAAGAAGTCGAGCATAAGCTGACGATGATGGGCTTGTCTCTGGCCAGCGAGGACAATCAGTAATTAGGAGGAATTTGCAATATGCCCGGAACTAGAAAGCTCGGCAAGAGCACCGACCAGCGCATGGCCATGCTGCGTCAGCAGACCACGGATCTGCTGGACAAGGGCCGCATGGAGACCACCGTCTCCCGCGCCAAGGAGATCGCCCCCATGGCCGAGAAGATGATCACTCTCGGCAAGGAGAAGGATCTGGCTTCCTATCGCCAGATGCTCAGCTTCCTCACCCGTGAGGATGTGGCCAAGAAGGTCAAGGACGAGCTGGCTGCCAAGTATGCCGACCGCAACGGCGGCTACACCCGCATCACCCGCATCGGCGCCCGCCGCGGCGACGCCGCCGAGGTTGCTGTGATCGAGCTGGTTTGATCCGCATAAAAAAGCCCTGAGAGAGATCCCAGGGCTTTTTCTTATCCCGGCATAAGCTCATGGGGAGGCGCTCCGGAGCGTGCCGGAGGCTACGGAACTGCCCAAAACAGGCGCCTTTTTTTATTTCAATAATGTAGCAAAATAGAGAAATAAACTTCTCCGGAGAGCGATTTTCAACGAAAAAACGCGGGTAAAATCTCCTTCTTCTCCCAAAGCGGGCCAAAATTTTGTGGGATTTCCACAAAAACGCGGGTGCATTTTTGGAGGTATGGAGAGAGATGCCGTGGTTTTTTTCTTGAAATACAAAAAGTTCTATGCTATAATCTTGCAAGGAAGCAGCATTGGATGCTCTGTTTTGGCAAAACAGGAGAGACTTGGGCCTGTTTTGTGCAGTTCGGAGCGTGCGCGCACGACCGCGGCCCGTTTGCCATTGCGCCTGTGACAGACCGGACAGCACCGTGCCGGATGTCTGCTTTTTCCGCCCGCTGGGCGGAGCTATATCTGCTTATTATTCGCATCGGGGACCTCCCGTGCGTGTAATAAAGAAAAAATAGGAGGAAAAATGAAAATGAGCAACCTCAAGAAACTCATGGCTCTGCTGCTGGCCCTGGTCATGATCTTCGCGCTTGCCGCCTGCGGCGAGGCCAAGACCGAAGAGAAGACCGAGGAGCCCGTTGAGGAGCCCACCGAGCCCGTCGAGGAGCCCACCGACGTCGAAGAGCCCACCGACGCCGAGCCCGTCGAAGAGCCCGAGGAGGAGGAAGGCTATAAGCCCTCTTCCATCCAGCTGCTGAACGGCAAGGAGTACGGCGAAGATGCTGACTACATCTCCCTGTACGACAAGTTCGGCAAGGAAGCCTCCATCGCTGACGTGGAGGAAGATCCCGAGACCGGTCTCGCGTACTTCAACGCCCCCGACGGCAACAAGTACGAGCTGGGCCTGGACTTCCTGACCATGGCCATGGTGTACAACACCTCCACCGAAGGCACTGACTTCGCGACCGAGGATGAAGTGTACGCCGAGTGGTGGAAGTTCTACATCACCCGTTGGAACTACCTGCTGCCCGAGATCCCCCTGTACTCCAATGAGTACTACGATGTTTACAACGCCAAGATCATCGGTGTTGACGAGCATCCCACCAACCCCTTCTGGGGTCCCGCCCGTGCCCTGATCGACTGGTCCTCCGAGAAGGATGACAACTCCTTCATCATGGGCAACTCCACCGACCTGTCCGGTAAGTTCCGTGTTTCCGACTTCGGTTCCTCCAGCCCCGGCGCTGCTGACAACGACGTTGCCGGCCTGGTCAACGGCCTCGACACCGTGGTCACCACCAAAGAGGGCGGCTATGTTGTGAACCCCACTGTCGTGAAGGACTTCCAGCAGATCGAGAACGAGGACGGCACCTGCACCTACCAGATCACCATCTATGACGACCTGGTGTTCTCCGACGGCTCCCCCATCACCGCCAAGAACTACCTGTACTACCCCATGGCCTTCTCCACTCCCGTTGCTGCTGAGGGCTCCGGCCGTGACGCTCGCTCCCTGCTGAGCTACGTCGGCTACGAAGAGTTCGCCGCGTTCGACGGTGAGAACGCCGAGGAAGAGGGCGTGAACCCTGTCATGGTCGGCCTGCGCCTGATCGACGACTACACCTTCTCCGCCACCGTTAAGTCCGACTACTATCCCTACTTCTACGCCATTGCTTACGCCCGCTTCAGCCCCACCTACAAGGACGTGTGGTTCGGCGCTGACGCTGACATCGCCGACGACGGCGAGGGCGTGTACATCACCGGCAACTTCTATGAGAAGAACGGCGACAGCTACGTTCTGGCTCAGCACATCAACGACTCCGGTATCGGCGACACCTACACCCTGTACCCCTGGTCCGGTCCTTACACCGTTGAGAACTACAACGCCTCCGAGAAGACCGCTACCCTGAAGCTGAACCCCAACTTCAAGGGCAACTACGAGGGCACCAAGCCCCAGATCGAGACTGTTATCTACAAGAAGATCATCTCCGAGACTCAGCTCGAGGACCTGAAGGCCGGCGGCGTTGACTGCCTGTCTGCCATCACCGGCGGCGCTGCCACCGACGAAGCCATCGCCATGGCCGATGCTTCCGACGGCGCCTTCGTGTACACGCACTACTCTCGCGCCGGCTACGGCAAGCTGGGCTTCCGTGCCGACTACGGCCCCGTGCAGTTCCCCGAGGTCCGTCAGGCCATCGCCTTCTGCATGGACCGCGCCACCTTTGCTAAGGACTTCACCGGCGGCTACGGCGGTGTTGTCGACGGCCCCTACTACTCCGGTTCCTGGATGTACAAGGCTGCTACCGCTCAGGGCATGCTGCTGAACGCCTACGATACCTCCGTTGACACCGCCATCGCGGTCCTGGAGGAGGGCGGCTGGATCTACAACGCCGAGGGCGGCGAGTACACCGAGGGTGTCCGCTACAAGATGATCCCCGGCGAGTATGCCACCGAGTACGACAAGAACTACCAGTCCATCGACGGCGCTTACAAGACCGTTGAGATCGACGGCAACTACTACATGCCTCTGGCTCTGAACTGGTACGGCACTGTCAACAACGAGTTCTCCGATCTGCTGGTCACCGGCTTTGAGCAGAACGACAACATCATCAATGCTGGCTTCACCGTCCAGAAGACCATCGGCGACTTCGCCCCGATGCTCGACGAGCTGTACCAGCAGCAGGTTTACGGCTACTACAGCGGCACTCCCATGTACACCTGCTTCAACTTCGCTACCGGCTTCAACAGCGCTGTGTACGACTACTCCTTCAACATGACCATCGATCCCTCCATGTACGATGACTACAGCGCCTACTACATCAAGGACGCTGCCGACATCTACTGGAACAACTGATCCCTGGTAAGCTTAACCCATAGAGCGTAAGCTTTAGCGACTGTAGACACAGGGTGGGGCCAGTCCCCATCCTGTGTTTATAGACTTTGCCTGGCAAAGACTGGAGAATATGCGCAAGCCAAGGCCATATTCTCTTTTTTTCAAAAGAGAGGACCCCTCATCCCCGCACTCGCACTCTGACAAGTTACATTGTCTGAACCCCCGCACCTGGCAAGGCAGGGGTTGGACCCCCCTGACTGCCAAATAACCAGTCGCTTGTGCGACAGACTGGAGATACAGAATGGGAAAATATGTTCTGAAGAGGATCGGATACATGGTCGTGGTTCTGATCATCCTGTCCGTCCTCATGTTCTTGATATACAATCTGGTTCCCAGCAACCGCGCCTATACCGACGCCAAAGCTGACATGGTCAACATGAAGCAGCAGCTCCGCGGCAAGTCGGACGCTGAAAAGGAACAGGTGTTCCAGGAACGCTACCTGTACTATCAGCGGCTCTACGGCACCGATACCAAGAATCTGGCGGTCCGCTATCTGCGCTGGGTCGGCCTGTACCCCAACTACTTCGGCAAGTACAACGGCCTGCTGGAGGGCAACTTCGGCTACTCCTACGAGCTGAAGGACGACGTGGTGAACATCGTCGGCGAACCGATGAAGAATACCATCTTCATCAACATCTTCAACGTGATCCTGGCCCTGGGCATCACGATCCCCCTCGGCATTTTCTGCGCGGTCCGGAAGGGCAGCAAGTTTGACCAGGCGACCCAGGTCGTCACCATCATCGGCTACTCGCTGCCGACCTTCATCACCTGTATTCTGTTCATCTGGATCTTCTGCTCCCTGCTGCACTGGTTCCCGCCCAGCGGCATGGGCACGCCGGGCAACAACTTCACCGGCTGGAAGTGGTTCTGGGACAGAATGTACTACATGTGCCTGCCGCTCATCACTATGACCTTCTGCTCCATGGGCGGCATGACCCGTTACGTCCGCGCCTCCATGATCGACGCGCTCTCCATGGACTGCATCCGCACCGCCCGCGCCAAGGGCGTCAAGGAGAAGACCGTTATCTACTCCCACGCCTGGCGCAACGCCCTGATCCCCATCGTGACTCTGGTCGTGGGCTGGTTCCTGGGCATCTTCGGCGGCTCCCTGATCTTTGAGAACATGTTCGGCATCAACGGCATGGGCAAGCTGATGATCCAGTCCCTGCGCACGGCGGATACGGACGTGATCATCCTGCTGCAGCTGTTCTACGTGGCCCTGTCCCTGTTGAGCAACCTCATCATCGACATCGTGTACGGTCTTGTGGACCCGCGTGTCCGGGTCAACGCATAAGGAGGTGCGAAGATGAAAAAGAATAAAGGCTTCTTCGGCACCATCGGCGGCTGGTTCAAGCGCCTCTTCCACGGCGGCAGCAAGGTTTTGGCCGACGAAATGGAAGAAAACGCCAAGAACATGAAGGTGGAGGAGATCGTCAGCCCCTTCAAGCAGATCGTTCGCGGCTTCTTCGAGCGGAGACTTGCGGTCATCGCCCTGTGCGTCGTGATCGCCATGTTCCTGCTGGTCTTCATCGGTCCCCTGTTCATGCCCAAGTACTACGACTCCTACACCGAGGTCACCCAGCAGAACGTCCACCCCACCATGAGCATGCTGTCCGTTCCCAGGGAGATGGAGAACGACGTCCGCATGATCGACAGCTTCGGCAGCTTCACCGTCGGTGTGAACAA
This sequence comes from Oscillospiraceae bacterium, assembly GCA_017428565.1. Lineage (GTDB taxonomy): Bacteria > Bacillota > Clostridia > Oscillospirales > Oscillospiraceae > Limivicinus. Next base: position 11,437 of record JAFRQP010000075.1, read on the forward strand.
CGAAGGCCAGGTCTTCATCTGGGGCGACTCCAAGATCAGCACCACCGGTCTGGATGTGCGCGACATCCCCGAGGAAGTGCTGAATGCCAAGATCATGTACGTTGCGGCCGGCATCGACCATGTTGTCGCCATCTCCGAGGAAGGCAAGGTCTACTGCTGGGGCTACAACAAGCTGGGCCAGTTCGGCTACTTCGACCCCGAGAACAAGGACAACGCCAACATCCTGCCCGAGCCTGACATCCTGCTCAACGGCACCATCGACGTGGATCACGTCAAGAAGGTGACCTGCGGCTACCAGTGCAGCGCCATTCTGATGGATGACGGCACGCTCTACCTCTGGGGCAACAAGAACACCTATCAGAACATCGATCTGTTCGCCGGCAAGGACGATCTGATCGACATTGACTTCACCCTGAACTATGTGGTCGGCGTGACCGAGGCCGGCAACGGCGTCTACACCGGCAAGCGCGGCCTGTATGACCAGTTCCGCTCCAACCTGAACGTGAAGGCCGTTCCCGCCAGACAGTATCTGGACGGCCGCAAGATCGTTGCCATCAGCGCCACCAGCAACACCGTCTGCGGCGAGCTGGACGACGGCTCCCTGTTCTTCACCGGCGACTTCGGCACCCGTGCCAAGCCCATGCCGGCGCTGAATGAGGGCGAGCGCGTGATCCAAATCGTCTCCGGCACCTACCACTACACCGCGCTGACCGACCAGGGGCGCGTGCTCTCCTGGGGCGGCGACACCCTGGACCAGACCCAGGTCCCCAAGGACATGACCGGCGTGACCCGGATCTACGGCGGCGCTTTCCAGAGCTATGCCGTGAACGACAACAACGAAGTGGTCGGCAAGTGGGGCCTGAAGGGCTACCTCTTCGGCACCGATAACCGCGGCGCCGACATCTTCCAGCGCATCATCCAGGGCGGCAAGATGACCATGACCATCGGCGCCATCGCCGTTATCATCTCCACCATCATCGGCATCATCGTCGGCTGTATCTCCGGCTACTTCGGCGGCAAGGTCGACCTGATCCTGATGCGTGTGACCGAGATCTTCGCGGCCATCCCCTTCCTGCCCTTCGCCTTGATCCTATCAGCCATCCTGGCGCAGTCCGACATCAGTGAGGATAACAAGATCTTTATCCTCATGGTGATCCTGGGCGTGCTGACCTGGACGGGCCTGGCCCGCATGGTCCGCGGCCAGGTGCTGCAGGCCCGCGAGAACGAATACGTCACCGCGGCCAAGGCCATGGGCGTGAAGGAGGGCGCCATCGCCTTCAAGCACATCCTGCCCAACATCGTCTCCATCATCTTCGTTACCCTGACCCTGGACTTCGCCACCTGTATGCTGACGGAATCCAGCCTGAGCTACCTGGGCTTCGGCGTCACTTACCCGCGGCCGACCTGGGGCAACATGCTCAACGGCGCCAACAACGCCACCATCATCACCAACTTCTGGTGGGAGTGGCTGTTCACGTCCCTGTTCCTTGCGATCACTTGTATCTGCATCAACATCGTTGGCGATACCCTGCGCGACGTTATGGACCCGAAGTCCGACCGCGACAAGTAAAGGAGGGAAAACGATGGCATTACTTGAGATAAGAGATCTGCACACGTTCTTCCGCACCAAAAAGGGTATCGTGAAAGCAGTCAACGGCGTTTCCTATTCTGTGGAGCCCGGCCGCACCCTGGGCATCGTGGGCGAGTCCGGCTCCGGCAAGAGCGTCGCCGCCATGAGCATCCTGCAGCTGCTGGACGGCAACGGCTATATCGACAGCGGCGAGATTTTCTTTGACGGCCGGGATCTGACCAAGTGCACCAAGGAAGAGATGTACAAGGTCCGCGGCAACGACATCTCCGTCATCTTCCAGGAGCCCATGACCTCCCTGAACCCGGTGTTCACCGTGGAGAAGCAGGTCTCCGAGCCCTTCATCATCCACCAGGGCATGAACAAGAAGGAGGCTGCCGAGAAGGTCATTGAGATGCTGGCAGACGTGAAGATCCCCAACCCCCAGATCGTCACCAAGCAGTATCCCCACCAGCTCTCCGGCGGTATGCGCCAGCGTGTCATGATCGCCATGGCCCTGGCCTGCAAGCCCAAGCTGCTGATCGCCGACGAGCCCACCACTGCTCTGGACGTGACCATCCAGGCCCAGATCCTGAAGCTCATCAACGAGCTGAAGGAGGAGCACGGCACCTCGGTCCTGTTCATCACCCACGACCTGGGCGTTATCCGCCAGATCGCGGACGACGTGGCCGTCATGTACTGCGGCCAGGTTGTGGAGAAGGCCCCCGCGGACACGATCTTCCGCCAGGGCGAGTTCTCCCACCCCTACACCGAAGGTCTGATGACCTCGATCCCCCGTCTGACCACCCCGGCCAACGAGAGACTGGACGCCATCCCCGGCGCCGTTCCTCACCCCCTGGCGCTGCCCAAGGGCTGCAAGTTCGCGCCCCGCTGCAAGTACGCCACCGAGCGCTGCCAGGAAGAGGAGCCGACCATGATCCACGTGTCCGAGACCCAGTCGATTCGCTGCTTCTACCCGAGAAAGGAGGATCGTCGCAATGCAAAATAACGAGAACAAGAAAGTTTTGCTGAAGATCTCCAACCTGAAGCAGTATTTCCCCATCGGCAGACACGGCCTGTTCAACAAGGCCAACGACGGTATCACCCTGGATATCTTCGAGGGCGAGACTCTGGGCCTGGTGGGCGAATCCGGCTGCGGCAAATCCACCTTCGGGCGCACGGTCCTGCAGCTTTACCGGCAGACCGACGGCCGCACCATGTACTACGGCGCGTCGCTGGACGAGCTGGCGCCCAAGTACGTGGCCAACACCATTGACCACCTGCACAAGCACATCAAAAAGATGCACGAGCTGCAGGCCAAGACCGACCATCTGCAGGCGGAGTACGACGCTGGGGACGAGAAGAAGCAGCTGGAGGTTGCAAACCATCTCCAGGCCGCCAAGAAGGCCTCCAACGACGCTTATCTGAACATCGTGAACCTGGTGGGCGGCTTCATCTGCGTGGAGGATCTGTCCGAGCCCATCAAGCTCTACAAGCAGCGCTACGCCCTCTGCGCCCGTCTCCACGATCACGTGGAGAAGCGGCGCCCCGTCAAGCTTGCCTTTGAGGAGAACGAGTTCATCGCCGGCAGCGAGGAGTATTCCGAGCGCCGCCGCGCCTCCGCCGGCAAGAAGATGGAGAAGAACAAGGAAAAGCTGGAAGCCTGGGACAAGGTCCTGGAGGAGGATCGCAAGGAGATCGCCGCCATCGACCAGCAGCTGGATGCGCTGCGCGCCCAGCATGCCAACGATCCCGAGTTCCAGAAGCACGAGGCCTTCCGGGACGATGGCATCGACCTGGCGCGTCTGACCTACCCCGAGGTCCGTCTGCTCCGCTGCCAGATCCAGTACATCTTCCAGGATCCCTACTCCTCGCTGAACCCCCGTATGACGGTGGGCCAGATCATCAGCGAAGGTCTGGTGGCCCACAAGTTCTACAAGGCCGGCTCCGAGCGGATGCAGGCCGAGGTCATCCAGGTCATGAACAACTGCGGCCTGGCGGATTACTTTGTCCACCGCTTCCCGCACCAGTTCTCCGGCGGCCAGCGGCAGCGTATCTGCATCGCCAGAAGCCTTGCGGTGCGGCCCAAGTTCGTGGTCTGTGACGAGGCGGTCTCCGCGCTGGACGTGTCCATTCAGTCCCAGATCCTGAATCTGCTGCAGGATCTGAAGGAGCAGCAGCACCTGACCTACCTTTTCATCACCCACGACCTGTCCGTCGTGAAGTACATTTCCGACCGGATCGGCGTCATGTACCTGGGCAACCTGGTGGAGCTGTCTCCCTCGGAGGAGATCTTCAAGAAGCCCATCCACCCCTACACCCAGGCGCTGATCGCCGCCATCCCCACCACCGACCCGGACGACAGCAAGGAGCTGCAGATCCTGGAGGGCGATATCCCCAGCCCGGTGAACCCGCCCAAGGGCTGCAAGTTCCACACCCGCTGCCGTTACTGCACCGAGATCTGCAAGCAGGTCACGCCCGAGTGGCGCGAGATGGAGCCCAACCACTTCGTCGCCTGCCACCACCCGCTGATGAACGGCCTGGACATCGAGGCCAAGAAGCAGGACTGAGTTCTGTACCGGCCGCAGCTTCTCGTTCTGAGATCCCGGGCGGAGAAAGGAGCTGCCCATGCAGTTTGACAACAAGATCCACCGCGCCCGGGAGGCGCAGCGCCGCGCGCTGGGCCTGGATCAGCCGGAGGCGCAGAAGGCCCGCCGGGAAGAGGAGCGGGTGAAGCTGGAGAGAGGAGATCTTTTCTCGCTGCTGCTTTCCTCCTTCTATATGCTGTTTCTCCCCTGTGTGGTCGTGCTGTCCCTGCTGCTGATGGCGGTTTGCCTGCTGTTCGGCATGCTGCCCACCGTTCTCCCCCTGCTTCTCCCGATCCTCGGCACGGCCGTCGTGCTGTGGCTGCTGATCACGCTGCTGATGCGGCAGCGGGAAAAATCCGGCAGACGGCGCAAAGACCGCGGGGACGAGCCAAAGGAATAAGCGGATCAAAAAAAGAGCATGTGCGTGTGCACATGCTCTTTTTCTTTCCCCGGAGGGGGGACTTTCCAAAAACAGGGCTTGTGCAAGCGGCGTTTCAATGGTAAAATACCATGAAAAACTATGTCGCTGTTATCCGGCGTCCGGCCGGCGACAGCGCAAGAAACAGACGGAGGACATACTATGATCAGCCTTTGCAGCAATTGGGAATTCACCGAACAGTGGTCGGAGAGCTTTCTGCGCGGGGAAGGGGAGGCCCTTACGGTCCGCCTGCCCCACAACGTGCGGGAGCTTCCCCTGCACTATGCCGGCCCACAGGACTACGAGATGATCTGCGGCTACCGCAGAAAGCTGGAGCTTCCGGCGGACAGCACGGGGAAACGCCTGTTCCTGCAGTTTGACGGCGCGGCCCACATCGCCACGGTCTACGTGAACGGGGTGGAGTGCGCCCATCACCGCTCCGGCTATACCGCCTTCCGGGCGGAGATCACGGAGCTGGTGAAGCCGGAGGGGGAGAACACCGTGGCCGTGAAGCTGGACTGCACGGAGAACGGCGCCGTGCCGCCCTTTGGCTTCGTGATCGACTATCTGACCTACGGCGGCCTTTACCGGGAGGCCTGGCTGGATGTGCGCAGCAGGGACTATATCGAGGATCTGTTCGTCTACACGCCGGAGCTGGATCGGCTGGAAGCCCGTCTGGAGCTGACGGATCCGGGCCTGTCCGTGCGTCTTTCCGTCTGGGACGGGGGGCGGCGCCTGGCCGAGGCTTCCGGGACGGATCGCTTCAGCCTGCAGGTGCCGGGGGTCACGCCCTGGTGCCCGGAGACGCCCAAGCGCTACACCTGCCGGGCGGAGCTGCTGGACGAGAGCGGCGCCGTGCAGGACACCAAGGAGACGCTCTTCGGTTTCCGCACGGTGGAGTTCAAGCCCGAGGGCTTTTTCCTCAACGGAAAGCCCAGCTATCTGCGGGGCCTGAACCGGCACCAGAGCTTCCCCTATATCGGCTATGCCGCGCCCGAGAGCCTGCAGCGGGAGGACGCCCGTATCCTGAAGGAGGAGCTGAGCTGCACTGCGGTGCGCACCTCCCATTATCCCCAGAGCCAGTATTTTATTGACGAGTGCGACCGGCTTGGCCTCTTCGTCTTCACGGAGATCCCCGGCTGGCAGCACATCGGCGACGCGGCCTGGAAGGACCAGGCGGTGCAGAACGTGGAGGAGATGGTGCGCCAGTACCGCAATCACCCCAGCATCGTGCTCTGGGGCGTGCGCATCAACGAGAGCCAGGACGACGATCCCTTCTACCTGCGCACCAACGACCTCTGCCACCGACTGGATCCCAGCCGGCCCACCTCCGGCGTGCGCTATCTGCAGAAGTCCAGTCTGCTGGAGGACGTGTATGCCTTCAACGACTTCTCTCATGTGGGGACCAACGCGGGCGTGCTGCCCAAGGAGAAGGTCAGCACCCATCCGGAGCGGGCCCTGCTGGTGTCCGAGCACAACGGGCACATGTTCCCCACCAAGACCTATGACACCTGGGCCAAGCGCCAGGAGCACGCCCTGCGCCACGCGCGGGTGCAGAACGACGCCCGGGCCGACGGGCAGCACGCGGGCTGTTTCGGCTGGTGCATGTTCGACTATCCCACCCACAAGGACTTCGGCTCCGGGGATAAGATCTGCTACCACGGCGTGATGGACGCCTTCCGCAATCCCAAGCTGGCCGCGGCGCTCTACGCCAGCCAGGGAGATGAGACCCCAGTGCTGGAGGTGGGCACCCCCATGGACATCGGCGATTATCCCGGCGGCAACCTGGGGGACATGTATGTGTTCACCAATGCCGACGAGGTGGAGCTGTATAAAAACGACAACTATGTGACCAGCTTCCGCACCAAGGGCTGGGACGGACTGCCCCACGGCCCGGTGAAGGTGGACGACACCATCGGCTGCCTGCTGGAGACGGTGGAGGGCTTCCCCAAGGCCGAGGCAAAGCTGGTGAAGGACGTGCTGATCGCCGCCGGCAAGCACGGGCTCAGCAATCTGCCTGTGAAGGACCGCGCCAAAATGCTCGCCGCCATGAGCCGCTACGGCTTCACCATGGAGCAGGGCGTGGCGCTCTTCGGCAAGTACGTGGGCAACTGGGGCGGAGAGGCCACCCGCTGGCGCTTTGACGGCAAGAAGAAGGGCAAGGTCATCGCCAGCCAGACCAAGAGCCCCGGCCTCCGCCTGCATCTGGAGGTCAAGGTCAGCCGGACCGAGCTGCGGGAAGGCGACCGCTACGACATGGCTGCGGTGCGCATCCGGATCCTGGACGAAAACGGGAATCTGGCGCCCTATGCCCAGCTGCCCGTGACCATGAAGGCGGAGGGCGCGGTGGCCCTGGTGGGCCCGGCGCTGGCTGCCGCCGAGGGAGGCAGCCTGGGCTGCTATGTGCGTACCCTGGGCCGCAGCGGCGAGGGCACGCTGACGCTGGAGACCGCCCAGACCGAGCCGGTGACGGTACAATTCCGGGTGATCTGAACGGGATCGTCCGCGGGGAGAGAGGGGATCGGCCATGGAGCTGCAATATGAGATCCGGATGGAGGGCGGCTTTTCCCTCTGGGGGAGGAGAGAGCTGCTTCCCGGCAGCCTGCGCCTGACGGAGACGCTGCCGGCTGGCCTGCTGGCCTCGGTGCGGGCGGAGCTGCCCGTGGCGCTGGCCCGGGACGGACGGATCTTCATGAACGGCTACCAGACCTGGACCTATTGCCCGGAGTACGGCCGGGAAGACTATACCCGGGGCGTGGGTCCCCTGCCGGAGGGGCTGATCCGGCTGCTGGCCCTGCGCTCTTACGGCGACGAGAACTTTGTGGACTACCCCCGGACCCCCGGCGTCACCCACGGGGTGAGCTGGTGCTACTTCCGGGAAGGGGAGCGCTTCCGGCTCTTCGCCTCTCTGGACGAGCACGCGGGCTATACCCTCTTCCGCTATGAGGCGGTCCGGGGCCTGCTGCACGTGGAGCGGGACTGCGCGGGGCTCCGCGTGGCCGGGGGCAGCTTCCCCGCGCTGGAGCTCTTCTATGCCGAGGGGACGGAGCAGGAGGTCTTTGACGCCTGGTTTGATGCCCTGGGCGTGCGACCACGCACCCAAAAGCGGCTGGCCGGCTATTCCAGCTGGTACAACCGCTATCAGAAGATTTCGCAAAAGACCATTCTCGGCGACCTGGCGGGCTGCGAGGGGCAGCTGCAGCCGGGAGACCTTTTCCAGATCGACGACGGCTGGGAGCCCAAGGTGGGCGACTGGCTGGAGCCTGACGGGCGCAAGTTCCCGGCGGGCATGAAGGCCGCCGCCGGGGAGATCCACGAAAGGGGCTTTCAGGCGGGACTGTGGCTTGCGCCCTTCGCGGCCCAGCGGGGCTCTCGCCTGGTGAAGGAGCATCCGGACTGGCTGCTGCGGGAAGCGGGCAGACCCTGGCTCGCCGGCGTCAACTGGGGCGGCTTCTATGCCCTGGACATTGACAAGCCCCAGGTGATCGACTATCTGGAGCGGGTGTTCCGCCGGGTGCTGGACGACTGGGGCTATGACCTGGTGAAGCTGGACTTTCTCTACGCCGCCGCCCCCTTCGGCGGAGAGCGGGAGACCCGGGCCGGCCGCATGATCCGCGCCGTGGAGTTGCTGCGCCGTCTCTGCGGCGAGAAGAAGATCCTGGGCTGCGGCGTGCCGCTGATGCCCGCCTTCGGCCTGGTGGACTACTGCCGGGTGAGCTGCGACGTGAGCCTGGACTGGAACGGCAGCCGCCTGATGCAGCGCACCAACCGGGAGCGCCCCTCCACCAGGCAGGCCATCGGGAACAGCATCTTCCGTAGGCAGCTCAACGGCCGCGCCTGGCTCAGCGACCCGGACGTGTTCTTCCTGCGGGAGAACAATCTGCGGCTCAGCCGGGAGGAAAAGAAGACCCTGGCCACGGTCAACAGCCTCTTCGGCGGCGTCCTGCTCCACTCGGACGACATGGGGCGCTGGAGCGAAGAGGCCCGGGCGCTTTACCGGCGGCTGCTTCACAACCGGGACGCGGAGAAGATCCGGGTGCATACCGAGGGCGGCCTCTCCGTCAGCTACGAGCTGGACGGGCGGCGCCAGGTGTGCCGGATCGAGGATTAGTCGGTGCCGCGGAGGCGGCACGGAGGTATAACGATGTCAAAAGTATTTTTCTATGTGGTATTTGCCCTGAGCCTTGCGCTGACGGGCTTTCTGGGCTGGAACCTGTTTGAGACCCATCTGCTGTCCGGCCAGATCCTGGTGATCGGCCTGGCGGCGCTGCTGCTGATCCCGCTGCTGATGTTCCTGCTGCAGAAGGAAAAGAAGGGAAAGACCAAAAAGAACGGCTTCCGCGTCGTTGCCATCGTGATCCTGCTCTTCTTCTCCCTGGTGGAAGGCGCCGTGAGCTTTTACGTCTTCAAATACAACACCAAGATGGACGAGGTGACGGAGGTCCGCACCCAGTATACCGAGATCAAGGTCTACGTGAAGCAGGACGAAAACAGCGACCGCCGGATCCAGATCGCCTACGCGGTGGAGAGCGAGTACGTCTTCGGCACCATCTCCAACGTGGATACCGAGGCTGTTGAGCACGCCCGCCAGGAGCTGGAGAAGAAGTACGGGCGCACCATCCGGCTGCAGGCCTACGGAAGCCTGATGGACCTGGTGAAGGCCCTGGACGAGGGCCAGGTGGACGCCCTGCTGATTTCAACGGGCTACTTTGACCTGATCGACAGCCTGCCGGGGTATGAGGAATATACGGAGAAGCTCTACGCCGTGGAGGACTATTCCGCCAGCGTCCAGACGGAGATCCTGCCCCAGCCGGCGGTCATCAACCCGGAGATCCAGGAGGAGGTCGTCCAGACCATGCAGGACCCGGAGCTTTGGGAGAACAGCTTCTGCGCCTATCTCAGCGGCATCGACACCTTCGGCCCCGTGACGGTCCGCGCCCGCAGCGACGTGAATGTCCTGGCCGTCGTCAATACCGAGACCAAGACCGTGCTGCTGATCGCCACCCCCCGCGACTACTATGTGCCCTTCAATTTCCAGCCGGCGGGCGGCGCATTGGACAAGCTGACCCACTCCGGCGTCTACGGCATCGAGGGCTCCATGCAGGCGCTGGGAGACTTCTATGGGCTGCCGATCCAGTATTATCTGCGGGTGAATTTCTCCGGCTTTATCGACGTGATCGACCTTCTGGGCGGCGTGGACGTGGAGTCGGACGCAGACTTCAACTACGGCAAATACTACTATCACAAGGGCGTGAACCACCTCAACGGCCACCAGGCGCTCGGCTTTGTGCGCAACCGCAAGTCCTTTATAGAGGGTGACCGGGCCCGCGGCCGGCACCAGATGGCGGTGATCAAGGGCATCATCAACAGCCTTCGCTCGTCCAAGATCCTCACCAACTATACCGAGCTGATGGACCAGATGTCCGGCTGCTTCCAGACCAACGCCTCCAAGTCCATGATCGGCGAGCTGGTGCAGCTCACCATGGACCCCGGCAAGCCGGACTGGAACGTGCTGACCTACAGCGTAGACGGCTGGGGCGAGTCGAACTACACCTATACCCTGGGCTGTTATGCCTACGTGATGGTGCCGGACCCTGTGACGGTGGAATACGCCAGAAGCCTGGCGATCTCCGTGGCCTCCGGCGAGATCCTGACCCAGGATCAGATCCGGGAAAACGCGCCCGTCCACGAGAAGCTGCCCCCCAGCGCGAGGGGCTGATCCCCGGGAGAGAACCGCAAAGAAAAACAGGAGGGATTCCATATGGATGAGAATAAAAGAAGGCTGTATGTCGAGAAGAACGGCTTCTGGACGGAGGCGGCCATGCTGCTGATCGGCCTTGCCGTCGTGTTCCGCCTGATTGGCAGTGTCGGCCGCTGGGAGGACGCCCGCTATCTCTTCACCCAGGTGGCGCTGCCGGCCTTCAGCGGGCTGCTGTTTCTGCTGTGCCTGCTGCTTCTGGGGAAAAGGGCCTTCTGGACCACGGTGATCCCGGTGGTGCTCGGCGTTGTGTTTTTCATCTTTCGCATCATGGGAGTGGAGAACGAGTGGCAGATCGTCGGCTGCATCGCGATGTATGTGGTGATTGCCGTGCTGTACGCCATGGCCTTCTCCGTTCCGAAGCTGAAGTGGGCGCTGGCGGCGATCTTGGCGCTGGCCTTCGTGGGCCACGTGATCCTGGACGTGCCGGAGCTGATGGATCTGGAGAATCCGCTCAGCTTTGTGGACGGGATGCAGGAGATGAGCGTGCTGGGCATCATCCTCTCGCTGCTGTGCACCAGCGTGGCGATGAAGTACCCGGCAGCTCCCGCCGCGCCGGCACCGGCCCAGCCTGCCGTTCCGGAGCAGCCGGCGGAGCCCGCCGCGCCGGAGGAAGAGACGGTGGACCCGCAGCAGCCTCTTGCCCCATGGGAGCCCTGGAGCCCGGAGCAGACGCCGCTGCAGGAGAGCGCGCCGGAGAGCATGGCGGAGAGCGCCACGGAGCCGGAGGAGACGCTGCCTGCCCCGAGCCAGATCCCGGTGGAGGAGCTGGGCTTTGTGGCCGAGCCTGCGCCTGCCTTCCCGATAGACGAAGCCAACCAGGAAGAGATTGAGCCTGCGGCGGAGCGCAGCACGGAGAATGCATGAAAAACGCGGCGCAAAAAAAGAATAGCCGCAGTTCGGAAGCCCCCGATCGCATGAAGGGGCCGCGAAAGATCATCTTCGCCGCGGCCGCGGCGGCGCTGGTGCTGATCCTGGCGCTGCTGCTGCACGGCAACACGGAGACCAGCCGCTATAACCGCTATCGCAAGCAGGCGGCGGAGAGCTACCAGGCAGGGGACTACGACCAGGCGCTGAGCGACCTGCGCAGGGCGGAGGCCATTCGCTCCAGCGACGAGGTGCTCATGCTGATGGCCGACTGCTATGAGGCCCAGGGGAACCTGGATCTGGCCCTTTCGACCCTACGGCGCATGGATCGGAACGATCCGGCGGTGATGGAGCGCATCAATGCGCTGGAGCAGCGGCGGATGCAGCAGAGCGAGGAGGGGCGGATCGTCGTGGCCGGCGAGAGCTACGAGATCTCCGCCACGGAGCTGGATCTGGACGGACGGGGCCTGGGCAACGGGGTGCTGCAGGAGCTGCGGCAGCTCCACGCCCTCACGTCCCTGTCTCTGGCGGACAACGCCATTTCCGATCTGAGCGTGCTGGGCTCCCTGGGCGGCCTGAGGACCCTGAATCTCAGCGGCAACGCGGTCAGCGACCTGGGGCCCCTGGCCGGTCTGCACGATCTGCACAGCCTCTATCTGGACCGCAATCCCCTGGGGGATCTGAGCCCGCTCTACGGCCTGGAGGAGCTGAGCCTGCTGAGCCTGCGGGGGGTGGAGCTGCAGAAGGGGGAGCTGGAGGCGCTGTCTGCCGCGCTGCCCCGCTGCGCCATTTTGACCGACGGCGACAAGGAGGGGGTTCTGAACATCCTCCTGGGCGGCATCGCCTTTGACACGGAGGTCACGAGCCTGAATCTCAGCGGCCTGGGCCTGCGGGAGGCGTCCTGCCTGAGTCTCTGCACCCGGCTGGTCTCTCTGGATCTCAGCGACAATGAGATCAGCGACCTGAGCCCGCTGATGAACCTGCAGCAGCTGGAAAAGCTGCGGATCTCCGGCAACCAGGTGACGGATCTGCGCCCCCTGATCGGCCTGAGCTCCCTGCGTCACCTGGAGGCGGCCCGCAACCAGGTGAGCGACGCAAGCGCCGTGGGCAGCATGCCCGGACTTCTCACGCTGGACCTGTCGGACAATCCCATGGGGGATTTTTCGGGGCTGAAAAAGCTGCCGAACCTGCAGACGCTCCGGCTGGAGAACACCGGCATCGGGGACGAGGACCTCCCCGCGCTCTATGAGATGAAGCGCTTGACCCGCCTGTATCTGGAGCGAAACGAGGGCATCACGGCGGAGGCCATGAGCGCCCTGGAAAACTGCCTGCCCAAGTGCGGCATCAGCTACGGGACCCTGGTGTACACGGTGCAGCTGGGGGGAGAGGATTTCCGGACCGACGTGACCGAGATCTGCGTGGAGGGCACGGAGCTGTCCAGCCTCTACGGCTTTGAGAAGTTCGACTGTCTGGAGACGGTGCGGCTGGGCCGGAACCGGATCCAGAGCGTGTCCGCCATGCAGAACGCCCACTGCCGGGAGCGGATCCGCTATCTGGATCTGAGCTTCAATCTGATCGAGGACATTTCGCCCCTGGGGACCCTGAGCAATCTGGAGACCCTGGATCTGCGGAACAATCAGATCAGCTCCCTGGTCCCGCTGCGGCGGCTGACCAATCTGAAAAAGCTGTACATCAGCGGCAATCCCTTGACGGACGAGCAGGTGGAGGAGCTCCGCCGCGCTTTGCCGGACTGCGATATCGTGTGGTGATCCATCGGCTTCCTCTCCGCGGCGGAGGGGAGGCCGATGCGCTTTTGAGAGAGGGGAGAGACGGGCTTCGGCGCGGCATGGCAGATTTTCACAAAAAGTTCTTTCCTTCCCGGGGAGCCTGTGCTATACTGAAAGCAGGGAGATCGGTTCTCCCGGCAGAGCAATCATTGAAAGGAGTTGGCACCATGAAGTTCACTTTCACCGAGAAACGGATGGAGTCCTCTGAGGATCTGCGGGCCTATTCGACCCGAAAGATCAGCAAGCTGGACAAGTTCTTCAAGACGGAAGCGGAGGCCTTCGTGACCTACAGCATTGAGCGCGGACGCTTCCTGGCGGAGATCACCATCCACAACAACGGCCTGTACTACCGGGCAAGCGAACTTACCAATGACATGTACGCTTCCGTCGACTCCGGTGTGGCCGCCATCGAGCGGCAGATCCGCCGGAATAAGACCCGTCTGGAGAAACGCCTCCGGGAGGGTGCCCTGCAGGAGCGTGACGCCGTGCCTGCCTTTGCGCCTCAGGAGGACGAGGCGGATGAGGAGTTCAAGATCGTGCGCAACAAGCGTTTCTCCATCAAGCCCATGTCCCCCGAGGAGGCCATCCTGCAGATGAACCTGCTGGACCACGAGTTCTTCGTGTTCCGCAATATGGACGCGGAGGACGCCATCGCCGTGGTTTACAAGCGGAAACAGGGCGGCTACGGTCTCATTTGCGACGACGGCGAATAATACAAGCATCTGCCACAATACCAGCAAATGCCGGCTTTCTGCCGGCATTTGTTATGAGAAAAACGCTTTTCCTCTTGCAAAAAGGGGAAAGCTGCGGTAACATGATACTGTCAGTCAGAACAAAGCCGGGAGGTGCCTGTTATGAAATGTCCCCAGTGCGGCAATGAGATGGCGCTGGACGCCCATCGCAAGATCCCTCTTATGATGTGCTACGAGTGCGGCTACATCGAGGGACGCAAGGTCGAGCCCAAGGTGAAGGGCGAGACCAACTACGAGCATCTGAAGAAGCTGAACTTCAACGAGATGGTCGCGTTTCTTTCCAAAAAGCTGAATATGCCGGAGGAGCGTTTCGCGGCCTGGCTGGACGACGAAGCATGAACCCAAAACGGAGGAGCAACACTCCTCCGTTTTTTAGACCACGGACAGGAGAATGATATGGACGAAAAACTGGACGAAGCCCAGGAGCTGAGCCTGGAGGAGGGCGTGGAGCAGGTCCGCGGCAGCGGCACGCTCTACATCGTGGCCACCCCCATCGGCAACTCCCGGGACATGAGCCCCCGGGGGCGGCAGATCCTGGAGGAGGCGGATATGATCGCCGCCGAGGACACCCGCCGCTCCATGGTGCTGCTGGGCAAGCTGGGCATCCGCAACAAGCTGGTCAGCAACCACAAATTCAACGAATACGGCAAGGCCCGCTTTTTCATTTCGGAGCTGCTCTCCGGCAAAAGCGTGGCCGTCATCACCGACGCGGGCACGCCCTGCATCTCCGACCCGGGCAACGAGCTCATCAAGGCCGCCGTGGAGGCGGGGATCCGGGTGGTGGGCGTGCCGGGCTGCTGCGCGGCGGTGAACGCCCTGGCCATCTCCGGCTTCGATCTCAGCTCCTTCACCTTCTTCGGCTTCTTCCCCCGGGAGAACGCGGAGCGCCGCAGGCTGCTGGAGAAGCTGCGCCGGGGCGACACCCGCAGCTTCGCCCTCTATGAGAGCCCCAAGCGCATCATGGAGCTGGTGGATTTCTTCATCGACGAGCAGGCGGATGTGCGCCTGTGTCTCTGCAACGACATGACCAAGCTCCACGAGATGGCTTTCCGCGGCACGCCCGGGTCGGTGAAGGAGCAGCTGCTCGCCAAAGGCAACTACGACAAGGGCGAGTACGCCGTGGTGCTGGAGGTGGGGAAGGACTATGTGTTCAACAAGGTGGAGCACACCGTCTCCCCCGAGGCCATACTGGTGGACGCCATGGTGAAGGGCCTCTCCGCCAAGGAGGCCGTGGCCGCGGTGCTGGCGGACGAGAACAATTCCTACAGCAAGAACGAGCTGAAGGCCGCCTCCCTGCGCCTGAAGAAGCTCTTCGGAGGGGAAGCATGAGCAGGCTCACGGAGGAGCTGGCCGCGGCGCTGGACAGCCTGAGCCGCCTGGTGTTCAGCCAGCCCATCGACAAGACGGCGGAGCCCAAGATCAGCGTCCGGTCGGTGACCCTGCGGGGGCGGCGGCTCTACCAGGTGGAGCGCTTCCGGGACAACAAGGCCTTTCACGAGAATCTGGAGGGAGAGGCCCTGCTGCGCCTGGTGGAGGCGGACCTGGACGGGCACTACCGCCAGGCCCTGCTGGTGACCGAGCAGGAGAGCGCCCAGTACAGTCTGAAGGCAAACGGCAGCTACAAGCGCCACGGCGGCGCGGCGGTGCCCCGGCCCGCTCCCACAGGCGGCAACAACCGGGAAAAGCAGTATCTGCTGCCGGAGGGAGAGCCCGTCCCCGCCCTGGTGGACCTGGGGGTCTTCACCCAGGACAACAAAATCGTCCGCGCCAAGTATGACAAGTACCGGCAGATCAACCGCTTCCTGGAGCTCATCGACCAGGCCTTCCGGGACGATCCCCGGCAGGAGCTGACCATCCTGGACTTCGGCTGCGGCAAGAGCTATCTGACCTTCATCCTCTACTACTACTTCGCGGTGAAGCAGGGGCGGAAGGTGCGGATCATCGGCTACGATCTGAAGGCGGACGTGGTGGAGCACTGCAACAGCCTGGCCGAGAAATACGGCTACGAAGGCCTGCGCTTCGTCCGGGCGGACGTGAGCCGGGATACGCTTTACGGCGAGCGGGTGGACATGGTGGTGACCCTTCACGCCTGCGACACCGCCACCGACTACGCCCTGCGCTATGCCATCGGGAAGGGGGCGGACTACATCTTCTCCGTGCCCTGCTGCCAGCATGAGATCAACCTGCAGATGAAGAAGGGCGGGGAGCTGGACGTGTTCCTGCGCCACGGCATCGTGCGGGAGCGGATGGCCGCCCTGCTGACGGATGAGATCCGTACTCTGGTGCTGGAGGATCTGGGCTACAAGGTGGACGTGATCGAGTTCGTGGATCTGGACAACTCCCCCAAGAACCTGATGCTCCGGGCCCGCCGCACGGGACGGCGCAGCGAGAAGGGCCGCGCCCTGGCCCGGGAGCTGGCGGAGCGCTACGGCTTTACCCAGACCCTGCTGGAGCTGACGAAAGCATGACCTTCCGCAACAAAAAGAAAGACGCATTCCAAACGGAATGCGTCTTTCTTTCTATCTGGCCTCAGTCCAGCTTGACGATGTTGCTGTCTGTCATGAAATTGCCCACGCTGTAGAGGATAAGCACCCGGTCGAAGTCCTCCGCCGCCAGCAGCTCGGACACCGGCTCCCGGTAGTAGCGCAGGTCCACCAGCACCAGCTCCTCAAAATCCTCCGCCAGAAAGCAGGCGAAGGAGCTGCCGAAGCTGTCCCGGATCAGCAGGAGCTTTCCCTTTCCCGCGCCGTCCAGGTTCCGCACCCGCACCAGGGAGTGGTTTCCGTCCAGAAACACGGGGTACTTGTCGTTTTCCGCCAGCCGCAGCTCATAAAATAGCCCCTCGTGGACGCCCGGCGTCTCGGCATTTTCCACTTGGAAGCGACCGCCGCAGTCCCAGAGCTCCAGCTCCTCCGCCGGCAGGCTCCACAGCGCGGCCCGGGCGTAGGTGCTGCCGCGAAAATCCGGCTCCCGGCGCACCGCGTAGTCCTCCGGGGCCCGGCTCTCCCGGCCGATGGACGCCAGATAGGCGGCGGCTGCCAGCTGCGCGCCGCGGCTCGTCCAGTGGTGGTCCGTCCGGTAGTAGAGGCCGGCGGGGTCCTCCGCCGCCTGAAACAGCGGCAGCAGCTCCAGGGTCTGGAGCCGGCCCTCCGCCATACCGTAGGCCGCGGCGATGATCTCCCCGTCCCGGTAGGGGTCGGCCAGGGCGGGCAGCCCTTCCTCCGCCACGGCGCCCGCCGAGGGCACCAGCAGCAGATCCACGGGGCAGGGGGCCTGCTCGGCAAAGTCCAGGAGCGCTGCCACGTTGCGGCGGATCGTCTCCTCGTCATAGGGGGCGGGGGCCTCCACCAGACGGCCGTCCCGGCAGAGATAGACCTCTCCCGCGGTCTGCCGGCCCAGCAGCTGGGCGGCCCGCGCGTCCAGCCCCACCAGAAAGTCCCGGCCGGGCAGGTGGTCCGCCGCGTAGCGCTCCGCGTCCTCCGCAAAGCGGCCGGAGAGCAGCTCCGTCCCGGTGAGACGGGGCGGCGCGGCCAGCACCCGCTTCTCCTTCAGGGAGAGCTCCTCTTTCGGCAGCAGCAGGAAGAGGGCCAGCATCCCGCCCAGAGCCAGGCAGAAGAGCAGCACCAGCAGCGCGTCGGATTTTTTGACAGTCGTAGTTTTCATCGTTCAGAACCGGAAGTAGATAAAGGGGTTGTAGCTCTGGCTGGCCAGAGCGGCGATACAGAGCAGCAGCAGGGCGCCCAGGGCGGGGATCCGGCCCCAGTCGGCCCAGGGGCGCTGCCGCAGCCGGGCCCAGAGACGCTCAGGCAGGGGCGTGGCGCAGAGGGCGGCAATCAGGGCGGTGGGCAGATAGGCCAGGATCCGGTGCAGGGCGGGCAGGCCGCTTGCCTCCGGGCGGAAGAGCCGCCCCAGGAAGGCGAAGAGGGCGGCGCTGTCCTCAAAATAGAAGAGCATCCAGCCCAGGGCCACCGCCAACAGCACAAGCAGCGTCCGCAGCAGCCCCGGCAGCTTTTCCAGCAGCCTGCCAAGGAAGAGCTTCTCCGCGATCAGCAGCACGGCGTAGTACAGGCCCCAGAGCAGGAAGTTCCAGCTGGCCCCGTGCCAGAGCCCCGTCAGTGCCCAGACGATCAGCAGGTTCAGCAGCTGCCGCCGCAGCCCCCGGCGGTTGCCCCCCAGGGGGATATACACATATTCCCGGAACCAGGTGGACAGGGAGATGTGCCAGCGGCGCCAGAACTCGGTGACGCTGCGGGAGATATAGGGGTAGTCGAAGTTCTTGAGAAATTCGAAGCCCAGCATCCGGCCCAGGCCGATGGCCATGTCCGAATAGCCGGAGAAGTCAAAGTAGATCTGCAGGGTGTAGGCGAACATGCCGCACCAGGCGGAGAGGCAGCCCGGCTGGGCCTGCAGATTCTCCCACAGGGCGCCCATGGGGTTTGCCAGCAGCAGCTTTTTGCTGAGGCCCAGGATGAAAAGGCTCACCCCGGAGGCAAACTGGGGCAGATTCTCCCGCCGGCTCTCCAGCTGCTCCGCCACGTCCCGATACCGGACGATGGGGCCGGCGATGAGCTGGGGGAACATGGCCACATAGGCGCCGAAGCGCAGGGGACTGCGCTGCAGGGAGGCCTTTCCCCGGTAGAGGTCGATGACGTAGCTCATGGACTGGAAGATGTAGAAGGAGATGCCGATGGGCAGCACCAGCTCGGGCACGGGCAGGCCGCCCAGACCCGGCAGCAGGCGCAGGCTGCGGGCGAAAAGGCCGGCGTACTTGAAGGTGCCCAGCAGCGCCAGGTTCAAGACCACGGAAACGGTCAAAGCGGCCTTTGCCGAGCGCCCCCGGGCCTGCCGGGCGGCGATCCAAAGGCCGCAGAAATAGTTGAGCAGGATGGTAAAGACCATCAGCAGCAGATACACCGGCTCGCCCCAGCCGTAGAATACCAGACTTGTCAGCAGCAGGGTCAGATTGCGGCCCCGCCGGGGCGTCAGATAGTAAAGGGCAAGGGTGATCGGCAGGAAGAAAAAGAGAAAGATGTTGCTGGAAAAGACCAAAGGGATCGCTCCTTCCGGATCGTAAGCTGGGAGAGCAGGGGAGCGGCGCTTCCTTAAAAAGCCCCGCGGAAGAGCTCCTCCATCTCCGCGGCGTCCGGGGAGATCAGCAGCGCCACATAGCTCCCCACCCGCAGCGCGCGGGAATCCCGAACCACGGCGTACTGGTCGGGCAGGTAATTCTCCGTCTCGGCGGCCAGCTGGTCAAGGCGGCTCTGGGCCAGGGCCAGCAGCTGCTCCGCCGCCGCCTCGTCCGCGGCCTGGATCAGCCAGATCTCGTCCACCCGCAGCCCGTCGTCGCACTGCATGACCACAAGCTGGGGGCAGGCGGCGGTGTCGATGCCGTAGTAGCGCTCCAGCTGCCGCTCCGAGAGGGCGGACATCGCCGGCAGCTCAAACTTCTCCTCCATCTGCGCGTAGAGGGCGCTCAGATCCGCGTCCCCGCCGGCCGCGCTCCCGCAGGCGGGAAGCAGCAGGATCAGCAGGGCCAGGGCGCACAGCAGCGCGGCTTCAGTCAGCTTTTTCATAGTCGATGCTCCTTGGGTCCACAGAATAGTTTTCCGGATTTTTCAGCTGGTCCGCCCAGAGCTGGGCGGCCTCGTAGTTCACGTGGCAGTAGTAGTCGGAGGTGTATTCCTCGGCCAGGCCGTTGTGCTCGTCCTTGAAATAGTGGGCCAGATCCACATAGACCAGTCCGTACTTGTCGCACAGCTCCTGCAATCTCCGGTTGTGCTCGTCAAAGACGTCGTTGTTCCAGCCCTCGTAGCACTTGGTGTAGTAGACCGGGAAGGCGGATTCCAGGAAAATGGTCACGTTGGGATTGGCCTCCAGGAGATTGTTGATGAAGATCTCCCAGTATTCCATCGTCCGGTCCAGACCGCCGTAGAGCGCCACGTCGTTGACGCCCAGCATGATGAACACCTTGTTGGCGCCGGTGAGGGGCAGGACCTCCTCGGGGAAGTACTCCTTGCCCTGGTACCAGATCTTGATCTGGCCGGACAGGGCGTTGTGCACCGAAAATTTGTTCTCGCAGAGGAACAGCGCGTCGCCCATGAGCCCGTTGCGTTCGCAGTGCTTTTTCAGGGTCACGGAAATGGAGTCCCCAAAGAACACGGCGTCGTCAAACCACTCGTCCGGCAGGGGAGAGCGGTCGGGCGTAGGCTCCGGCGTGGGCGCGGGCGTGGGTTCCAGCGTAGGCTCCGGCGTAGGCTCAGGCGTGGGTGCCGGGCTCTCGGCGGCGGGAGAGGAAACGGGCGCTTGCTCCGGCTCGGAAGCGTCGGACGAGCAGGCGCAGAGCAGCAGCAGGATGGCTGCCGCAAGCAGCCCGGACAGCAATCGTTTGATCTGCATGGCGGCGGGTGTCCCCCTTCGTTTTTGCGGCGGGCGGAAAACCGCCGCTTCTGTCAAACTATATCATATCGGGAGAAAAATGGCAAATTTCTTTTCGCTCTCACAGCGCGCCGCAGCTCTTGAGAAAGTCCGTGACCACCCGGCAATAGCGCTCCCGATCCGCGAAATAGCTGACGCCGTGCTCCGCCCCGGGGAAGGTCTCCAGGGTCACCGGGGAGGCGCAGGCCGCGGCGATCTCCCGGCTCATCCGGCAGGGGACGAAGCTGTCCGCCTCGCCGTGGATCAGCAGGATGGGGAGCCTGGTGTTGCTCACCGCGCCCACGGCGCTGCCGCTGTCCGGATCGAAGTGACCGAAGAGCTCCGCGCTCAGGCTGGTGAAGGGGTAAAAGGCCCGGAAGATCTTGGGCAGGCCCCAGCAGACCTCCTTGATGATGGCCCGGGGGGAGCTGTAGCCGCAATCGGCCAGGATGCCCTTGACCTCCTCCGGCAGGGGCAGGTCCGAGGCCATCAGCACCGTGGCGGCGCCCATGGAGATGCCTGCCAGGCTGATGGGCGTCCCGGGCCAGCGCCGGGCGGCGTATTCGGCCCAGCAAAGGCAGTCCCAGCGCTCGTTGATGCCGAAGCTGATGGTGTGCCCCTCGCTCTTGCCGTGGGCCCGCTGATCCACCACCAGGGTGTTGAGCCCCAGGGAGTGGGCCAGCTTGTGCCCGCCGCAGAAGTCCCGCAGGGCGTGGCCCCGGTAGCCGTGCATCTCGATCTGCAGGGGCGCCCCGTCCCGCACATGGTAGTAGCGGCCGCAGAGCTCCAGCCCGTCCCGGGAGCGGATGGTCACCGGCTCGAAGGGCAGCGCCTCCATCTCCCGGATCAGGGCGAAGGTGGGGCCCTCCTCCGGCGTATAGCGGTGCCCGTCCGGCGCCAGATAGGGGTCGTTCTGATTCTTGTGCGGGGAATAATAGGCGAAGCGATAGGCGCCATAGGCCACGGCCAGCGCCGCCGCCAGCAGCCCCAGGAGGAATCCGAGGATCAGCATCTTGCTCCCTGCTTTCCGCCCCTCCCGAAGCGAGGGGAAGGGCTTTTTTCTGCGACCAATATACCATCCGGGAAAAACAGCGTCAAGCGCGGAAAAGCTCCGGAACGTCCGGCGGGGCAGAAAGCAAAAAAGAGAAGCGGGGCGCCCAAAGCCTTCCCGCTTCTCTTTTTTGGATGGTTTTACCGGCCTCCGATGGCGCCCTCGTAGTCGTAGGTCCAGCCCTTGTCCAGCAGCCAGTAGTCCACCGGGTCCTCGATGGCCTCGCCCTCCTGGATGGGCGTGTTGGCGTCGGGGGCGTTTTTCAGCTTGTGTCGGGTCTCGAAGGCCCGCAAATCCTTCAGCGTGAAGGGCAGGCCCAGCTCCGCCGCAATGGGCAGCAGCACCTCCTCCACCACCGCCTCCCGGATCTCCAGACTGCCGGGATAGTTGGCCTCCGCCTCCAGCACCCGGCGGCGCAGCGCTTCGTCTTTTGCGTAGAGGGCAAAGAATTGTTCTGCATGATCCATACGAGTATCCCTCCTGTGAGTTGTTCCCCCGTATTATACACGCTCGGGGCCCCGGCGGCAAGAGCCTGCCGAAAAAACGCTTTGCATTCCCGGGGGGAGATGCTATAATATGTAAGGATCCCATTGTTTTTCGTCCTTTGATGCTCACGATAAACAGATTCGGAAAGGAAGATGCCTGTGAACTGCACACAATGCGGCGCGACCCTGGAAAAAAACGCGCGCTTCTGCACCAACTGCGGCGCGGTGGTGTCGGTGCGCCCGCCCCGGGCGGAGAAGAAGCCCGACATGGATCTCAGCGAGTACTTTGACGAATCCCCCGCCCGGCGGAGAGAGGCGGCTCCGCCCCTGGCCCGGCGCAGCGCCCCCGCCGCGGCGCCCCGTGCCGCCGCGCCTGCGCGCCGTCCCGCCCGGGAGCCGGAGGCCAAGCCCCGCAAGAGCGACCGGGGGCTGAACATCGCCCTGCTGATCTGCGGCATGCTGGCCATTGCGGCGATCACCTTTCTGCTGATCTTCCTGCTCACCGACTCGAGCCGGGATCCCGGCCAGACGCCCCAGGGCGGCGCGGCCATCGCCACGGCCTCGCCCCAGCCCGTGCTGGTGCCGCCGGTGGCCACGGATCCGGTGACCCCGCCCAATGCGGAGAGTCCCAGCCCCGTCCCGGTGGCGATCATCACGCCCACGCCGCTGCCCACGCTGACGCCTGCGACGCCGGCCCCGCCCACCCCGGCCCCTGCGACCCCTGCCCCGCCCACGCCTGCGCCCGCGCCGGACTATCTGCTGCCGGACAGCGACAGCCGCTATCTGACCGAGGCGGATCTGGCCGGGCTGACCCACGAGCAGCTCTGTTTTGCCCGCAACGAGATCTTCGCCCGCCACGGCCGCATCTTCAAGACGCCGGAGATCGCCGCCTATTTCAACAGCAAGCCCTGGTACAAGGGCACCATCGCCCCCGACAAGTTTGATGAGCACGTGCTCAACAAGTATGAGTCGGCAAACGTGGGCCTGATCCGGGACTACGAGAAGAAGTACTACGGCGGCTCCTACTATTGATCCATGAAAATCACCGGGAAACACCTGCTTCTCACGGCGCTGGCCGGGGTGCTGCTGGGCGTGCTGGGGGTGCTGCTGCTGCGCAGCGGCCCGGCGTCTGAGACGCCGCCCACCGTCCTGAGCGTGCCCGCCCCCACGGGGGAGCCGAGCCCCGCCCCCGCCGCGGCGCCGCCCGAGACGCCGGCTCCCGCTCCGAGTCCCGCGCCCCCCGTGGAGGAGGCCCTGCGGGCCTTCCTGGGGGAGGAGCAGGGCCGCTGGAGCCTGGCCTATCTGCCCCTGCCGGAGGGGGAGCTGGTCTGGCTGGCCACCGACCGGGAGCCCATGGTCTCCGCCAGCCTCATCAAGCTCTTCATCATGGGCGCGGTCTATGAGCGGCTGGAGAGCGGGGAACTGGAGCGCGACGCGGTCTGGCCGCTGCTCTCCGCCATGATCACCTACAGCGACAACGCCTCCGCCAACACGCTGACGCGGATGCTGGGCGGCGGCGACGAGGCGGCCGGCATGGCCGCGGTGAACGACTGGTGCGCCCGCCAGGGCTATGCCCAGACCCGGATGAACCGGCTGATGCTGGCGGACAACGGCCTGCAGAACTACACCGGCGCGGAGGACTGTGCCCGCTTCCTGGCGGCGGTCTACCGGGGGGACTGCGTTTCTCCCGAAGCCTCCCGGGAGATGCTGGAGCTGCTGCTGGCCCAGACGGTGAACGACCGGCTGCCCGCCCGCCTGCCGGAGGGGACGCCCGTCGCCCACAAGACCGGGGATCTGTCCGGCCTCTGCTGCGCCGACGTGGGCATCGTCTTCAGTCCCGGCGGGGACTACATCCTCTGCCTCATCTGCAACGACCAGGATTATGATCTGGACGCCAGGGACGCCGAGGCAGAGCTCTCGGCAAAGATCTACGGGCTGGCGAACCCCTGAAAACAGCGAACAGCCGTACCCCAAACGCGGGTACGGCTGCTCGTCTTTTTTCGCCTGCGTCAGACCCGGCGCGTATGCTCCTCGATCAGGTGCTCGAAGCCCTGGGCCACAATGGTGCGCACATGCTCGTCCGAGAGGTGGTAATAGATGGTCTTGCCCTCCCGGCGGCGGCCCACCAGATCCGCGTCCTTCAGAATACGCAGCTGGTGGGAGATGGCCGACTGGGTCATGCCCAGCAGGTCCGCGATGGCGCACACGCACATCTCCGACTCCAGCAGGGCGTAGAGGATCTTGACCCGGGTGGTGTCGCCGAAGATCTTGAACAGGTCCGCCAGGTCGCAGAGCAGCTCGTCCGTGGGCAGCTCCTGCCGCACCTTCTGCAAAATGGCCTCATGGTTGTGGGGCATGGGATCCTTCTCCTCTCATATGAATACTTGCGCATATGATAGCGCGCCGGGCCCTTTTTGTCAAGGGGCGGGTGGGTGATGAAAAACACCGCTTTTCAGCGGCCGCGGCTTCTGCTATACTGAATGCAGAGGGAGTATTCATCTGATCGACAAGGAGGAATCGCAATGGCAAACAAACCCATGCCCGGCAGGGACGGCAACAGGTATGTGCCCTTTGAGGAGCGGACCGGCGAGAGCTCCGTGGTGTTTTTCACCCGGGACCTGTCCGAAGAGGGACTGAAGAAGATCTATGACAAGGTGAGCGCGGTGCTCTGCGGCAAGGTGGCGGTGAAGCTGCACACCGGTGAGGCCGAGGGCCCCAACATCATCCCCCGCCCCTGGGTGAAGGAGCTGCTGGCCAGCCGCCTGCCCGAGGCCACCATCATCGAGACCAATACCTATTACAAAGGCAGCCGCTACACCACCGAGGAGCACCGCAAGACCCTGGCGATCAACGGCTGGACCTTCTGCCCGGTGGACATCACCGACGAGCATGGCGTGGCCGCGCTGCCCGTGAAGGGCGGCAAGTGGTTCAGCGAGATGCACGTGGGCGAGAGCATGCTGAACTACGATTCCCTCCTGGTGCTGACCCACTTCAAGGGCCACATTATGGGCGGCTTCGGCGGCAGCAACAAGAACATCGGCATCGGCTGCGCCGACGGGCGCATCGGCAAGGGCGAGATCCACAGCAGCCCCGGCCTGTCCTGGGACATCCGGGAGGAGGAGCTGATGGAGCGCATCAGCGAGAGCACCAAGGCCACCATCGACTTCTTTGCGCCCCACGTCTGCTACATCAACACCATGCGCAACATGTCCGTGTCCTGCGACTGCGAGGGCCCCGGGGCCGAGCCCGTGGTGA
>JAFRQP010000076.1 GCA_017428565.1 Oscillospiraceae bacterium
CCTCTACATGGCCCTTGGGCAGCACCGTTTTCCCGGAGGGGGTCCGCTCCACCAGATACAGACGGCGGCCGTTCTCAAGCTTATAGACCACGGCGCCGCAGGATTTTTCATAGATCATGGCTCAAAAACCTCCCCGTTTTTCAGCAGGCGGAAGTTGCGGGACCGGAGCAGATGCATCATCTCCATGGAGTCGCTGGGAAGGCACTCTATGCCAATGCCTGCCCGGGCAATATCCTCGGTCCGGTGGCAATCGGACCCGGCAGTGCCGATCAGACCGAACTCCTGCGCATAATGGAAAGCCAGCGCATCCCGGCTGTCGTGCCGGGGATTGGCGTTGTAGACCTCCACTCCGTCCAGATACCGGGCAATGGCCGGGGTGCAGCCGTGGCGATAGGGGTGGGCCTGGATCAGCAGCGCGCCCTGCCCCCGGGCGATGGGGGAGAAGGCGGCGATGCCCATGCGGAAGATCTCTTCCGGCTCCGCCAGCAGTTCATTCGCCCAGCCGTAGAGCAGATAGTCGTTCTCGCACTCGTCAAAGCGCAGCTCCGCGCCCTTGAAGACCCGCAGGCCCTGGCGCTCACCTTCCTCCCGGACGCGGCGATAGCCCTCCAGGAAGGCGCCGATCCGGTCGCTCTTCCCGGCGGGGTCGATCCCCAGATGCTCAAAGGTGGTGCGGTTGAAGTGGTCGGTGACGATTAGCGCGCTGTAGCCCGCGGCCTTGTATCCGGCCACGATCTCTTTTGCCTCCAGCCGTCCGCAGCGGCTGACGTGTTTGGTGTGCAGGTGCGGTTCGATCTTGTACATGGGCAGGATCCTTTCTTCTGCTATTCGGCGATCTCCAACAAGGTGCCAAAGCTGCGGCAGAGGGCGCGGAGCTCCGGGGGACAGAGAGTGTCGGTGATCAGGCGGTCCATATCTTTCAGACTGGCGTAGCTCATGAGACCGGCTGCGCCGTACTTTGCCGAGTCGCACAGCAGAATGCGGTGATCGCTCTGCTGCACGGCCAGGTGCTTGATCTCATGATCCAGATAGGAGGATACATTCAGCTTCCCGTCGGCGGAGAGACCGGTGGCTGCCATCAGGGCCTTCCCAAAGTGATAGCGGCCCAAGAATTCCAGCGTGCTCACATCGGAGACGGAGTTTGTGCGACGGTTCAGCGCGCCGGGCAGCACGATCAGCTCCAGATTGGGGCGGGTGTAGGCCTGGGCGATGATGTGGAGGTTGCCGGTTACGATGGTGGCGTGGATCTCCAGCGGCAGCACATCCAGAAGGTGCATGGTGGTGGTACCGGCATCCACGAACAGCGTGTCCCCGTCGTTCACCAGAGAGGCCGCCTGCCGTACGATGGCCCGCTTGGCCTCTGTGTGCAGCTGGGCACGCTGGGCGAAGAGGGGGATCTCCTGCTGCTGTACGGCGCGGACGCCGCCATAGACCTTCTCCACGGTACCGGTCTGTTCCAGGAAGGACACGTCTGCCCGAATGGTGTTCATGGATACATGAAAGGTCTCGCACAGCTCCGGCATGGTGACCGAACCCCGACGGGTGATGTAGGCGGCAATCTCTTTTCTGCGGCTGTCTCGCATGGCGGCACTCCTTTCAAAGGGAACTGGCCCTTGATGCAGTCAGTATAACCCAAAACACCAAAACTGTCAACTCTGTTGTTAAATTTGTTAAGTTGACAAAAAACAGCACAAAGAAATAACAAGAAAACAACAATATAAATTGACAAGTTAACAATGAAATGCTAAAATCTGCGTGAAAACAACCGGGACGCTTTTTCGCAGCCCCGGAAAACACCAAGAAAGCGAGGAAAGGATCATGGCAAAAGTAAAAGTCGGCGTAGCGGGCTACGGCACCATCGGCACAAGACTGGCTGACGGCGTGGCAATGCAGGAGGACATGGAGCTGGTCGGTATCGTGGGGCATTCTCCGTCCCTGGCCATCCGGGCTCTGGCGGAGAACAACATGATCGGTGTAAACGGCGTGGAGTACAAGCTCTATCTGGTGGATATGGAGCTGAAGCCCAAGTTCGATGCCCTCGGCATTCCGGTGGAGGGCAGCTTTGAGGAGCTTTGCGCCAAGGTGGATGTGATGCTGGACGCCTCTCCCGGCGGC
>JAFRQP010000077.1 GCA_017428565.1 Oscillospiraceae bacterium
ACAATGAACTGGATGTTGAACAGGCCGATGATGCCGATGCCCAGACCCAGCTTCTTGGCGTACTGCAGGATGATCCCCTTGACCTTGTTGGAGATGGAGAAGGAGGGGTAGACGCTGATGGAATCGCCGGAGTGGACGCCGGTGCGCTCCACCAGCTCCATGATGCCGGGCACGAACACGTCCCGCCCGTCGCAGATGGCGTCTACCTCCACCTCCCGACCCGGGATGTACTTGTCCACCAGCACGGGCTTGTCCGCGTCGATCTCCACGGCGGTCTTGAGATAGTGGCGCAGCATGTCCTCGCTGGCCACGATCTCCATGGCGCGGCCGCCCAGGACGAAGCTGGGCCGGACCAGCACCGGGTAGCCGATGCGCTCCGCCGCGGCGATGCCGGCCTCGATGTCGGTCACGGCGGCGCCGGCAGGCTGGGGGATGTTCAGGGAGAGCAGGATCTTTTCAAAGCTGTCCCGGTTCTCCGCCCGCTCGATGGCCGCGCAGTCCGTGCCCACAAGGTTGACGCCCCGCTCCATGAGAGGCTGGGCCAGGTTGATGGCCGTCTGCCCGCCCAGGGAGGCGATGACGCCCTCGGGCTGCTCAAAGTCCAGGATCGCCATCACATGCTCCGGCGTCAGAGGCTCGAAATACAGCTTGTCGCCGGTGGTGTAGTCGGTGGAGACGGTCTCGGGATTGTTGTTGATGATGATGGCCTCATAGCCGTTGCGCTTGATGGTCTGCACCGCGTGGACGGTGGAGTAGTCAAACTCCACGCCCTGGCCGATGCGGATGGGGCCGGCGCCCAGCACCACCAGCTTTTTCTTGCCGGTGAGGCGGGACTCGTTCTCCCCGGTGTAGGAGGAGTAGAGATAGGCGATGTATTTGCCGGTGTGCAGGGTGTCCACCATGCGGAACACCGGCGTGATGCCCAGCTTTCGCCGCCGCTCGTAGATCTCCGTCTCCGAGAGCTTCCAGAGCCGGGCGATGCAGCTGTCGGAAAAGCCCATTTTTTTGGCCTCGCGGAGGAGGGCCGCGTCGTTGATGCGCTCCCGGAGGGCGCGCTCCATGTCCGCGATCTTCCGGAAGGATTCCAGAAAGAGCTCCGTAATCATAGTGATCTCGTGGAGCTTCTCGACCGAGACGCCCCGGCGCAGCAGCTCGAACACGGCGAAGACCCCGTCGTGCCGGAACTCGGAGAGGTAGGAGAAAAGCTCCTCCCGGCTCATGCCGTCGAACTTCTGCATATGGAAGGAATCCACGCCGATCTCCAGGGAGCATACGGACTTGAGCAGGCACTCCTCCAGGTTGGAGCCGATGCCCATCACCTCGCCGGTGGCCTTCATCTGGGTGCCCAGGACATTGGGCGCGGAGGTAAATTTGTCAAAGGGGAAGCGGGGGAACTTGGCCACGATGTAGTCCAGGCTCGGCTCCATGGCGGCGGTGCCGCCGGCCACGGGGATCTCCTCCAGGGCCATGCCCAGGGCGATCTTCGCCGTGACCCGTGCGATGGGGTAGCCGCTGGCCTTGGAGGCCAGGGCGGAGGAGCGGGAGACCCGGGGGTTCACCTCGATGAGATAATACTCGCTGCTCTCAGGGTTCAGCGCGAACTGCACGTTGCAGCCGCCTTCGATCTTCAGCTCCCGGATGATCTTGATGGCGCTGTCATTGAGCATCTTGAGATCGTGCTGGTTCAGGGAGAGGATGGGAGCCACCACGATGGAGTCCCCGGTGTGTACGCCCACGGGGTCCACGTTCTCCATGCCGCAGATGGTGATGGCACGGTCGTTGGAGTCCCGCATGACCTCAAACTCGATCTCCTTATAGCCCTTCACGCTCTTTTCGATCAGGACCTGGTGGACGGGGGAGAGGCGGAAGGCGTTGACGCCGATCTCCTCCAGCTCCCGGGGGTCGTTGGCAAAGCCGCCGCCGGTGCCGCCCAGGGTGAAGGCCGGGCGCAGCACCACCGGGTAGCCGATGCGCTCCGCCGCGGCGCGGGCCTCCTCCAGATTATAGGTGATCTCCGAGGGGATCACCGGCTCGCCGATGGACTGGCACATCTCCTTGAAGAGCTCCCGGTCCTCGGCCCGCTCGATGCTCTGGCTGCTGGTGCCCAGAAGCTCGACCCCGCACTCGCGGAGGATGCCCTTGCGCTCCAGCTGCATGGCCAGGTTCAGCCCCGTCTGCCCGCCGATGCCGGGGACGATGGCGTCCGGCCGCTCGTAGCGCAGGATCTTGGCCACATAGTCCAGGGTCAGCGGCTCCATATACACCTTGTCGGCGATGGAGGTGTCGGTCATGATGGTGGCGGGGTTGGAGTTCACCAGCACCACCTCGTAGCCCTCTTCCTTCAGCGCCAGACAGGCCTGGGTGCCGGCGTAGTCAAACTCCGCCGCCTGGCCGATGACGATGGGGCCGGAGCCGATGATCAGTACCTTTTTGACGTCCGTTCGTTTTGCCATGCTTATGCCCCCTCATATACGGCGCGGCCCTCCCGCACCGTCAGCAGACAGGTTCCGAACACCCGGCGGCCGGTAAAGGGGCTCGCCTTCCCCTTGGACAGGAAATCCGCGGGATCGATGGTGACTTCCGCCTCCAGATCCCAGAGGGAAAAGTCGTTCCCCAGGGGGATGCCGAAGCGCTCCCGCGGCCTGCGGCAGAGCAGGTCGATCAGCGCCTCCAGGGAGAGGATGCCCGGCTTTGCCAGCCCCGTATACAGCAGGGGAAAGGCCGTCTCGATGCCTACGATGCCGAAGGCGCTCTTTTCCAGGCCCCGGGCCTTCTCTTCCGCGCTGTGGGGGGCGTGGTCGGTGGCGATGCAGTCGATGGTCCCGTCGCAGATCCCCTCCAGCAGGGCCTCCCGATCCTCAGCGCCGCGCAGCGGCGGGTTCATCTTGAAGCGCCCCTCCTCCCGCAGGTCGTTCTCGTCCAGCAGCAGGTAGTGGGGCGCGGTCTCGCAGCTCACGTTCAGGCCGCTCTTTTTGGCCTCCCGGATGAGCCGGACGGACTCCTTCGCGGAGATGTGGCACACATGGTAGCCGCAGCCGGTCTGGGCCGCCAGCTCCAGATCTCTCGCGATGGGGCGCCACTCGCTCTCGGAGCAGATGCCCTTGTGCCCGTGGGCTCTGGCGTAGGCGCCGTCGTGGATGCAGCCGCCCCGGAGGAGGGAATTGTCCTCGCAGTGGGCGACGATGAGCTTGCCCAGGGCCCGGGCGCGCTCCATGGCCTCCCGCATGAGCCCGGGGTCCTGCACGCCGTGCCCGTCGTCGGAGAAGGCGACCACCTGGGGAGCCATGCCCTCCAGGTCCGCCAGCTCCTTTCCGGCCTCGTCCACGGTGATGGCGCCGTAGGGCCGCACGTCGATGACGGCGTCCCGCCGAATGATGGCCAGCTCCTCCTCCAGATGCTCGACGCTGTCCGGCACAGGCTTCAGATTCGGCATGGCGCAGACCGCCGTATAGCCGCCCCGGGCCGCGGCGCGGGAGCCGCTGGCGATGGTTTCTTTATAGGAAAAGCCCGGTTCGCGCAGGTGCACATGCACATCGCAAAAACCGGGCAATACGGCATATGAAGTTTTGTCCAGACGGTGGAAGGCGGCGCAGTCCTCCAACAGGCAGGGCAGCTCCGCGCCGGGGGCAATTTTCTTGACCTTGTCAAAAACAGGCATGGCGCGCGTCCTCCGTACTGAATTTTCAAGCAGATTATAAGGGGCGGAGGGCTTTTTTGTCAATTGACGGAATGCACAGAAAAGCTCCTGCCGCAGCGGAGCATTTTCGTTGCCCGCTTCTGCGAGAGAAAGCGGCCCGACATGGGGCGATGGGCGGCGGAGCGTGCAGGGCTGTTCCGCGGGTCTGCCGGGCCCTTAATTCGGCTCCGGCAGCCCGGGGAAGGAGCGGAGCTTTGCGCGAAAGGCCTCCAGCTCCAGGGGGCGGATCTCCAGCTCAGCCAGGCGCTCCGGCGCGGTGCAGAGCTCCCAGCGGGCCATCAGGCGGCTGTTGTTCTCTCCGGCCTCCACCGTGGGGGAGGAGTCGAAGCGCAGCGCCGCCGCGCCCTCTTCCCACACCAGACAGGGATAGGCCCGCAGCGTGCCGAAGCGGGTGCCCTCCATCCACAGCAGGCAGACCGTTTGGCCGGGGTCCTCCGCCTCGTAGTAGCGGTCCTTCCGCCGCTCGCCCAGCAGCAGCTCCCGGAAGCTCAGCTTTTTCGTCTCCGGCTCGCCGGAAAGGGGCGGCGCGGAAAAGGCAGGTTCTTTCATGGGCTTTCTCCTTCTGCCGGCGGCCCTTGCTGCGGCCGCCCGGCGCGTTTTTTTCAGTATACCCCAAGCGCCCCTCCGGCGCAAGGGCCCGGCGGGGCTTCGCGGGCCCTTTTGTCCTCCGCCCGGGGAAAAAACCTTGCATCTTTCCCAATCTGTGGTATGATATACCATCGGAAACAGACTGGTACGCCCACAGGAGGATCATCCATGAGTAATTTTGAACAGAAGCTGTACGACGCGGTCCGGCAGGCCGTGAAGGAGGTCTACGAGCTGGACGCGGACGAGAGCGTCCTGCTGATCGAGACGCCCAAGGACCCGAAGCTGGGCGACTATGCCAGCTCCACGGCCATGAAGCTGGCCCGGACCCTGCGCCTCAACCCCCTGGTCATCGCCGAGGCCCTGGCGGAGAAGCTGAGAGAGCTCCTGCCGGAGGCGGAGAGCGTCACCGTGGCCCGGCCCGGCTTTCTGAACTTCCGCCTGAAGAAGGAGGCCCTGGCCTCCCTCATCAATCAGGTGCTGGACGCCGGGGACGACTACGGCAAAAACAGCTCCGGGAAGGGCAAAAAAGCGTTGGTGGAGTGGGTCTCCGCCAACCCCACGGGGGATCTGCACTGCGGCCACGCCCGCAACGCCGCCTGGGGCGACGCCATCTGCCGGCTCATGGAGGCAAGCGGCTGGGAGGTGCTGCGGGAGTTCTATGTGAACGACGCCGGCAACCAGATCGTCATGCTGGGCAAGAGCCTGGAGGCGCGGTACTTCGAGCACTTCGACCGCCACGACTTTGCGCTGCCCGAGAACGGCTACCACGCCGCCGACGTGAAGCAGATTGCCGAGCAGATCGCCGCCGAGGACGGGGACAAGTGGCTGACTGCCGAGCCCAAGGCGCGGCTGGAGCACTTCATGGCCTTCGGCAAGGCCCGGGAGCTGGAGAAGATCGACCGGGATCTGAAGCTCTACCGGGTCACGATGCAGTCCTGGATGCACGAGACCAGCTTTTATGAAAACGACATGGCCCCCATCCGCGCCGTGCTGCGGCGCATGGACGAGATGGGCCTGACCTATGAGCAGGACGGCGCCCTCTGGTTCCGCTCCTCCCAGTATGGGGACGAGAAGGACCGTGTCCTCCGCAAGAGCGACGGCACCCTGGCCTATCTGACCCCGGACATCGCCAACCACGTCCACAAGGTGGAGCGGGGTTATCCCTTCCTGGTGGACCTCTGGGGCGCGGATCACCACTCCTATGTGATCCGGATGCAGGCGGCCCTCAGCGCCCTGGGCTACCCCAAGGGCACCCTGGCGGTGGATCTGATCCAGATGGTGCGCATGGTGGAGGACGGCAAAGAGGTCAAAATGTCCAAGCGCACCGGCAACGCCATCACCATCCGGGAGCTCTGCGAGGACATCGGCGTGGACGCCGCCCGCTGGTTCTTCGCCTCCAAGGACGTGAGCACCCACATGGATCTGGATCTGAAGCTTGCCCGGTCCCAGGACAACAACAACCCGGTCTACTACGCCCAGTACGCCCACTCCCGCATGTGCTCCATCCTCTCCAATCCCAAGATGCCCGCCTTCCATCGGGAGGAGAACTACGCCCGCCTCACCGACGAGAAGGAGCTGCAGCTGCTGAAGATGATCGGGGAGTTTCCCAACACCGTGGGGGACTGCGCGGCCCTGCGCAAGCCCAATAAGCTGACGGACTGGATCCTGGCGCTGGTGAAGGTCTTCCACAGCTACTACAACAGCACCAAGGTCTATCAGCCCGAGGACCCGGAGCTGACCAATCAGCGCCTGGGGCTCATCCAGGCCGTGCGCATCACCCTGAAAAACGCTCTGGCTCTGGTGGGCGTCTCCGCCCCGGAGAGCATGTAAAGGGAAGAGAGTGCTTAGTGCTTAGTGCTTAGGAGACGGGGGAGACGAGGGAGACGAGGCTCGTAGGGGCCGACGCCCTCGGCGGCCCGAAACAATGAACAGAAAAACAGCGGGCGGCTGTCAGCCGCCCGCTTTTCATATGTCGCCGGAGGGGAGGCTATCAGCCGCCCGTCTTGCCTCCCCCTCCGGGGGAGGTGGCGCGGCGCGTCTCCCGCAAGCGCCGTGCCAGAAGGGGTGTCTGTTCGGCCCGCGCCGCTCAGGTCAGCTCGTTCAGCTTCCGCTGCAGCTGCTCCAGATCCTTTTGGGTGAAGGAATCCGGATCCACGCCGCTCTGATAGCAGGCGGCGCGAAATTCCACCGTCTTGATGGTGCTGTTGGGGCTCTGCGCCAGACGCCGGGCCACCCGGTTGATGAGTCCGGTGTTGGTGTCCATCAGGCCGTAGTCCTCCATCATGGCAAGCTGCCAGTCCTTGAACATCGCGCATCCTCCTTATTCTTTCCGTTTCCCCGCCCGGGGACGGCTGTTGGTCAGGTCGTAACTCAGCTCCGTCAGCTCCCGGATCAGCCCGTCCTCCGCCGTGCCGTCCAGCAGCACCGTGACCCAGTGCTCCTTGTTCATGTGGTAGCAGCGCAGCACGCCGGGCTGGGCGCGGTAGGAGGCCATGAACAGCGGGCCGCACTTCAGATTCACCACGTCCGCAAGCCCAGGCCTCTCCAGCCCCAGCCGCGCATAGGGCACCTGCATGGCGATGGCGAACCACTTCCGGTTGCCGCTGTGGCGGAAGATACAGGCCTCGTCGTCCCAGGGGTACTCCGGCTCCACGGAATAGCGTTCTCCGATCCATTGGATCAGCTCTTCTTTCGTCATGCTCCGGCCTCCCTTCTCTTCCGCTTGAATTGTAGAGCCTCCCGGACCCTTTGTCAAGCGCCCCGCGTTGACAGGGCGGCGGCGCTGTGCTACCATAAAGAAAAAACGGGGAGGACGCGAACATGGAGAATCTGGAGGAACTGAGCCGCCGGGTGTTCCGGCTGTTTTCCGAGCAGTGGGGCCTGGTCACCGTGGGCACGCCGGAGCGCTGCAATGCCTGCACCGTCAGCTGGGGCAGCCTGGGCACCCTCTGGACCGGGCCGGGGCTCAGCGGCGCCGTGGCCACGGTATATCTGCACCCGGCCCGCTACACCTGCGAGCTGCTGCGCCAAAGCGACACCTTTACCCTCAGCTTTTTCCCCGAGAGCTGCCGGCCGGCCCTGGCCTGGCTGGGCTCCCATTCAGGCCGGGACGGGGACAAGATGGCCGCCTGCGGACTGACGCCGGAGCCGCTGGGGGAGGGCGTGGGCTACGCCGAGGCCAGCCTGACGCTCCTGTGCCGCAAGCTCTACCAGCACCCCTTTGAGCGGGAGGCGCTGGATCCGCGGGTGCGGGACTACTACAAGTCCAAGCCCCAGGTCTACCCGCCCGACGAGCAGGGCCAATGGCAGCCCCACTGGGTCTTCGTGGGCGAGATCCTGCAGATCCGGCAGAGCTGAAGAGGGCGTCAGCGGTCCCCGGCGGGGGCTTCGCAAAAAAGATGGGAAGAATTTGCCGCGCCGACTTGCGGGAACGGAAAAACTGTGGTACATTGGACAGCAGCAATGCGACTTGGCAGGAGGAAGATTCCATGAAGATCTGGAAGAAGTATCAGGACCTGATCCTGGCGTTTCTGGCGTGCATGCTGGGCCTGGCCCTGGCCGCCGCGGTGGTATGCGGCGCGCTGCACATCGCGCTGGGCAACCCGGACCTGACCAAAAAGGTCGCCCTCATCCTGGGCGGCGGCGGCATGGCTGTGCTGGTCGTGACCGCGCTGATCGTGGTGCTCTGCATCTGGATCCGCGGGGCCGGGCGCAAGCGCCGCTGAGCGGAAAATATGACAAAAACCGGAGCGAGGCTCCGGTTTTTTCATTCTATGAATCTGCGGATCCGGCCGAAGCCGCCCTGCCCCTCCGAAGAGAGCGGGGGAGAGCCGCGGCCGCCCTGCGCTCAATCGTCTTCGCCCTCCTGGGCGTTGATCCAGGGCGTGGTGAAGCGCATGCTTCCGCTTTCCATGTCCATGACCATATTCTCGCCCATGCGCAGGCCGAGCTTGCCCTTGGCGTCCAAGGCCACGTTTTCGGAGAGCTTGAACAGAGGCTCCCAGCTGTCCAGATCAAAAATCGGATCGCTCATTCGTTCGCCCCCTCGCCCATTTTCTCCCGCATGTCCCCCAGGCTCTTGTCGAACTGGGCCTGACTGATGGCCCCCCGCTCCAGAAAGAGCTCCAGGGTGTGCTTCTGCGCCAGAAAGAGCGCGTGCTTCTTTTCCGCGTGGCTGAGCTTTTCCCAGGCGGGGTTGCTGATGGTGACGTCCATGGGACAGTTTCTCCTTGCTTGTTGTGGTATTGTCCGGTTGCCGAATGCGCCCGCGCCGTATCGCGCTGCGCGCGGCAGAGCGGCCGCAAAGCGGCGCGGCGAAATTTTTTCTTTTCGCCATCCGACGATCATTATAATACAGAGCCGCGCAAAAGGCAAGCTCTGCCCTTGGCCCGGCCGCTCCGCAACAGCAGAGCCGGGTGCCTCCCGCCTCTCCCCA
The DNA here is from genome assembly GCA_017428565.1 of Oscillospiraceae bacterium. Classification (GTDB taxonomy): domain Bacteria; phylum Bacillota; class Clostridia; order Oscillospirales; family Oscillospiraceae; genus Limivicinus. The sequence continues at coordinate 8,721 of JAFRQP010000077.1, forward strand.
AAGCGCCGAAACAGCGCCCGCAAAGGACCGCGAGCCCCGAAAAACACAACAATGAAAAAAACTCGAAAAAAGAAAAAATAATGCTTGACATTCTCAAACGCTTCTGCTATTATATCCCTTGCTCGCGGGGCTGCGGCCCCAAGACTTCCTTCCTTTTTCCATGGACGGTTCCCACAGCGAAAGCCGGGAAAACCGCCATTCCAAATAAATAGCATTCCATTTTCATCTGGGGGTATAGCTCAGCTGGGAGCGCACACCGTATTTAACCAGCCCCCTGTTTGAGAGAGCTACTTAACGCAAAAACCCTTATAATTCAATAATAATGCGTCTCCTACGGGGGTATAGCTCAGCTGGGAGAGCGCTTGAATGGCATTCAAGAGGTCAGCGGTTCGATCCCGCTTATCTCCACCAGACGCATTATGAAAGGCTTGATTTCTTCGGAGATCAAGCCTTTTTGTTTCCCCTAAAAATGAATATTGGGATGATGCTGGCAGCTTCCACAGGCATTCAAGCATCCTCCCCCTACTGACAAAGGCCGTTTCCACGAATCAAAAGATCGTGAAAGCGGCCTTTTTTGTTGTCCCGGAAATGTGTCTCACCGTGAGACAAGTATCAACAATACATCTTTTCTGTTTTAGTTTAACTGTTAAGGAAAGTCGGGCGATAATTATTTATGACCTGAGATAATGGCCTCAACGGTTCTACACTATCAAATAAGCCTATTGTTTCTAGCCGCTTTATCTCTTTATTGAGGTCAGAAATAAAGTCTTTAAGGATTGGATTTCGCATCCTAAGCAAATAATCTGCTCTTTCCATAGAATCAATTGATCTGGCCAAAAAATACGGAATGACTTTAACTAAATAAAAATAGTTGTTCATGCTTGCATCTTCATAATTAAACTGTTTTGCAGGCCATTTCCAGCTGATGAAAACCTCGCAAAAATCTATATGAGCTTTTTGCGACAGTCCAAGAAGGCAGGATCTTTTTTCTGCAATGTACTCTAACCAGAACTGAACAGCCATTACATCTTTGGGATCACTTGCGTCTGCTACGGCACGGTATAACCTTGGCATCAAGAGCCAATCATTTACATGACCCATCTCATGGTATAGTGTCTCTAATATAAGATTAAAGTCGGCATTTCCGTTTAGCTTCTCTATACTGAAACAAGGAAGCAGTTCAAACAAACGAGAAGTAAGTATTATTTTTGTTCCACCTTTAGTTGTTCTTCCGTCCAACGAGTATGGGAAATCTTCTTTCTTAAATAACTCAACTTCCGTTAGATTCGATAAATCCAAATCCTTTGCATATTTAGTAAGAACAAACTGGACTATTTCAACCAGAAAGCTCTTTAGATTATCGTTGTAACTACAAATAATATTCATTAAAAAATTAAAGTGCTGGTCGGACTATATATGTAGTATCAGCATCAATGCCTTCCTTTGTGTAAAGTGCAGGGGTATCTGCTTCTGTTGGAGATACCAACATCATAGCACCTTTTGCTTGCTCAAAGGCTTTTTTCAAAGAATGACCAAACCCAAGTGATGAATAGAATTGTGCTGCAAAAGTACATGCGGCTTCGTCACCTATAGATGTAGTCATTCCTATTGCGGCATCAACGTGTTGCACGATCTCCTGTGCTTGTTCATATGAAAAGCAAGCGTTGAAAAACAACAAGTGTATTTTATCAGATGAAGACATTATTGTTTGTGTAATTGCTTCCTTAGTTACAGGCTTCGGAGAGCCGTCCGTATTCTCCAATATCAGGTCACCTGATACAGCTCCATGACCACTAAAATGAATAACATCAGGGTTAATTTCATTGATTGCTTGAAGAATATCTAAAGGCCGCACTGCCCACCGTGTGACAAAAGAAATTGAGTCTCGATGCTCGGATTTCCGGATCATTTCCTGAATTGACCGAGCTTCCTCGTCCAGCCGTAATTGAGATGTCCCCTTTGGATTTGTCGCAAAGAATAAAACTGTAATTGTTTCGGGTACAGCTTTTAGGGCGTCAATATCGACCATCATAGCTTCTTGCTGCTTCTTTTGTGTCTCTATCGCTTGATTAAGCTTTTTTAGTGTCCTCTCATTTTCTTGCTGTCTCTTTTTATCTTCTTGGAGCTGTCTCTTTCTTATTTTTTCTTCCTCGGAATTAATTTTTCTTTCTTCCGCTGCAATCTCTTTTTCTTTTTGGGCTATCTTTTTATCAAGTTCCGCAATTGATTTATCAATAGATGCAATTTCTTTTTCTGCCCTTTCTATTTCAGCTGTTTTGGTACGGACTGTTGATTGTGAAGAAGTGCGCTTAATGGCATTTGATGCTGAAATGATTTTTTGCTTTTGCTGCGATCTTTTCTCACTCGCTCTTGATTTTTCAGACGAGAGCTTTGATAATTCGTCGCGTTTGCGAAGCAAGTTATTTCTGTATGTATCAATTATTGGCATTTTTCTCCTCCAACAATAATTATTCTCTTATGTTGTTTTTTGGCAAATATTATCCCTCAGTCTCCATCTTCTCTATCAGATCATGGAGGCTCTTATCGTGCTGGGCTTTACTGATCGCCCCACGCTCCAGGAACATTTCAAGAGTCTGTTTCTGTTTCAAGAATAGCTGCTTGTTTTTCTCCGCATAGGTCAGATGATCCCATGCGGAGTTTTCTATATTCACGTCCATATTTCTCTCTCTTTCTTATGCGGGCGTTCTCTCAAGCATGGGTGACGCCGTGACGATATTATCAATAGTTGTCATTCAGGCCATACAGAACGGAAAGGAGCTTATTCTTGTAAAGCCTTTCACATTCTAATACTTCCTGCCTATCTTTCTTTATAGGGAATACTTCAAGGATAGAATACTGGAAGTTGTGACAGTATTCCGGATCAGCATTGATCAGCTCAATAAGACGCTTATTTCCGCCGTGCTTTGTCCGGGCATATTCACTCCATCGTCCCCAAATACCGCCTTGTTCACCGCTGGCCGAGCCGACATAATGCTTTCCCGTTCTTTTGTCCGTTATCAGATATACACCCGCTACTGCAGAGAGTTTATCATACCATTCTTTGTATGCGGACTGATTGTAGACTATGGTATGCAAGGTATCAAAAGACAGAATGACATCTTCATAGCTCTTGAAGCGTATTTCCGATTGAGCAGGTCTGATTTCAAGAATCTCTTTCGCTGTTGTGCCGTTTTGACACCAGTTGATCGTGCCGCGCCCCCAATCAATCACGAGCCGATCTATAAGGTCAGAAAGAATATCTAATGGCTCTAATTGATAGATCGCGCAGTTATCATCCATTCCTGGATCGAAAACAAAGTTTTCGGGCAGTAAAGACTTATCGAATGGAACAGAGCCCACCACGCGAAAACAGCCTTGATAAACGCCATTTGTCCTCTCTGTGCCGAGAAAACTGATTATTGTGTCACATCCTTGGAATCGTTTCCGCGTCTGAACCGACTGATAAACGTCAAGCAATCCAGCCGCATAGTTTCCGGCTACAATTTCATTCGTGAGATTGTGGCGGATTAGTTTTGTTCTTTTCCAATCAATATCTTGCCCCGCAAATAACTGTTGTATTGTCATATATTTCTCCTGCCTGTCAAATCGTTTTTTGTTGCCAAGGAAAACTTGTCTCACCGTGAGACACATTTCGACCTTCCTATTCTTTTACCATCCGATAGAAAGTGCCTTCACCAATGGGCGTTGTCTCCTTGAACGGCTCCCCGTCGATCCGAAAGCCAGCTTTTTCATAGCATCTGACAGCCCGCTTATTCCATGTTCGCACTTCCAGATACAGCAGCTTGTCCGGGTAAAGCGACTTAGAAAGATCGTATGTCTGTCGAAGCATCCTCTGTCCGTAGCCTTGATTGCAATACGCCGGATTTGCCCCTATGCCGACAAAGACCTCTTTTTCCTCTTCCACAAGATTTGTGAAGCCAACCAGCTTCTCCCCGTTAAAAAAGGAAAATAAGTTGTTTTTCGCGTTGGCAAAGCCCCGCCCTGTTCTCTTGTCCTCTTCATAAGGTGCCTTGTTGTAAAGAGCGTATTTTCCCTCGTACTGCCAATCGCTGATGATATATTTCTCTTCTTCCGTAGTTTTATGATACTCTAACATCGTTCCATATACTCCTACAAACTGGAAGTTATCTATTCAATGTCATTCTTGCAACAGTAACTCCAACTTGTGACATCCCTTCCTGGCCATCAAAGCGAAAACCATACCGAGTATAAAAATCTATCGCTCGCTGATTATCCTTGATTACAAAAAGTGCTATTTGCGAATATCCACTTAAAGATTTCACAGCTTCTTGCATCAG
>JAFRQP010000078.1 GCA_017428565.1 Oscillospiraceae bacterium
AATCGTGTCCTCTCCGCATGGCACCTCGATCGTAACTCTTCACAGAAAGGTGTCTCTTGGCACTTCACTACCAAAGATGCTCGTACAAAGCTTTTTCATCTATATCCAGAAATAAAGTTTTAAGTGAAACAATGTACTACGTCGTTCCCCCGCTCTCTTCACTTTTCACTTTTCACTCTTCACTCTTCACTCATCAGCCGCAGGATCTGCACGGCGTTGGCCGCCGCGCCCTTGCGCAGCTGGTCGCCGCAGCACCAGAGCGTCAGCCCCCGCCGGTCGCTCAGGTCCCGGCGCAGACGCCCCACCCAGACCGTATCGCCGTCCGTGCAGTCCAGAGGCGTAGGGTAGTCACGCCCGTCCAGATCCTCCGCCAGCCGGACGCCGGGGAAGGCGCGGATCGCCTCCCGCGCGGCCTCCGGGGCAACGGGCTCCCGGGTGCGCAGGGTCATGGAGATGGAGTGGGAGCGCAGCACCGGCACCCGCACGCAGGTGCAGCTCACCCGCAGGCCCGGCGCGTGCAGGATCCGCCGCCCCTCGTTCTGCAGCTTCATCTCCTCGTCGGTGTAGCCGTTTTCCGTTTCCGCGCCGATGAAGGGGATCACATTCAGGGCGATCTGGGCGGGAAAGACCTTGTGCACGGGCTCCTCCCCCGCGGCGATGGCCCGCAGCTGCTCCTCCAGCTCCTTTAGTCCCGCCTGCCCCGCGCCGGACACCGCCTGGTAGGTGCTGACCGTCATGCTCTCGATGGGCGAGAGGCGGTGGATGGGCGCCGCCGCCATGAGGCTGATCACCGTGGAGCAGTTGGGGTTTGCGATGATCCCGCTGTGGGCAAAGGCGTCCGCCCCGTTGATCTCCGGCACCACCAGGGGCACCCCCGGCTCCAGCCGGAAGGCGGAGCTGTTGTCAATGTACACCGCGCCGCTGCGGCGGATGGCGGGAGCCCAGCGGCGCGACTGCTCCGCCTCCACCGCGCCCAGGACATAGTCAAGCCCCGCGAAGGCGTCCTCCGTGGTCTCCCGCACCGGCAGCTCCCGCCCCGCGAAGGGCAGCCGCGCCCCCGCCGAGCGGGCGCTGGCCAGCAGGCGCAGCTCTGTCACCGGCAGCCGGTATTCCTCCAGGATCTTCCGCATCTCCTGTCCCACGGCGCCGGTGGCGCCCAAAATCCCGATCCGACAGCTTTTCATGTCTATCCCCTTTCCCAACACGTTTCCCTTCATTCTATGCGCCCCCGCGCCCGCTATGCGGCGAGGGCGCCTTCCCTGTTCCTTTTTTTGGATTCCCGATTGCAATTCTACTCCGATTGTTTTACAATGTACACAGCATCTTGCTTTCGCATACCGATATTTGGAGGGATTAACATGGAATTGGAACTGTACGATTTTGAACGTGCAGCCGAGCGTCTCAAACCCATCCTGCATCATACCGAGCTGGATCTGTCCTCCACCTTCTCCAAGGCCACCGGCGGCCAGATCTATCTGAAATGCGAAAATCGCCAGAAAACCGGCTCCTTCAAGATCCGCGGCGCGTCCAACAAGATCGCCTGCATGATCGAGCGGGGCGAGAAGTGCCCGGTGGTGGCCTCCTCCGCCGGCAACCACGCCCAGGGCGTGGCCTACGCCTCCAGCCGCTTCGGCATCCCCGCCACCATCGTCATGCCCAAGGCCGCCCCCATCGCCAAGGTCCAGGCCACCGAGGGCTACGGCGCCAAGGTGGTGCTCACCGGCTCCTGCTATGACGACGCCTATAACGAGGCGCTCCGCATCTGCGAGGAGGAGGGCGCCAAGTTCCTGCACCCCTACAACGACCTGGAGGTCATCGCCGGTCAGGGCACCCTGGCGCTGGAGATCCTGGGCGATCTGCCCACGGCGGACATTATCATCGTCCCAGCCGGCGGCGGCGGCTTACTTGCCGGCATGGCCCTGGCGGCCCACCTGCTGAACCCCCGGGTGAAGGTCTACGGCGTCCAGGCCGAGGGAGCCCCCGCCATCGCCATGAGCTTCCAGCAGAAGAAGCTGGTCACCACCGAGACCGCCGCCACCATTGCCGACGGTATCGCCGTCAAGGTCCCCGGGGACATCACGGTGGATCTGATCAACAAATACGCCGCCGGGGTGGTCACCGTCTCCGAGAAGGAGATCGCCAACGCCATCCTGCTGCTGATGGAGCGCTGCAAGCAGATCGTGGAGCCCGCCGGCGCCACGCCTCTGGCCGCCGTGCTCAGCGGCAAGATCGACGTGAAGGGCAAGCGGGTGGTCTGCCTCATGTCCGGCGGCAACGTGGACGTGAGCTTCCTGCAAAACATCATCGAGCAGGGCCTGGTGGCCCGCAACCGGCGCCTCAAGTTCGTCGCCACCCTGGCCGACCGTCCGGGCAGCCTGGTGCAGCTGCTGAACGTCCTGGCGGAAAAGCGCGCCAACGTCATCTCCATCTCCCACGACCAGCTCTACCGCCGGCTGAATCCGGGCCAGACCAACGTCCACGTGACCTGCGAGGTGGGCGGCGCGGAGCACGGCCAGGCCTGCATCGACGCCATCTCCGCCATGGGCGTGTATGTGGAGACCGAGTCGGAGTGAGCCCCTCCCCCTGTGGAGGTCGGCGTCCAGCCCATGGCCGGACCCGTTCATCAACGTTTTCTCTGCTTAGCATACCCCTCAGTCATCCGCCTTGCGTGAGACGGCGGATGCCAGCTCCCCTTTCAGGGGAGCCTATATGGAAAGGAGATTTGTAATGAAAGCTGTTTCTACCAACAAAGCGCCCGCCGCCATCGGCCCCTATTCCCAGGCCCAGATCGTGGGCAATCTGGTCTACACCTCTGGGCAGATCCCCATCATCCCCGAGACCGGCGCGCTGGCCGAGGGTCTGGAGGCCCAGGCCCATCAGGTCTTCAAAAACCTGGGCGAGCTGCTGAAGGCCGCCGGCTCCGACCTCAGCAAGACCGTCAAGACCACCGTGTTCATCAAGAACATGAACGACTTCGGCGCCATCAACGCCATCTACGCCCAGTATTTCACCGAGCCCTTCCCCGCCCGCTCCTGCGTGGAGGTCGCCAGACTCCCCAAGGACGTGCTGCTGGAGTGCGAGGTCATCGCGGAGCTGTAAGCGCAACGCTTTCCCGTTGAGTTTTGCGCGATTTCCTATCGTGCAAAGAGCGAACCCCTGCCGGTTTCGGCAGGGGTTCGTTCTGTTTTCACCGCGGGAAGCCAAAGGCCGCCCCTGCGGGAGCGCGGGACGGGGGACGCAGATTTATTTCTCCGTTGTCGGGGCGTTTTCGTAAAACTGCCACTCGTATTCCAGCCAATTCACGACGTCGCCGTTTTGATTGAAAAACGTCGCTTTGCGCTCGTTGCCCTGGTCGTCATACTCGTATATATCCCAGGAATCGACGCCCCAGTTGGGGTTATAGGATGTCACTTTGGTCAAATCGCCCTGGTCGTCGTACTCGCACTCGCGCCAAAGCTGGACGCTCCCGTCCCCGTAAAAAGCCCGCTCCTTGATCCATCTGCCCTGGGCGTCATATTCAAATTCTTCCCAGCGAATAAGGCTGCCGTCGGGGCGGAACATCGTCAGCTTGATCTCCCTGCCCTGGTCGTCGTACTCGTATTCGAACCAGTAACCGTCAAAATTGCCGGCGGCGTCGTATTGGGTCCATTTGATCCGTTTTCCATCGTCGTCGTACTCGTACTCGTGCCATGCTTCGACCTCGCCGTAGGCGTCGTAAACCGTTGCCTTTCTCCTGAGATCCTTATCATCGTATTCGTATTCGAACCAGTTAAAGACCCAGCCGTCGGCTTTATGGCTCGTCCCTTTGATCAGATTTCCCCGCTCGTCGCGCTCGTACTCGACCCAGTACTCGACGCTGCCGTCGGCATCATAATGTGTTTCCTTGGTCAAATTGCCCCGGTCGTCGTACTCGTACTCGGTCCACATCATGAGGCTGCCGTCAGCGTAGTATTGAGTCTCTTTTGTCATGCGCCATTCGCCTGTGGGCGCAGGCTCCTCTGCAGTCTCCCCGCCGCAGGCCGTCAGGCACAGCAGCGTCAGCAGCGCAAGCAGGAGGGCAAGTGTTTTTCTCATGGCAGATGCTCCTTTCGATCTTTTTTCGGAAAACGCGGAAGGGCAGGCCGGGCCCCAATGGGGAAACGTCGGTCTGCGCCGTAGGGGCGCATCACGATGCGCCCGCAGACGCGCGGAAACGGCTGGATACACGGGCGATTCGGCTATCGCCCATGCGGGGAACGGGGGTCTATGCCGCAGGGGCTGACACCACCGGCGCTTCACTCAACCGCCTTCGGGATAAAAGGCGATGACCTGCGCGTCGCTTGCGCTGATTACAAAGCATTCGTCGGCGCACAGGACATCCGGTCCTACATCCTCCCAGCAAGAGACAATCCAAATCAAAGGATCCTCCTGGTACATGATCAATTGTGGCACTTCGCGAGGAAAATAACCCTCTCGCTGAAATCGCTGCAGCAGCGCGTATCCGTAAAACATGGCCGTTTCCGCGTCCGGAACGCAGGGCTCTGTGAATCTGCGGCTGTCGTCGATCCGCTCCCAGCAGTTGCGCTCGCTTTCAGGCAGCTTCCGCACATTCTGCAGGAGCGCCGCTTTGTTTTCATCGGTCAGACGATACCGTTCCGCAGCCCCTTCTCCAGGCTTCGCCTCGGTTCCCTCCTCGCCCAGCCATATGCACACGACCTGCGCGTTATCTCTCCGCATGGCAAAGCAGACCTTTGCGCCGCTTTCCTCCGCGTCGGCGTCTCTCCAGCAGGAGATCACCCAAATCGCCGGCTCGTCCTGGTACTCGACGCGCTGAAGAGCATAGCCGGAGAAAAAGCCGCTTTTTTGAAATCTGCGGAGAAGGACGGTCCCCAGCTCGATCGCGGTTTCCGCGTCGGGGACGAATTCTTCCCCCGTGAAGTAGCCGGTTTCGTCCAGATTCTCCCATTCGTTGCGTTCCCACTCCGGCATAACCTTAACCTTATTCATGAGCTCCTTCTGTTTCTCTACGGTCAGAACCCCGCGATCTGCACGATCCCGATCCGCCGCGTTTTCCTCCTGTCCGCAGGCCGGAAGAAAAACGGAAATCAAGATCAGCAGCAACAGAATCGCCGAAAACGCTCGCTTGCTCATCTTCTCCCTCCGTTTCGTTCAAACTGCTTTTCTCTCGGTACGCAACGTAAAAACACCCTTTTTCACAAGCTGTTCCAGGAACACAGAGGGCGGTTTTCTGTGTCCATGGAAAACTACGGGCCGCCGAGGGCGTCGGCCCCTACGGGGGAACGTCGGTCTGCGCCGTAGGGAGCCATGCCTTCATGGCTCCGCTATTCTATCGCACATTGCCTGTGTCCGCGGAGCGATCAGGGGCGAAGGGTCGCTCCCTGCGGGACTCCCTCCGTCACGGCGCTTGCGTGAGACGCGCCGCGACACCTCCCTCAAAGAGGGAGGCAAGGTCTGCATCGTAGGGGCTGACGCCCCCGGCAGCCTGTTTGTGCGGATTTATGGGCGCATGAGTCTCGGCGCTATGCTAAGGCCACGGATAAAAGCCGGCAAGGATCTCCTCGGTCTCGTCCGCGCCGCTGCAGGCGATTATAATGGTGAAGAAGATGCCGTCCTTCTCCGTGCACAGCATGGTCCGGTACATCTTCACACCGCTGAAGTCGTAAGAGAAGCGGTAACCCTCGTAATCCAGGCCCCAGAGTTCTCTCTGAAAGCGCCCGTGGTCGGCGGCAGGGATGCCCATGCCCTCATAATTCGCCGGGATGCTGCGGGACTTGGCGTCCATATACTCCGCCGGGGTGTTGGAAATGCTGCCGTCGCTGGAGGTGATGGGCGGCCGCTCCGCCATGAACTCCACCGTGCAAAAACCCGTGACATAATGGGAATACAACAAATAAGGCTCCACGCAGAAATAAAAACGCTCGTCGAAGGGGATCTTTTCCCCGTTGAAATTGACCGACTCTATCAGATAGCCTCCGTCTTCCACATTGTCCCAGCCCATGCCCACGTCAAACAGCTTCTTCCCGTTCTGATCCGTCAGAACGTAATAGACCGTCGGCGTGATCCTGCTGGAATAGTTCGCCAGGTCCTGCTCCGGCGGCAGCTCCTCCGGATCCAACTCTTCCAGAAGCGCGAGGAAGCGCTCGTTTTCCAGGAGCTCTGTGCCGGGGACTGTCATGTGATGCGTATCTCTTTCGTCGCTTTCGTCCGCAAGCAGCCCCTCCAAGGTCAAAGGATAATAAAAATATACGTCCGCGTCGACGTAGTGGACGGCAAGCGTGCAGTCCTCCAGGCGCGTCTGCCCGAGGATGGGGTAAGGCTGCGGCTCCGGCGTCTCCGCCGGGGCGGTTGCCTCGGCGGCGGGCGCTTCGGTCGCGGCGGGCGTGGTCTCCTCGCCGCAGGCCGTCAGGCACAGCAGCGTCAGCAGCGCAAGCAGGAGGGCAAGTGTTTTTCTCATGTCCAATGCTCCTTTCGATCTTTTTTCGGAAAACGCGGAAGGGCAGGCCGGGCCCCAATGGGGAAACGTCGGTCTGCGCCGTAGGGAGCCATGCCCTCATGGCTCCGCTGTTCTATCGCACGTTGCCTGTGTCCGCGGGCGATTCGGCTATCGCCCCTACGGGGAACGGGGGTCTGCATCGTAGGGACGACCATTGGTCGTCCGCTTGTCCGTCCCACTCCCACAAATACCAACACACTGTACCGTCCTCTGTGCTTTTACACCATGGTCCTGAATCCGGGGAAGATGCAGCAGAGCCCATAGATCAAAACCGCCATCAGGGCGAAGACCACCAAATAGAATAGCAGGATCGCGGCAATTCTTACGCCCCTCTTGCGCATGGTCAAGCTTTGCCACAGGGGCTCTGGAATGCGCTTCACGAAAAACAAGACGATCCCCCTGCAGATCACATACAGTACTTCGTCCATAAACACCGCCTTCTTTAGAAGCCCTTTTTTCTCATTTTATATCGAAAATAGACTGATGCGCAAAAAATGCTGATAAAAACGATTCCCCACAAAACCACTTGGTTGTACTGTAGCGGAATTTTCAGTTTGTGAAGGATTCTTTCGGTCTGAGCAGGGCCAAAAAGTTCATCTATTGTCTCAAAAAGGATAAACGGAACCACATAAAGAGCGGAAATGCACAGTAACACATTGTTCATGATCCATAACAATTTTTTCTTTATAGCGCACACCCTCTTTTTGCTCTCGAATTTTTCCTTAACGACATTGATGCGCACACTGGTGCGGCGATCCGTTCTTCCTGACCCAAGGACGGAGGATGCGGATTGCCACACCAGTGACATCGGTCACTGGTTCGCAATGACACGGGGGGAACGCCCGTCTGCGCCGTAGGGGTCGGCGTCCTCGGCAGCGCACCGTGCTTACCGCAGCAGCCCCAGCACCACCACCGCGGCTGTCGCCAGGGCGGCGATCAGCACGATCCAGCGGGTTTTCATGGCGTGTCCTCGCTTCCGCTTCTGTCCAGCGGGAAGAAGCCGGCCAGAACAGCCTCGCTCTCGTCCGTGCCCAGGCAGGTGATATAGATCGTGAAAAACAGGCCGTCCTTTTCCGTGGTCAGCATGGTCTGGAACATTTCAACGCCGTTATAGCTGACATAGCAGCGATAGCCCTCAAAGGCCAGGCCGCAGAGCTCGGTCTGAAAACGCTCGTGGTCGGCGACAGGGATGCCCAGCTCCGCGAAGTCCGCAGGAATGGCGCGGGACATGGCGTCCATGTACTCCGCCGGGGTGTCGGAAACGCTGCCGTCGCCGCCTGTGATGGGCGGCTGCTCCAGCGTGAGCTGCACCGTGGTCATATCCCGGGTCATCATCTGCTCCACATAGGGGATATGATTTGCCAGCAGCTCCTCCCTGCTGTAGGAGGCGTAGTCGGGGATGCCGAAGAGAGCCTGTCCGATCGCATCCCGATCCATCAGCTCCCAGTCCTCCACCGAGATCCCGATTCCGAAGGCGGACTGGCGATACACACCGTCCTCGATCCCGATCTGGTTCGAAGGGGAAGCGTTCTCTTCCGGCGCGGCGGGCTGCCCGCCCCCCTCCAGGGGATAGAACAGCGCGGCCAGCTCGTCCAGGAAATCCGCGTCATAGCTGCTCAGCGATACGGTGACGGCATAGTTTCCGCAGCCGATCACGATCTGCTGGCAGTACCAATCCTGGACAGGCGTGGTGCAGGTGAAGCGGATGCCGGGGTACTCCTCACCGACGAAAACAAAGGTGTTGGCTTCCACGTGGATGTTCGTGCAGCCGAAGTCCTCCAGCTGCTGCTGCACAGCCGGAAGGCTCAGATCCCGGTATCTCTCCGGGCTCTCCGTCCCTCCGGCGGGAAGCGTCACATCCTCCACCAGGATGTTGAGCCCCGCGCAGGCGTCCATCCGCTGGGCGGACAGATCCGTAAAGCTCACACGGCCTCTCGCCGCGCTGGGCTGCGGATCCTCCTGCTGTACCATAAACCAATCCTCGTTCAGCCTGCAGCCGAAGCCCAGCTTTTGGTTAACATAATTGTATGTATTATTATTTTCTGTCAACTCTCCGGCGGGCAGCTCCGGATCCAGCGGAACCGCCGTCGGTGTGACCGCAGGCTCCGCCGTCGGCGCGGTCGCTTCCGGCGGGGAAGACTGCCCCCCTCCCGTGCAGCCTGCCAGCAGCGCCGCGGCCAGCAGCAGGCAGAGGATCCAGCTTTTCTGATGTTTCATTGCTCTGTCCCTCCGTATTCAAAAATGACCGATCTCAATCCAAGGGAGTAAAGCTCGCCAGAACGTCATCGGTCTCATCTTCGCCGACGCAGTTGATCATGATGGTGAAAAACACGCCGTTTCTCTCTGTGGTGAGGATCGTCATGACCGTTTCTCCGGTCTCAAAGCGGAATTGGAGGCGGTAGCCCTCAAAGGCCATGCCGCAGAGTTCGGTCTGAAAGCGCTCGTCGGAAGAGACGGTTGTGCCGAGGCTCGCATAGTCCCGGGGCAGGTTTCCGGCGTCGGCGTCCATGTACTCCGCCGGGGTGTAGGAAACACTCCCGTCGCTGGTGGTGATGGGCGGCAGCTCCAGCAGGATCTGCATCTCGGTATCGCCCCGGCGCATCATCAGCTCCGGGTAGGGCATGTGCTTGGGCAAGAGCTCCTCCGGGCTGAAGGAGCCGTACCGGGGATCTCCGAAAACGAAGCGCCCGATCTCTTCCCGATCCCGCAGTTCCCAGCCCTCCAGGGGGAAGGCCAGGCCGAAGAAGGGCTGGCGGTATTCGCCGTCCTCGATGACACCCGGCTCCGGCAGGGCAAGCTCGCCCTCCGCCGTCTCCCGCAGGGTATCGGGCAGGGGCACCGTCTCCGCCAGGTCGAAGTCAAAGGTGAAACGCATCTCCATCCGCGCCGTGTCCTCGGCGGCATCCGGCAGATGCTCCCAGTCCTCAAACACATAGGGCGTGAGCTCGCTGAAATCGTAGTACACGCTCTGAGGGCGCAGGCTCTCCTTTTCCACGCAGAGGCTCACCTCCACGCAAAGCCCCTCGGGATAGGCGTCCAGCTCCTGCAGCTGCAGGACGATGTCCAGCTCCTTGCTCAGCATGTCCTCCTCCCGCATCAGCCGCTCCACTGGCAGGGCATAGCGGAAGCAAAGCAGCTCCGGCGCGTTCTCCAAGGGCTCCTGGCGGAAGTCCTCCGCCCAAGATGGCAGGAGCGTGTCCACGCCGATCATCTGCCGCCGGGACTGATCCAGATCCTCCTGCTGCAGTCGGGTCATCGGGATGCGCTCCACGGGCTCGTCGTTATGTCTCATGGTGCAGACGTAGGTCTCGTCCTCCCAGGCGTAGTGGTACTCCGCCCGATCCTCCGCGTCCACGCCGGTTCCCTTGTCCCACCAGCGTGCGGAGATATAGAAGCTGAAGCTGCCGTCCGTGGCGCAGCGCTGGTTGATCTTTTCCTCGTAGCCGTACTGCCCCGGCAGGGAGAGGCAGCGGAACAGCATGTCAAAGGAGCAGTCCTGCTCCAGCCAGGCGCCCAGCGCCTCCCGCGCCTCCTGGGCGGTGTAGACCTTCTCCGCCGGGGCGCTCTGTTCGGCGGCTTCGTCCGGATTTGGCGGTGTGCTCTGCTCGGCGCCGGCACAGCCGGTCAGCAGCAGCGTCAGGAGCAAAAGCCAAGGGATCCAGCGTTTCATGTCGATCTCCTTTCTGTATGGGCCCCCTTGCCTAAAGGGGGCTGTCTGCCCGGAGGGCAGACTGGGGGATATCCCTTCTTTGCAGGCTCACCCAGTAGGCGGGCGATTCGTGAATCGCCCCTACGGGGGAACGACGGTCTGCCTCGTAGGGGCGACCTTCGGTCGCCCGTTTGTTCGTTATGCGCCTCCGACCCCTTCCGTCAGCCGCCTTGCGGGGGTCGGCGGCTGACACCTCCCCCGGAGGGGGAGGCAATGGCGGGCGACCAAAGGTCGCCCCTACGGGGGAAGTGTCGGTCTATACCGTAGGGGCCGACGCCCTCGGCGGCCCGACCCCGCGTCTCTCGACCCCTTCCGCCCAGTGTGCGCACTGGGCACCTCCCCCGGAGGGGGAGGCAAGGCGGGCGCGGAGGAGATGGCAGGGGGCGGTCCTCTGCTCCCTCAATCCTCCGGAGGGATATTCTCAAACAGGTCGGTTTTTTCCACGTCCGGGCCCACCAGGCTGCGGTAGAGGCCGAAGCGGCGGCCGTCGTGGATGCTGTCCGCGCCGTAGATCGCATAGCGGCCGCCGTTATACTGGGTGACGCACTGCTGGAAGGCCAGCTCCGCCACCTCAAAGCCCGTGGCGCCGCCGAAATGCTCCAGCGGCACGTCATAGTCCAGGGTCACCATGTCCTCCTCTTCGCCGTAAAGGTGCAGATAGAGCTTGGGCACATCCCAGCCGCCGTAGCGCTCCCAGGAGGCGTAGTGGCACTGGGGGTCTCCCGCCAGGGCCACGGCCCGCTCCAGGCACTCCACGCCGAAGATATGCACCACATGGCCGGAATCGCCGTCCTCCGCCTGGCCTACCACCACCTGGGGCTTGAAGCGGCGCAGCTGCTCCACCAGGAAATTGGTCACATAGCTGCTGCCGTAGACCTCCCGGGCCTTGCTCAGCTTGTCCACATAGATGTCCGCGCACTCGGTCATCACGGGGTAGTGAGTCACCCCCGCCGTCCAGAGGCTGTCCAGCATCTCATGGCGGCGGTCTCCGGTGTGCCGCACGATGTAGCACATCTGCAGACGCCGCCCCTCGTCTATGTACTTGGGGATCAGACCGCCGAAGAAAATGAACTCATCGTCGCTGTGGGTGGAGACCACCAGGATCTCCGGGTTCTCCCAGGGCTCTTCCCAGTCCTGTACCCAGGCGGGCTTGACCCCCACGGAAAAGGCGTAGATCTCCGTGATGCCGGTGTCCTTCCCCTCGCCCAGGTGCAGCTCTGCCTCCGTGCTCGGCACCGGCAGGGGGACGTACTCATGCACATAGCCGTGCTGCCCCTGCTCCCGGCTCTCGCCGCCGCTGGACACCGTCCAGGGCTCCGGCGGGCGCTCCCACTGAATGTACAGCGCGCCGATCTCCTCCTCTGCCCGGACGGTCACCGTGTCGCCCGGCCAGATCTCCTTCTCCGTATAATAGCTGCCGTCGCTCAGCTCCGGGTACTCCCTGCTCCGGCAGAACACCGAGACCGTGAGCTGCCGCGCCTCCGGCACCGGGGTCGGAGTGGGCTCCGGCGTGGGGGCGGGGGTGGGCTCCGGGGTGGGCTCGGGCGTGGGCGCGGGCTCCTCCGTGGGCGCGGGGGCGGGGCTCTGCGCCGCCGCCGCGCTTTCGGCGGAGGACGCGGGCGACGGGTCGGGGGCGGCGTTTTCCGTCAGCCCCTCCTGTCCCGCGGACGCGCGCTGCCAGATCAAAAGCCCCAGAAGGCCCCCCAGGAGCAGGAAAATCAGGCCAGAGATCAAACGCTTCATATTTCTTCTTCCTTCCATACGAAAAGGCTTCGGAGCGCAGCTTCCGCGTCGGCCGCTCCGTTTTTTCAGTATACGCCATTCGGCGTTTTGCCGCAAGGCTCAGACGGCATTCCCCTCCGTGCCCGACGCTTCCCCTTCCACGGGAGCAGCGGGCTCCTCCGGGGCGTCCCCAGCGGGCTCCGGGTTCTCCTCCGGCTGGGCGGCGGGCACAGGCTCCGTCGGCTCCGCTTCGGCAGGCGGGGCCGGTTCCTCCGCCAGCGCCGGGAGCTCCGCGGCGGGGGCAGCCGGGGTCTCCCCGGGGCTGCGCTTCAGCCGGCCGGCCAGGTCGACCAGGTCAAAGCGGGCGTGGAGGGCCAGCAGGGCCGCGAGGATCACAAAGCACGCCGAGGCGGCGCCGATATGGAAGAACTTGGCGCCGAAGCTGAGCAGTGCAGCCGGTACCTCGTCCTCGCCCACGATGCCGAAAAGCTTTTCCGGGAGGGCGTTGTCGCGGCGCACCGCGATCAGATTCAGCAGGAAAAGAGCCAGCGCCGTGAGGAAAAAGGCATAGCTCCCCCAGCGCTTGTCCCGGGCGACGCAGATCCCCGCGCAGATCGCCCCCAGCAGGGCCAGAGCGAGGAAGATCCAATACAGCAGCGCCTCGGTATGCCAGCGCCTGCCCAGCTGATCCAGCACGGCGACGAAATCCCGCATCATGCGGACATACTCCGCGTGCTGATCCGCTATCGACGGATACACCGGCTCCGTCTCCTCCCGATCCAGCTCCTCATTGCCCTCCTTCACGGCCACCGCCAGATAAGCGCTCATCGCCGCGGCGACCCGGGGGATCTCCCAAACGCGGAGCTTGCCGTGGAGGACCCGGATGATGCTGAAGCTCATGTCCTCGGCGTCCAGGGCATAGCCCTGCTCCGCGGCCTCGACGGACATCTCCGCGGCAGACTCCCGGATCACCTGCTCCACGTCCTCGTCCGCCGGCACAAAGAGGCTGAGCAGGTCCCAAAGGGTGGTGCCGTTGACGTTCAGCTTCATCCAGGGCAGCAGCAGCGTCAGCAGGCAGGCCGCCAGCAGCAGCCAGGCAAAGCCCTTTTTCATCATCGTTTTGCTCATGTCGTTCTCCTTTCTATCTTGGCTCCCTCTTTGAGGGAGCAGTCCGCGCAGCGGACTGAGGGACTTGTACACGGAAGGGACGGGGGATGCGGATTGCCACGACAGTGACGTCGGTCACTGTCTCGCAATGACAGACCTTCGGTCTGCGCGGCCTGCGGGCCGCAGGATCGGGCCGCCGGGGAGCCCATGGCCGGGCCCCTGCGGGGAAACGTGGGTCTGCGCCGTAGGGGCGCTTCACGAAGCGCCCGCAAACGCCCGGAAACGAGGGGTCACGCGGGCGTTTCGGCTCTCGCCCCTGCGGGAAACGTCCGCCTGCGCCGTAGGGAGCTATGCCCTCATGGCTCCGCGCTTCCCTCTTCCCTCTGCCTTGCTGCGGAGCTTGTTTGTCCCGGGCCTCCAACCCCTTCCGTCAGCCGCGGGTGGAGGCAAGGCCGACCCAATGTCGCCCGAACATCTCCTATGACAGCTATAACGGCTTAACACCCCATTACAAGCTGTATGTGATGGTTTTCTTGGAGCGGGGGAGGGAACGCTTCCGACCTCAGCTTCCGTAGACGTAGCCGCAGTATTTACAGTATACCCGGTCTCCTTCAGTGACCCATACATGGGGATCCAACGTATGATAGGGGCTTTTCCACGTCCAACAAACCGAGCAGACCTTCGCGTGACCGTTTCTGTATGTCAGCCACATATCATATTGATGCGGCTTTTTTTCCAGCCACATCCGGTAGTGCCAGCCGCAGATGGAGCATACATATCTGCGTACGCCCGTTGAGGTGCAGGTGCTCTCCACGCTGTTCTCCTCATCCACTACCCAATCGTGGGTGTGACCGTCCCGTCCGGGCGCCTCCGGGTCGATGGGGACGCCGTCTCGCACATAATCCACCTCCCGCCAGGTCTCCTCCGGCGCCGGGCGCTCATTCTCGGGCACATCGTCTGCCGGCCTCTGCGGGAGCGCGGGGGTCTCTCCCCCCTCGCCCAGCACAACTGCCTGCGACAACTCCCGATTCCGGTAGCCGTGCCGATACACCAGCTCAATCTGCACGCTGTGATCCAGATTGTCCAGGATGATCTCCCCGGGAGGCGTTCCGTTTTCTCCATTCCAGTATTTCTCCCCGTCAATGAGCCAGTAATACGGTTCATACTCCTCCGGGTCGATGGGGAGCACGCGGGCCGTGATCGTGCCGCCGGGGTGGCGCTCGCCGGTGGTGGGCACGGTATAGTCGTACTCAAAGCAGACGTCCTCGTACATCCAGCCCGCGGGCTGCCCGTCCTCGTCCACAAACTGCAGGTAGGCGTTGACGCAGGTCACGCGCCGCTCCTCCCGGAGCACCGCCTCCACCTTCCAGACGCCCTCGCTGTCAAATTCCAGACTGTAGAGCCTGCCGCCCGCGTCCACAGGCTCGCCGTTCACTTCCCAGTGATCCACGGTATAGCCCTCGGGCAGCACCGCCCGGGCCAGATAGCGGCCCTCCTCGGTGAGATCCAGGATCTCCTTGCCGTCCACCCGGGCGTTGATCAGCGCGATCTGCCGCACAGTGGGGATCAGCACGGGCTCCTCCGCCTCCGGGCTGGGCTCCTCCGCCTCATCCGCGGGATGGATGCTCTCCGGCCGCTCCGCCGGCATGTGCCGGATCACCGCCGCCGTCAGCAGCACCAGCGCCAGGATCGCCGCCGCGCCGATCAGCAGGGGCTTTTTGGCGCGCCGGGGCCGGAAGCGGACCTCCGCCGCCTTGGCCCTGCCGTGCAGGCCCTTGTCGATGGCCTTCCAGATCCGCTCCTCCGCGCCGGGCGTGGGTCCCATGGGGCCAAATACGCTCTTGACCGCTGCTTCCATCGTCATAAGTCGATCCCTCCTTCCGCTCCAAGACTTTCCCGAAGGCTGTCCCGCCCCCGGCGAAGCCAGGTTTTGATCGTTCCCTCCGGTCGATGCAGGAGCTTTGCCAGCTCCTCCACCGAGTAACCCTCGTAATAATGCAGGTAAATGACCTTGCGGTACCGGTCCGGCAGGGCCAGGACCGCCGCCCGCAGGCTCGTCCCCGCCTCCCCGGGGGCGGGGCGGTTCTCCGCCGTCTCCAGGGGCAGCTCCCTGCGCCTGCTGCGCCGGAGCATGTCCTTGGCAAGATTGGCCGCCGTGAGGATCAGCCAGGCCTGCACCTGGCGCTTGTCGGCAAAGCTCTTCCCGCTCTGGGCCAGGCGCAGAAAGGCCTCCTGGGCCACGTCCTCGCTGTCCGGATGGTTCTGCATGTAGCTGAAGGCCATGCGATAGACCGAGGGCATAAATTCCCGATAGATCGTCCGCAGACTCATGCTGGCGAATTCCAGCTCCGCTTCCATGCGCTCCCCTCTCTTTCTTTTTCAAATACGAAACGCGTGTATCCTTTGTTGCCTCGCGCTCGCGTCAGAAGAAGGCCGCGCCGCTCCGTTCCCGTCAAGCGGGACGAAGCCTGCGCTCCGCTCTCTGCTTCTCTCCGGCGCTTCTCTGTCCGTATAACGGATGAGATGCGGAAAAGGTTTCAACTGTTTTGAAAAAAACAAAAAAATTTGCACGCGGAGCTCGTCCGTGTGCAATTTCAGTTGCTGTTGTGAAAATCAGTAGTCCGTCACGTCGAAGGGGCGGCGCTGAAAGTAATAATCCCGGTCCTCCTCCGTGATCGGGCGGAGCACCCGGCAGGGGTTGCCCGCCGCCACCACCATGGGAGGAATGTCCTTCGTGACCACGCTGCCGCCGCCGATGACCGTGCCGCTGCCGATGTGCACGCCGGGCAGGATGGTGACGCTGCCGCCGATCCACACGTCGTCCCCGATGCTCACGTCGATGCCGTACTCATAGCCGGAGCGGCGGGACTGGGGGTGGATGGGGTGGCCGGCGGTGTAGATGCTCACATTGGGGGCGATGAGCACCCGATCCCCAATGCGGACCCGGCCCACGTCCAGCACCGTCAGGTTGTAGTTGATCTCTACATCCTCGCCGAGGAAAATATTGTACCCGTAGTCGCAGCGCAGGGGCGGCAGGAGCTTCGACCGCTCCCCCAGACCGCCCAGCAGCTCTTTCAGCAGGGCGGGGCGCTCGTCCCAGCGCTCCGGCGGGAGATTGTTGAAGGCCCAGAGCTTCTCCTGGCAGGCGCGCCGCTCCTCGGTCAGCCCGTCCAGCCAGGCCTTGTAGGGCAGGTTTTTCAGCATCCGCTCTTTTTGATCCATCTTCTCTTCCTCAGAGCTCCGGGTACAGGGGGAAGCGGCGGCAAAGCTCGATCATTTCCTCCCGCACCTGGGGCACGGCGGCCTCCCCCTCGTCCATCAGGCGGGCGATGGCGGCGCCGATGCGGCGCATCTCCTCCTCCTTCATGCCCCGAGTGGTGACGGCAGGGGTGCCGAAGCGCATGCCGCTGGTCTGCCGCATGGACTGGGTGTCGAAGGGGATGGTGTTCTTGTTGGCGGTGATATTGGCCTTGTCCAGCAGCTCCTGCACCTCATGGCCGGTCTTGCCCCGGCTCATGGTGTCGGCCAGCATGAGATGGTTGTCCGTGCCGCCGGAGACCAGGCGCACGCCCCGGCTCCGCAGCTCCTCGGCCAGGGCGGCGGCGTTTTTCAGGATCTGGCCCTGGTAGGCGCGGAATTCCGGCGTCAGCGCCTCCCCGAAGCAGACGGCCTTGGCCGCGATGATGTGCATCAGCGGGCCGCCCTGGGTGCCGGGGAACACGCCGGAGTTGATCTTCTTTTTCAGCTCCTCCTTGCAGAGGATCAGGGCGCCCCGGGGACCCCGCAGGGTCTTGTGGGTGGTGGTGGTCACCACATGGGCGTAGGGCACCGGGTTGGGGTGCAGCCCCGCGGCCACCAGACCCGCGATGTGGGCCATGTCCACCATGAGCCAGGCGCCCACCTCGTCCGCGATCTGGCGCATGGTCTTGAAGTCGATGAAGCGGGGATAGGCGCTGCCGCCGGCGATGATCAGCCTGGGGCGGGCCTCCTTGGCCTTGTCCCGCACCTTGTCATAGTCGATGGTTTCGGTCTCCCGATCCACGCCGTAGAACTGGGCGTTGAAATACTTGCCGGAAATGGAAGCCCGGGAGCCGTGGGTCAGATGACCGCCGTGGGTCAGATCCATGCCCAGGATGGTGTCGTGGGGCTGGAGCAGGGCGATATATACAGCCATGTTGGCGTTGGAGCCGGAGTGGGGCTGGACGTTGGCGTGCTCGGCGCCGAAGAGCTTCTTGGCCCGCTCGATGGCCAGATACTCCACCTCGTCCACATACTGGCAGCCGCCGTAGTAGCGGGCGGCGGGGTAGCCCTCGGCGTACTTGTTGGTCAGATGGCTGCCCATGGCCTGCAGCACGGCGGGGCTGACAAAGTTCTCCGAGGCGATCAGCTCGATATGATCCCGCTGGCGCTGCAGCTCCCGCATCATGGAGGCGTAGAGCTCCGGGTCCTGTCTCTTGATGATTTCATAGCTCATGGCTTGTTTTCTCTCCGTTTTGTAAGAATCCGCTTGATTATACCGCCCCTCCCCGCCGCTGTCAACAACGGATCAAAGCCGCCTGGAAAGATTCTTTCGCGCCCGGCAGCGCCCGGTTTTTATGAAAAATCATCCTAAGCGCCGCCGATCGGATGCTCATGACGGAGCGCCATCACCGGATTTGAACCACGGCCTGTGCGGCGATGGACGCCGCCCAGGCCGCTCCGCGGCCATGGATTGAAAGGGCAAGAGGCCGCTGGTTCACGAAGCTATCTCCCGAAACCAAATAAAAGAGGGTATCTTTCGATACCCTCTTTTATTTGGTCCGAGTGACTGGATTTGAACCAGCGGCCTCTTGAACCCCATTGAGCACCTTGCAACTTTATGCGGCATAAAAGTTCACGAAAATGCGCAAATCGAATTATTTTAAGAACTATATTTAATGTTTAGAACATTGCGTTTCTCCTTCATTCCAGTCATTTTTACAGTCGCCTTGGGTTTGACTGGAACACGAATCAAACTATTGACTGGAACAGATTTTTTAACGAAGAAGGAGTATAATTATGACCATTCAATACCACAAATCTGGGGACTATTATCTCCCAAAGCAATGGCCAAAAAGCCGCGCCTTGCCATTTCCTGTGCGTAGAGGCCCGAGGACTGTTCCTTGCAGGCACCGAACGGACCGGATACGGCGACGGCCGGGAGCTTGCCTTCCGCGTTTTTGGGCATATACATATCCGCCGCGAGGGTGATGCCGAAGTGATTGGCAAAGGTCACCTTGCTATGGTCCACATCCTCGCTTTTGAGGAACACCTTGTCCCATTCCCGGGTGGGTATGATGTTGTTACTGTTCATAACTAATTATACCAAAAATCAGCCGGATTTTCTATATTTCCGGCTGACTTTTTGAACTTTTTCGTGAAAAAGAACGACGCAACAGACTTGATTGTCCTTGCGTCGTTCTTTTCATTTTCATAGGGACTTTTTTTACCGCCCCAATTTCTTCCCTTCAGTTGTCGGAAAGGCGGAAGCCGTTCTTCATGCTCTCGCTCGCAGTCTGAAGCACTTTGTTCAGCGTTTTTACCGTCTCTTCCCGACACATGTCACAGAGTTTTCGGTTGGCTTCTTCCGTCCGAGAGAAGTCTCCGCTCTCCGCCATTATTCGGTCATATTCCCGCACAAGCTGCCTGCCGCGAATGTTCACGGCATCCTGATAACGCTCAATATCCTGAGAGGCGGCGGCAAAGCACTTGTCCGCCAAAGCGTTGATGAGCCGGCTGCTCCAGAAGAGATTGTCCGTGGACGCATCCAGCGTCACCCTGCTGAGGTAGTCCGGCATTTTTGATGCATTCGCGTACACCGGGAGCCAGCAGGAGAAGGTCGTGGAGCCAAAGCAGATCCATTCCAGACCTTTGAGCGCTTCCGGTGCGTCCGGGCGAATCTGGCAGATGGAAGTGACGCCGGTACGGTTGATGCCGATGGAGCGGTACATGCCGCGCTTTCCAGTGTCCTGGGCGGTATAGGGGTTATACGGTGTTCCCTGGTAATGCCCGGAGAGCAGGTACTGCACATCCTCAACGGCAACTTTGCGGTCCGGAACTAGCGACCAGGGGATGTGATCGCTCTCGGGAGTAAACTCCGCGTTCTCTCCGTCCCAGCGGTGGGAATACGGCGTCAGATAACGGCCCATAAACCAGGCGCGGGGCGTATTGTAAATGTGATCCATATCCCGATGGGCGCCGAAGATCTCCCGCGGGTTGAAAACGCTGTTCTGATTGCAATCCAGATGATTCTCCGCGATGAATTCCCGCAGATCCGCCGAGCAGAGATTCGCTTTCTGCGCGCCGAAGGCATCTTTCAAATCAAAGCCGTCCATCCCAAACTGATTCGGGTTGATCACGACGGCTTCTTCCGGGATGCGCCTTGCCATCCAGTGGTGTCCGCCGATGGTCTCCAGCCACCAGACTTCGTTTTCATCGTTGAAGGCGATGCCGTTGGACTCATAGGTGCCGTACTGCTCCAGCAATGTGCCCAGGCGCAGCACGCCTTCACGGGCGCTGCGGATATAAGGCAGAATAAGAACGACAAGGTCTTCTTCCCCAATCCCGCCGGGAATATCCTTCTCCCGCCGGGAGGGGGCTTTTTTGTATTCCACCAGCGGGTCGGCCGCGAGGACGCGGGGATTTGTGGTGATGGTCTCGGTAGCGGTCATACCGACGTTTGCCGCGTTGATGCCGGTAGCGGCCCAGACGCCCTGCTTCGGGTCGACGCTGGGGCAGGCGGTGTAGCGTAGAGGGTGGTCCGGCAGTAATATTTCCAGATGTGACAGAATGGTACGATACTTTTTCGGCTGTTTCTTCGGCTCAACCACAACCAGCTTCTTTACATCGAAGTGGCCGTCGTCCGTCCGGGCGATCATGGTGGAGCCGTCGTTGCTGGCTTTTCTGCCAACCAGAACAGTTGTACAGGACATGAAAATGTTCTCCTTTTTCAGAAGTGCGTTAGTATACCCTGAAATGACTACACAAATTTTCTTCAAAAAGTACTTGACTTTTTATAGTTGGTCACCTCTAGCCATGCACGGCCAGGTTGCTCCGGCCGCGTACGATCTCTACAAACGCCTCGTCGACCTCAGCCGGCGCAGGGATAGATGGATTGCCTATGGAGTAATCGTACACTTTTTCTGCGCCCAAAACAACCGCCTGGCGCAACCCGTATTCAAAAAGCTCCCGGATGCAGGAGCGCTTTTTTCCAAGCGCCGCCATTTTTTCATTTACCATCAAAACTCACCATCCTGTTAAAAGGCTCTCCCTTTGATCCATGTCAGATTTCAATGATTGCTTCAATCTCAACCGGGGCGTCCATCGGAAGCTGATTGACCCCTACTGCAGTGCGAGAATGACGACCGGCCTCGCCAAAAACATCATACAGGAGCTGAGAGGCGGCATTCACAACAATGTGTTGCTGGTTGAAGCCGGTTTTGCTGTTGACGAAGGCCTGTACCTTCACAACATTTTTGACCCGGTCGAGGTCGCCGAGATAAGCCCGCAGTGCGGAAAGCATATTGACGATGCATAGCCGCGCGGCCTCCTGCGCTTCTTCCAGCGAGACCTCTGCTCCTACATGGCCGGGAAAGCGCATAGCGCCATCGAACATCGGCACCTGACCGGCAACGAACAGAGCGTTGCCAAGCTGGCGGACGGGAAGATACAGCGCTTTTGGAGGGGAAGCCTCCGGCAGGCGGATACCAAGTTCCTCAATTCTTTTTTCAATCATCATAATAGTTGGCTCCTTTGTTTGAGATGAATGCAGTATAGTTCAGTGAAAACAATTTGTCAATAGCAATTGACAAATTGTCAATATTGTGATACGGTATCCTCAACTTTGCTGGAGGTAGCGAAATGCAAAACGGAAGCATCCTAAAAAAGAATTTAAACGCAGCGGCTTCTCTTCTGTTGGGAAACGCTCTCATTGCAATCAGTGTTCTTCTGTTTATTCGCCCAACGGGGATTATTCTGGGAGGCTCAACCGGGATCGGTCTGTCGCTTTCGCACTATTTCGGCCTGAATCCCGTCTGGGGGATTGCTGTGGCAAACGGACTTTTCCTGCTATTGGGGACCCTGGCGAAAGGAAAAACGCTGTTTATTGGCTCAGTTGCCAGTTCTATCCTGTATCCCCTGATCCTGGCGCTGGCAGAGCGGTTGCCGGTGAGCTGGCCGCTTGTTCAGGATCTTTTTCTTGCCGCAGTGATGGGCGCAGCCCTGATGGGATGCGGTGTGGGTCTGATTGTGCGAAGCGGCGGAGCATCCGGCGGTACGGATAATCTTGCCCTTGCCATTGGTCATTGGACACATCTTCCGGTTGCTCCGCTGCTGATTCTGTGTGATGTGCTGGTGCTGCTCCCGCAGGCCTTCTTTTCCAGCTTTGAACAGATCCTGTATGGGATTGTTTTTTCCGTAATGACGTCCTTTACCCTCAACCGCGTGATGATTTTGGGACAATCACAGCTTCAACTGTTTGTCATCTCAGAGAACAATCAGCGGATTCGTCAGAAGCTGCTCCATGAACTGAATATGGGGCTGACGATGCTTCAGGTTGAAACCGGAATACGCGGGACCAGGCAGGAGGCGATTCTCGCTGTCATTCATCCTCGCGCACTCTATCAGGTAACGGAAATGATTCATGCAGAGGACCCGCGGGCATTCATTTCCATTGTGCAGGTCAAGGAAGTGCGAGGCCAGGGCTTCACGTTCGCGCGGGAACAATACCGGCCGGCGGAGCTGCAAAGCACACAGGCAGGCTGACACGCACAATGAACTGCAATCGGGTTTGCGTTTTTTAAATAGAGAAAGGAACGGGACAAACGATGGGTATTATTGATGAAACGGTTAAGCGGCAGGATATCGGGAATATGAAAGACCTCATCACGCCTGATGTGCTGAAGCAGCATGGGATTGTCAGTTTCGCCGCTGCGGAGATGGACTTTAAGACCGCCCCATCCGTTATGGAATCCATTAGCGCCATAGTGCAGCGCGGGATCTACGGGTTTACCATTCCCACCCGGGAATACTACGACGCCGTGATCTGGTGGCATCGGGAGATGCGTGACTGGGCGATTCAAAAAGAGTGGATTGTACCCACGCTTGGAACCATCTATTCCGTGGCGGAAGCGATTCGAATGACAAGCCACGAAGGGGAGAGCATCATTGTTCAGACGCCGGTATATTATCGCTACGAGCAGGCTGCCCGACGCCAGAACCGGAAGACGGTTCATAACCGGCTGAAAATTGTGAACGGGCGCTACGAGATGGATTTTGCCGATCTGGAAGAGAAGATGGCTGATCCGAATAACAAACTGCTGATCCTCTGTAATGCCCATAATCCAATCGGGCGTGTCTGGACAAGGCAGGAACTTCAGGAAGTCGCAAGAATCTCCCGAAAGTACGAAAAGCTTGTCCTCAGCGACGAAATCTTTGGCGAGATGGTTTTCACAGGACAGAGCGCGACGCCGTACGCCTCGATTCCCGAGGGACAGGACTATGCGATCACAGTCACTTCGCTGGGGAAAGCCTTTAATTTTACCGGGGTGAATCATGCGCATGCCATCATTCCTAATGAACGTCTTCGTGCGCGCTTTGAGATGCAAAAATACGCCGATCACTACGGAAGCGTCGGCCCGTTTGAGTATGCCGCCGTATTGGGCGCCTATTCTGAAGCCGGCAGGCAGTGGTTTGAAGCGGTGCGGGATTACATCGGAGGAAACGCCGAATATACCGCGCAGTTCCTGCGATCCAGACTTCCCCAGACGCATCTTTTCGCAACCGAGGGCACCAGCGTCTGCTGGGTGGACTGGAGTTTTCTCGGCCTGCAGGGGCAGGCATTGCACGACTTCTTTCTCCATGAGGCGCTGTTTGCGGTGGAAACCGGGGAAGTTTACGGGGAGGGCTGCGGAAGCATGACCCGCATAAACCTGTCAAGTCCGAGGAAACAGGTTCAGGACGCTCTGGAGCGGGTGTATGCCGCCATTGAGAAAAAGGGATTTGCGCATGAAGCTGTTTGACCTGCACTGCGACACGCTATTGCGCTGCTATCTGGAAAACTGCGGCCTCTGCCGAAATGACGGTCATCTGGATCTGGAAAAAATGGAACGCGGCGGGGCCCTTGCACAGTGCTTTGCGATCTTCCTCCCGTTTGAAGGCCTGCTCCGGGATGGCAGGCGCCTGAGGCCGTACGAGCTTTTTCAGGACATCCACCGGCTGTATGAACGGGAGATGGAGCAAAATGCGGGGCGCATTGCCCCGACCCGAACGCTGCAGGAGCTGAAGGCACATCAGGCTGCCGGGGTGATCTCTTCCGTTCTGACGGTTGAAGACGGCGCGCTGCTGGAGGGCCGTCTGGAGCGTGTGAAAGAACTTTATGAAAAGGGCGTGCGCATGCTGACGCTGACGTGGAACTATGACAATTGCATTGGCAGTCCGAACAGCGCAAAGCCCGTGGAACATGCAAAAGGTCTCAAGCTCTTTGGGTTTCAGGTTCTGGAAGAAATGGAACGGCTTGGAATGGTTGTGGATGTGTCTCATCTTTCAGAGGGCGGCTTCTGGGATGTGGCGCGGGTCAGCAGAAAACCCTTTGTCGCTTCCCATTCCTGCGCACGCGCCCTGTGCGACCATCCGCGGAATCTGACAGATGCCCAGCTGCGTGCTCTGGCTGATCACGGCGGCGTAGTCGGCGTCAATTACAATGCGGAGTTTCTGCGCTGCAACAGCAAAAGAACCTGCGTAGACGATATCCTCCGGCACGTTGAATACATGCTGCAGGTCGCCGGGTCAGACGCTGTAGCATTGGGTTCGGACTTCGATGGAATCACCTGCGAACTTGAACTCGCTGATTATGGAGAAACCGGAAAGCTGGTTCAGGCGTTAGCGCACCGGTACCCGGATTTTCTGGTTGAAAAGATCTGTTGCCAAAATGCGCTGCGCGTGTTGAAGGACTGCCTGGGAAGGAGGAACGACCAATGAAAAAGAAATGTTTTACGCCGCAGGATATGGGAAAGCTGCGCTATCTCTCAGCGGTAACGGTATCCCGGGATGGACGCCGGGCTGCCTGCGTCTGCAGCAGAGGAGATGAGGAGAGCGGCGCGTTCTTCTCCCATCTTCTTTTGGCGGATCTGGAAAAGGGAACGATAGAGCCCCTCTTCCCGGGGGAAAATCGAATTCGTTTTGAACAGCCACAGTTCGACTTGGACGGCGCCCTGTACTATCTTTCGGATCGGAGCGGCCTCTCACAACTGTACCGGCTGCAGCCGGAAACCGGGGCCGAGGTTCGGCTGAGCACCGCGCGGCACGGGGTAACAAGGTATTCTCTTTCCGCGGATGGGCGAACGGCGGCAATTGAAATGAATCTGTGGCCGGAGGAAATCAAGGCAGGGTCGGCCTTTTCTCTGATGACGGACGCGGAACA
The DNA here is from genome assembly GCA_017428565.1 of Oscillospiraceae bacterium. Classification (GTDB taxonomy): domain Bacteria; phylum Bacillota; class Clostridia; order Oscillospirales; family Oscillospiraceae; genus Limivicinus. Next base: position 24,469 of record JAFRQP010000078.1, read on the forward strand.
AAGGGCCTGGGAAGAGGATCTGGAGTACAGGCCGTATGAAATTACGGATCTGACCTATAAAATGGATGAGTGGCATGGCATGCGTCATGGCGAGATGCCTCACATCGCGCGGATTGACCTGCGCACAGGTTCCCAGACCCTGCTCACCCCAGACGGTCCGGAGGCCTGCTGGCCCTGTCTGTCACCCGACGGAGAACGGGTCGCGTTTTACGGATATCCCCATACCGGGGCGTTCGGACGGCAGCCGGAACTGTTTCTCTGCGAAAAGGATGGAAGCGGCCTCCGGCAGTTGACAGACAACCAGGGCGTGTATGTGGACGGGTTTCCGCTCTTTTCTCCCTCCGGAGAAGAACTGCTCTTTGTCTCCATGCCGGAGACTGTGGATGGAAGTGTGATTCTGCTGCCGGCTGCCATCCATCTGGAGAATGGGGAGATCCGTCGCCTGATGGAGGAGACGGAGGATGCCGTTTGCCACGGAATCAACCCGCCGGCCGGAAACCGCACGGAATACGGAACCGCACGACGACCGTTCTGCCTGAGCGGGAATGGAGAGACGTTTTATTTCGTCTCGTCCTTCCAGGGCCGTGGGCAGATTTATCTCAAGTCGTTGTCCCGGCCTGCCGAGCCCGCTGCGGTGGTCATACCGGGCGAGACCGTGATTCGGGAGTTCGGGCTGTCGGAGAACGGAACGCTGGTCTACCTGATGTCCTCACTGAAGCATCCGCCGGAGCTTTTTGTCAGGCGGCCGGGGGACAGTGCGTCGCTGAAATTGACAGAAGTGAACGTCTGGCTGAACGAATATGAGCTGCCCGACACGGAGGAATTCTGGATTCCGACCCGTGACGGGAAGGCCAGGCTGCAGGTCTGGCTGATGCATCCCGCCGGGCAGAAGCCGGGAGAAAAATATCCTTCGGTCCTGTATGTGCGCGGCGGCCCGCCGGCGACTTACAACGCCGACTACTGGCACGAGTTTCACGCTCTGGCCTGCGCCGGTGTTGCGGTCATCTACACAAATCCGCGCGGCAGCCTCGGTTACGGAAAAGCCTTCTGCGCCGGCTCCATTGCCTGGAAACAGGAGGCCATGGACGATCTGCTCAGCGCGGTGGATGCGTGTGTCGAACGGGGAATGATTGATCCACGCCGTCTGGGCATTACCGGCGGGAGCTACGGCGGCTACATGACCAACAAACTCATCGGCCGGACAAAGGTCTTTGCCGCCGCTGTCAGTCAGCGATGCCTGGTGAACCCCGCGACTTCCTACGGAACGGGGGATATGGGCTTTGTTTCGTCCAGGCCGTCCGATCCGGGCTTCAGCATGCTGGAGTATCTGGAGGACCGTGCCCGGGGAAATCCGCTGACCTATATCGACAACATCAAAATTCCCCTGCTCCTTCTGCATGGGTATCAGGATTATCGCTGCAGCTTCGAGCAGGCGGAGCAGATGTTCATCGCCATGCGGGATCGAAATCCGGAGGTTCCGGTTCGCCTGGTCATGTTCCCGGGCGAAAACCACGGCATCGACCGGACCGGAAAACTTTACCACCAGGTTCAGCACCTGCAAGAGCTTTGCACGTGGTTCCAAAAACATCTCGGGGGAGAGGAGCGCAAGAATGGAAAAGAGACTGCCTGAATTCGATGATCTGATCCAGTTGGAGCGTTTTCGCGGCGCGGACTACCGCGAGGCGGAAGAATTGGTCGTCTATACCTCGGCCTCCGGAATCCGGCTGCGGCATCTGCGATCCGGCAGAGAAGAGCGTATCACCGCTGGAGGACGTAGGGAAGGGAACGCACGGTTCAGCCCGGACGGGAGCCGGATTCTCTTCACCTCCGGCTTCGCGGATGGGCAGAAGCTGTTCCTTTATGATCGGGAAACGAAATCGATTCGTCCGCTTACCACAATGCAGGGGCCCATCACGGAACCGATCTGGTCTCCGGACGGCGCTAAAATCCTGTTTGCCTCCCCTTCGGGAGAGCGCGGCGAGCGGCGCGCGCATCGTGACAGCGCCGTTGTGATTGAGGATTTCGGCTACAAATTTGACGGCATGGGTTTCTATACGCCGACGAGTTTTCTCCAGCTCTTCGTAGTCGCGGCGGACGGGGGCGAGACCATACGCGTTACCGACGGCAAGTGCAATTTCATGCACCACAACTGGGCCTCCGACAGCCGGCATATCCTCTGCTGCAGCAATTTGTTCCGCGCCAAAGAAGAGTCGCTGGGCATGGACCTTCTCTACATGGAAGCGAAGGAGCAGGGAGAGATTCGTCAACTTACCCAGGGGGTTTGGCTAGTTTCCTATCCGAATCCGCTGCGGCCCATCCCAACCCCCGACGGCAAGGCGGTTCTGGCGGGCATTCTGGATTTCCCGGCCGGGCAGAAAATGACCGACACCACCACCTATCCGGAGGTGTATCTGTATAAAATTCCGCTGGACGGGTCGGAGATGGAGCGAATCTTTTTCCCCGACGATAGCTGCTATCAGTGCGTTCAGTTCCCGTATAACGCTGCCTGCGGATGGGGCTTTGACCGGGTGCAGCTGTCGGATGATGGGCAGGAGATCTTCTTTCACGGCGGCTGGCAGGGTCGTACGGTGCTCTATGGGCTCCCGACGGAGGGCGGCGCCGTCAGAACGGTACTGAATGAACCCTTTGCGGTGCACGGCATCGGCACGGTTCAGAACGGAAAAGCGCTGCTGGCCATCTCCAGCGAAACCCGACCGGAGCGCTATGTGATTCTGGATACCCGCAGCGGGAATCTTCAGGAGACCGGAATTCAGTCCGCAGAGGAACTGGTTCGGAATGCCGCCTTCAGCCAGCCAGAAAACTTCTTTGTAAACACCCTGGACGGCGATGGCAGGATTCATGGCTGGGTCATGCCGCCGCAGCGGAGGGAAGGGGGAAAGCGATATCCGGCGATCCTTTACATTCACGGCGGACCGCATCCTTTCTACACCTATGGCTTTACGCTGGAGCATCAGTGCTTCGCGGCGGCCGGCTTTGCTGTGCTTTACTGCAACCCCCGAGGAAGCAGCGGCTATGGCAAAGCGCATCAGGACATCCGGAAGGCCTTTGACGGGCGCGCCTATGAGGACTGCCTTCAGTTTGTGGACGAGGCATGCCGAAGATTTCCATGGATTGATCCCGACCGGATTGGGGTGACGGGAGGCAGTTATGGCGGCTATATGACCAACTATATGGCGACGCACTGCCGACGCTTCCGGGCCTATGTGTCACAGCGCAGCGTGGTGAACCAGTTGATTTCCTACGCCAGCAGCGACATGCAGGGCAGCAGCAAAAAGTACGGGAATTTTGAGGAGTTCATGATCGCCCAGCTGAAGGACTCGCCCGTCAGCTATGCCGAGCGCATTGACCGGCCTTTTCTGATCCTGCACGGAACCGATGATCTGCGAACCCCAGTGGAAGGGGCGCATCAGCTGTTTGTCGCCATCAAGGACACCCATCCCGACCTTCCGGTGCGGATGGTGCTCTATCCGCACACGGGGCATGATCAGCCGTCGAACCCGAAGCAGCAGAAGCATTATTATCATGAAATGCTGAACTGGTTTCGCACCTATCTGTGAAGGGTGCCCCGCCACATCGCTCAGAAACCTCAATCGGATCTGAAATAATCAACCCGGCCTGTTGAATCCTCAACGCAGGAATTCGACAGGTCGGGTTTTACTCCGGCATTTTTGAAAAGACCGGACGGAATCAGTTCAGGAGGTTCTTTTTTATCTGGCCGTCCAGCATGACCAGCTTCACGTGATCGGCATGGGTCAGGCAACCGATATCCTCCAGCGGGTTGCCGTCAACAATAACCAGATCCGCGCATTTGCCGACGTCCAGCGAGCCGGTTTCGTCCTCGTTCATCATCAGATGCGCGGCGTGAATGGTGCCGGCCTGGATGGCCTCCCAATTGCTGAGCCCTGCTTTCGTCATCGCCTCGAACTCTCTGCCCAGCTCCAGATAAGAGGAGTTGGGGCTGTTGGTAAAGTCGGTCCCCAGAGCGATTCGAATTCCGGCGTCCCGCGCCATACGGACGCTGCGCACATGGGCTTCGGCGCTGCTTCTCACCTTTCTGGCCATCCATTCCGGAAGGTTGGGAATTCTGGCAACGCCCAGACTGACGCAGAGCGTCGTCACCAGGGTGGCGTCGCTGGCCTTCATTCGTTCCACTTCCCGCTCAGTGAGGTACATGCCGTGTTCAATGCAGGTGATGCCCGCAAGCAGAGCCTGATACGTTCCGTCGCTTCCCACGCAATGGGCGCAGGCATAGCTGTGGTGCCGTTTCGCTTCGTCCGAGATGGCCTTTAACTCTTCCGGAGAAAACTGCACGTCATCCAGCCGATCCGTTGGCGAGGAAACGCCGCCGGTTGCACAGAGCTTGATGAACTTGGCGCCCGCGCGAAACTGCTCTCTCACTGCCATCACGCAATCATCCACTCCGTCTGTCAGGCGGCAGAGGTGACTGCTGCGGTTGAACTCTTCCTTGCTCATCATCGGATCCAGATCCACATGGCCTGAAGTGATGCCAAGCACTTTCCCGCCCGGCAGAATTTTCGGCCCCCGCAGAATTCCGCGCTCGACCGCGCGAGAGAGATACAGCCCGTTTTCAGACATGTCGCGCACACCGGTAAAGCCCGCATCCAGAATCAGACCGCACTGGTATGCTCCGCCGAGCAGCTGATCACCGTAAAACCGGCCATCGGCAAAGCTGCCCGCGTTCTCCTCCCCGCTCAGATGCGCATGGCAGTCAATGAAACCCGGCATAACAGATCCGCCGGGAAAAGAATAGACAGGAACATTTTCTGCTTCCTCTGAAAACCCGTCCGCAGGACCCGCATACACAATCCGCCCGTCCTCAACCGCTATCAGACCGTCTTCTATGGTAAGCTTCGCGCGAACATCGAACACTCGACCTTTTATAATGTATTTCAGCATGGCTTCCCCTTCCCTTCTGAAGTGATAAATGGATACTAACAGAATATCAACAGATTGTCAATTATATATTGACAAAAAGTTGCCTCCATGTTATAATCTGCATATCATATGGAATCAGAACCTGATACGATAAAGGAGGAACCTATGGAAACCCTTCCACACCTGTCGATTACCCTGAGGCCCAGCATGGATGCATCCTACCATTTTAAATTCTGTGATGTCAAGATGGAGCTTGAGACGCCTGAACTGGCTGCCGGGATGACGCTTGCCTCCCTGTGGAAGATGGTTGCCGGCGTCCCTCGCTGCCCGCTTGACCCGGAGGGGGTGTCAGCCTGTGACGCGGCCGGAGCACTTCCTCTCCGGGAGGCAACAGAGTCTTCGATGGGCTTTGAAAAGACCGCCTGGCAGACGGCTCGCGCAACGCAAGGCAACGTAGTGCTGTCCTATCGTTTCTTTCCCCGGGATGTCAGCGGCATCGACCGCTGCTATCCGATTTTTGACACCATCTGCGAGGAAAACGGCGCACTGATTTGTGGAGTAACCAGCCTGGTCACGGTACCGGAAAAAGAGTATCGGTTTTCCCTGCATTGGGACCGCACACTGTTGCCGGAAGGTGCGGATGTGACCGCGATCAAAGGGAACGGAGACTGCGAATTTGTCGGGAAGCCCAATGATTATGCCTTCTCCCTCTACCTGGTCGGGAAAATCCAGTGCGCTACGGACGACAGCGGGAAATACCGGGTCCTCTGGCTTTCAGAGCATCTTCCGGACGCGGATCGGGTCTATGCCCAGGTTCCTCCGCTGCTGCGCGAGATGTGCCGCTTCTTCCGGGATGAGGATTTGCATTACAGCATCTTCTTTCGGAAAGAGCCCTATTCCGTATCCAACAGCGGCACTGCCTTTGACGGTGGATTTGCTTACGGATTCAGCGATTCCATGCCGCTTCGAATGGACGAGGCGCTCAATACTCTGGCGCACGAGATCGTCCACAACTGGCCTCAGCTGGAAAACCTTCAGGGCGAGAGCAGCTGGTATATGGAGGGAACTGCCGAATATTACAGCGTGATGGTTCCTCTGCGCAGTGGAATTGTGGATGCGGAACAGGCCGCCGAATGGCTCACGCAGAAAAGCGTCAACTATTATAACAACCGCTTCCAGCGTCTCAGCAATGAAGAAGCCTATGCCAAAGCCTGGGAGAACCATGAGATTCAGCGGGTACCCTACGGCCGGGGACTGTTCTACCTTGCCCATGTGGATGTGTGCCTGAAAAATGCCAGTCATGGGGCACGCTGCTTGGATGATCTCATTCTGGAACTGGATCTGCGCAGGCGGCGCGGCGAAACGGTTCGGGTTTCCGACTGGCTTCAACTCGTCGAGCGAGAGCTTGGCCAGGAAGCGGTCGACGAATTCCGGGAGATTATGTCAGGGCGGAAGATGCTTTCACCGGAACCGGAATGGTTTGACGGCATCTTTGCTTGGAAACGCGGGGATTATCAGAACATCAAGCAGGGCAGCATTGAGAACGCCCTGATTTGGTATAAAAAATGAAAACAGAAAGGAACAGAATTATGCCAGCCAAAACCAATGACCGCATTTTGCCCCTGCGCGTAAAAATCGGATATCCCCTATCCGGAGTCGGCTCCACCCTGCAGATGCTGATCCAGATGTACTTCCTGCTGACCTTCTACGTCAGCTTCCTTGGAATCAGCGGAACCGCGGCCGGTCTCATCATCATGATCGCCAGAATCTGGGACTTTATCAACGATCCTATCATGGGCATGATCGTGGAGAAGGTCAAAAAGCCGGAAAAGTGCCTGTTCATCATGCGCTGTGCGCTGGTCCCGATCGCGATTTTTATGGTGCTGGTCTTCTGCGCGCCGAATCTCTCCTACAACATGAAGATCGTCTGGGCGCTGGTCACGTTTATCTGCTTTGGGATGTCTCAGACAGCTTACAGCATTTCCAGTTATGCCCTTCAGCCAAGGCTCACTTCCAACAAGGTCGAGCGCTCCAAGCTGAATGTCTTTTCGCAGGTTTTCTCCGTTATCCTCAACGCCCTGGTTCCCGCTGTCACCATGCCGCTGGTCAGCTGGCTGGCCGGCTACGGTCAGACGACTGCCTTTGCCAAGGTAGCCGCGATCTACGCCGTGGTTTATATCATTACCGGACTGGTCGGAACCTTTCTGTGCCGCGGATATGACAACGACGTGGAGGAAGACGCAGCAGCCCAGAAGGGAAAGTCGCCAAGTTTTGGTGAGATGATGAAGGCCCTGGCCGAGAATAAGGCCGCGCTCTCCATTCTGCTGATTCAGGTCATCAAAATGCTCTTCTCCTCCATCGCCGGCAGCGTCATGCTCTATTTCTGCACGTACAACCTTGGCAATGCGGACGCCATGTCCCTCGCCTCCAGTATCGGCACCTTCGGCGGCCTGCTCCCGATGCTGTTCCTGGTTCCGCTGTATAAGAAGGTCGGCAATTCCGGCACCGGTCTGCTGGGCTGTATCGTCGCCATCGGAACCTATCTGGTGATGCTGATTTCCGGTGTGCCGAGCGTCACCTTCTATGTGGTCTGCTATGTGATCGGCAGCATCGGCACAACGCTGGTTTCCGCCGTCATGACCCAGAACCTGATGGATTCCATCGACTATGGAGAATGGAAAACCGGGCACAAGAATACCGGCGTCATCATGTCTGCCTTCGGCATCGGAACCAAGATCGGCCTCGCCTTTGGCAGCTCCATTGCCGGATTTGTCCTGGGCGCGCTCCATTTTGACCCGAATGCCGCAACCCAGCCCGCCAGCGTGCTGAAGGCGTTCTTCCACATCTCCATCACGGGACAGATGTTTGTGTTTGTGGCGATTTTCCTGCTGCTGCTCGTGATCCGCAGAATTGAAAAGAAGCTCCCGCAGATGCGCCAGGAAGTGCTGGAACGAAAAGCGGCACAGGCGTAACGTTACCGGTTTCGGAGAGAAACAGTATGGAATACGGCGTTACATTGGAGATGATCGAGGAGGCCAGGGAAGCGCTGACCGGTTTTTCGGAGGTCACCCCGGTTGTCAGCTCCTCCAGATTGGGGAAAAAACCTTTTCATCAAATCCGAGAATCTGCAGAAGACCGGTTCGTTTAAGATTCGCGGCGCCTACAACACAATTCGTCAGCTTTCCCCTGAGGACGCCGCCCGCGGAGTGATTGCCTGCTCTGCTGGAAATCATGCGCAGGGCGTGGCGCTTTCGGCCGCGCAGCTGGGAATTCGTTCGGTCATTTGCATGCCGGAAGGCGCGCCGATTTTGAAGGTGGAAGCTACCAGAAGCTATGGAGCAGAGATTGTTCTGGTACCGGGCGTGTATGACGATGCTTCAAGAGAAGCGGAGCGACTTTCGAGGGAAAAAGGATATCTCTTTGCGCATCCGTTCAACGACCCGGATGTGATCGCAGGACAGGGCACCATTGGCCTGGAGATTCTGGATCAGGTGAAGGATGTGGAGCAGATCCTTGTACCGGTAGGAGGCGGCGGCCTAATCAGCGGTATTGCCGTGGCGGTAAAGTCCATTCGTCCGGATGTCCGCGTGATCGGCGTGCAGTCCGCCATGGTACCCTCAATGCTTGTCTCCAGAAGAACCGGAAAAGTAACTACCGTCAAAGGGAACGCAACCATTGCGGATGGAATACATGTTTTAACGCCGGGCGACCTGACGTTTCATCTGGTACAGGAATACGTGGATGAAATAGTCACCGTCACCGAGGACGAGATTGCCGCAGCGATCGTTGCGCTCCTGGAAGGACCGAAAACTGTGGCGGAAGGGGCGGGAGCTACCGCGGTGGCAGCGTATCTCTTCCGGCGGGTCGACGTAGGGCGCAAAACCGTGGCCGTGGTCTCGGGTGGAAATGTGGATATCACAACCCTGTCGAGAATCATAACCAAGGGCCTGCAGAAAACCGGCAGAATTACTCAGTTCCGGACGAAGCTGACAGATAAAGCCGGAAATCTTGCACAACTCCTGGCCTGCGTAGCGCAGAACGGCGCGAATGTTCTGAATATCGAGCATGAACGGGAGGATGCCAAGACCGAAGTCAACTCCTGCGTGGTAACCATGACGCTGGAGACCAGGGACAGCGCCCACGTCCTTCAGATTCGTGAGGATCTTGACCGGAGAGGGTATGGGCTGTTATATGACTGAACAGAAGATGGGACCGACCGTATGAATTGCACCCGGGAACTGGGAGGGGATCACAGTTCCCGGGTCGATTTTTCCAGGTCAGGATGAAGCAGGTTGACAAATTGTTGCTTTTGCGGGACCCTTGTGGTATAGTTTCAGCAGTGGAAGGGAAGGTGCGGAAGATGGCAGAGAAAGAAACAGCATTGGAATTTCTGATTCGAACAGCCGAAGCGATTGCGTCTACGTTCGGAAGCAACTGTGAAACCCTGATTCAGGATATGCAGCAGCCGGGTCATCCCATTGTGGCAATTTTTCATTCCCATGGGCGACAGCCCGGTTCCACGGAAGACGTCTTTGGCTCAGATCTCAACCCCCAGATGTTGTATGAATATATTCAGGAAGACTCTGTTAACACCATGGTTGTCACAAAAGCAGGGCGTACCATCAAGTCGACGACCATCCATTACAAGGGAAGCGATTTCCACTACGCGCTCGGCATCAATTTTGATTACACCGCGCTTCTTCCGGCGATTGCGATCGTGCGCGACTTGACCGAGACGGGAGAGGAACTGGACGAACATCTGGAACGACAGCGAAGCCTTCGAATTGATGAGCTGTTCGAAGATTGCGTTGCCAGCATTGGAAAGCCGATCCCAAGCATGAAAAGGCAGGATAAGCTTTATCTGATCCGGCTTCTGAAGGACCGGAAAGTTTTTGACCTGCAAAAATCCGTTACTTATGTGGCGGAACGTTTGGGAACCTCACGGTATACAATTTATAAATACATCCACGAGATTGAAGAAAATCACGAATTGTAAGTCCGCAGGCGATATGACAAGGGCGAGCTGCTGCAAAAAATACCTGAAAAAACTGCAGCCGGGATACGGATCACTCTTTCTGCGTGAATCTGTATCCCGGCTGATTCGTCTGGAAGAAACGGTTGGCTTGGTTTTCTGGTAAGGCATTTTGAGGCCGCGGAACCGTTGGAAACAACCGGCTCCGCGGCCTTTGTTCGTTATAGGGAATACGATTGTTCACGACCTGCGCGTTATCTGCGTAGAAAGGCTATCCCTGGTCGGTCTTTTTTGCCATACCCTTTTTTGCCTCTGTCATGTATTTTGAAATGGTGCTGTCATGCCATCAGCCTGTTTTTTAGCTTTTTCCACATAATATGTATAGAAGGACAGTGCAGGGATTAGCCCATAAGCACGGGTTTATTTCTTCTTCGCCTTGTTTTTCCCGCGCTTGCTTGGCTGGTCTTTGAGCAGAGAGGACTTTTTGAGGATGTTGATCAGACTCACAAACTCTTCCTTCGTCAGTTTGTCGTAGTCGATCCCGAGCTGCTTACAGAACAGGCGGGCCTGTCGCTCTTCGGGACTGCCCTCGTAGCTCATGGCCGCTTCCAGTTCCTGCCGCGCCGTGTCGGAGGGATTGACTGCATCCGCTGTAGTCGTGTCCTTTATGTGGGCCTCCCGGATATCCCGGATGATCCCATCCAGATCGTCGTGTACGACCCGGCTGAAATACTCGTTCTCGTCGATCTGCGCCAGCTCCAGCGTCCGCATGTACAGATCGTTCTCGCCCGGATTATGCTTCTCCATAACGGTTTTCCTCGCTTCGGCCAGAACGACGTTCATGTCATGCACCCGCATGGCCGCGATCCGATCTACACAGATCTCCGTGTCCACCATGAGGCACTGAAAGTCCTTGTGCGTGGCGATCTCACATAACAGGCGGTTGTTGATCTTCCCGCTTGCCAATAGCTTCAGCATATCATCACTCAGATGCAGACCGGCCAGGTCTGTGTCTGGGTGATTTTTCATTTCCGAGACTCCCAGCAGGTAATCTGTCGAGACGCCGTAATACTCCGCCAGCGTCACGATGCTGAACGGGCTGATGTCCTTGTAGTCGTCTGTCTCGTAGCTGCCGAGGGCAGATTTGGAAAGACCGGTGGCTTCGGCAAGCTCTTCCAGCTTCATCCTGCGTTCCACGCGAAGATCCTTCAAACGCTCGGGAACAGACACTTTTACATACATATTTGTTCTCTCCTTTGCCGGAAAACTCTCATATTCGCATTATACCACATCATTTCCTTGATCGTGGATTTTTTTGTGTTTTCGCCCGGATTTCCTACATCCTGGATATACGGGAGGAGGCCGTTTTTCTTGCTACGATATGGTCAGAAAAGTGAATGACCGTCCGAGCTGAGATAAACCGCCAAGATCTTGAAAAAGGGAGCGCGTCCCGTGAGGGGCGACGGCACAGCGCCAAGCAGGGTTGCCTGTCAGGAAACAGCAAGGGTAGAACGGCAAGCTGCTGCTCCGCTTCGATCTCTCCCGTAAGACAGACCGGGAGATCTGGGAATGGCTGCATGAAAAGAGCGAATCGCAGACGCTCTCCATGAACGCCTTTCTGATCGACGGGCTGAAAAAGCTGATGGCGCAGGAGGCAAACGAAAACCCGCTGGATGCACATGCCCTGGCAGAGGAGATCTGCCGGGAGCTGCGTGCCCAGCGGCTTTTTGTGCCTTCCGAGGGCGAAAGCCCGGAATCCACGGTGGAGACAGAGGAGCTCTCTGCCGACATCCTGGATTTCGCCAACAGCTTTTGATGCTTTCAAAATGATAGCACACGGTTGAAGGTGTGCTTTCAATTTGAAAGCACGGATCGGCGAGGCAAAGCAACCGGCGATCCGGCGAAGGGGTACAGGGGAAAACGCATTTCCCCCTGTGCTCTCGGCAGAGCCCACGACACTTTGCAGCTCTTCGGGCTGAAAGTGTCATAGTGGGTTACACACTTTGAGAAAGCTGTGGAACGCGTCCCCAGCTCCCGTAAACAACCGAGAATGGAGGTGAAAACCAATGAGCAAAAACTATGCCGTCGCCCGCGTCGTGCAGTACACACAGGCAGGCGTCGGCAAAGCGGAGCGCCATATCGAGCGCAAAAACCAAAACTATGAAAACATGAACGTAGATCTCTCCCAGTCTCTCCGGAACGTCCACTTCAAATGCTGTGAGGATCCGACTTACAGCCAGCACTTGGACAGGCTGGTAGAGGAAGGGATCGTTTCCCTGCACGGTTTGAAACAGGATGCCAAGGTCTTCGACGAGATGATCTTCGACGTGAACACCGACTATTTCGAGGAACACGGAGGCTATGACTACGCCATCAAGTTCTACTGGGAAGTGTACCGCTTCGCACAGAAAGAGTACGGCCCGGAGAATATCGTCTCGGCGGTCATGCACGCCGACGAGCTCAACACCGCGGTCAGTGAGCAGATGGGCTATCCGGTCTACCACTACCATCTGCATGTCGTAGCCCTGCCGGTGGTGGAGAAGGAGATCCGCTACTCCAAGCGATGCAAAGATCCGGAGTTGGTCGGCAAGGTCAAGGAGGTCGTCCATCAGATCAGCCATTCCAAAAAGTGGGCCTCGCAGAAGGTCACGGACGAGGACGGAAAGACGCATCTGGTCAAGTCCTACAGTCTCCTGCAGGATCGTTTCTTTGAGCACATGCGGGGCGCCGGGTTCGAGGACTTCGAGCGCGGCGAGCGCGGCAGCACCGCACAGCACCTTTCCGTCACGGAGTTCAAGGTCAAGAAAGAGACGGAACGGCTGGAGAATTTGCAGGTCACGGCTAAGGTCATGGAGGACAGCATCGACTTTCTCGATAAACAGACGGAGGAAGCCCAGCAGAAGGCCGACAAGGCTCAGGCGCGGGTGGACAAGCTCGTGCCCAAGATGGAGCAGATCGAAGACCTGGCCCGCAAATACACCAACGACGCCGACCAGGTGCTGCCCCAGCCAGACATGCTGGAATCTGCCAAGTCCTACCGGGAAAAGAAAGCCATGCCTTTATATCGCAAGATCATCAACGTGCTGCGCAATCTCTTCGACAAATACCTGACACTGAAACACGACTATGAGGATCTCCAGCGGAAGTATGACAGGGAGATCGAAAGCGGCAATCAGATGAAGAAGACGATCAAAAATCTCAACGAGGAAAAGGACAGTCAGTCTGTCATCGTCGCCAAGTTCTACGCTCTGTGCCGCGGTTTCGGGAAGGAGTATATCGAATCTCAGGCTATGGGCGTTTTGGAGCGAGAAGATCAGGAGCGACAGCAAAAGAAGCTGGCGCGCAAGCGCCATGAACGGGACGCGAGGTAACGGGTCGGTCAGTTTTGACCGCCCTTCATTCCAAAAAGAAAAGAGGTGAAAGAAGAATTGGACGAGACAATCGAAATACCGGAATGGTTCGACGGAAAAAAGATCAACGAGACCCTGTTTTGTCAGGAGTTTCTTGAGGAGCACCCAATGGTCTGCGTAAAGGGCACTTTCTTCACAGTGGAGAAGCGCATCACCGACGAGCGCGAGCTGAAAAAGCTGATCTATGACAAGCTCAAAGGAACGGTCAGCAGCGGTGTAGCGAAAAAGCTGGACAGCATTCTGGAGCTGCTGCGGTCCGAGGCCTATCTGGAAGAGCTGCCCCTGCAGACCGACCGCATCCATGTGGCCAACGGCACCCTGTTCTTGGACGGCACGTTTACAGAGAACAAGGACTACTGCCGTAACCGACTGGCTGTGAACTATGCGCCGGATGCACCTACGCCGGAACACTGGCTCAGCTTTCTCCGTGAGCTGCTGGATGAAGAGGATATTCCCACGCTCCAGGAGTACCTGGGCTACTGCCTGATCCCCACGACAAAAGCGCAGAAGATGCTGATGCTGATAGGCAAGGGCGGCGAGGGCAAGAGCCGGATCGGAGCGGTGCTCCGGGCGATCCTCGGCGACAACATGGTCAACGGGAATCTGAACAAGGTGGAGACCAACCGCTTCGCCCGCGCAGATCTGGAGCATGCGCTGCTGATGGTGGACGACGATATGAAGACCGAGGGTCTCCCTCAGACCAACTATCTGAAATCCATTATCACGGCGGAGCTGCCTATGGACTTAGAGAAGAAGAGCCAGCAGAGCTACCAGGGCGAGCTGTACTGCCGCTTCCTCGGATTCGGGAACGGCTCGCTGAAAGCCCTGTATGACCGCAGCGACGGATTCTTTCGGAGACAGATCATCCTGACCACCAGACGAAAAAGCAACGACCGTGTGGACGATCCCTTTCTCTCGGAAAAGCTGATTGCCGAGAAGGAAGGGATTTTTCTCTGGATGTTGGAAGGGCTGAAACGCCTGATCGCCAACAATTACAAGTTTACGATCAGCCAAAAGGCCCAGGAGAACATGACGGAGGCTGTGAGCGACGGCAACAACATCGTCGAGTTCATGGCCTCCGAGGGCTATTTCCGGTTCAAGGCGGATTACGAGGTCAGCACCAAAGACCTGTACGCGGTGTACAAGCTCTGGTGTGAAGACAATTCCCTCAAACCGCTGAGTGAACGAAGCTTCAGTACCTTCCTGCACGAAAATGAAGATCGCTACAATCTGGAGGCGACGAACATTGTTTATATCGGCAACGGGCGTCGGGTCAGGGGCTTCATGGGCATTGAGCTGCAGGTCAAGCCAAACAATTTCTGAAAAACAACGCAAATGATCCGTACATGCGTACAAGCGTACGGGTCAAACCGCGCAGTCGTACGCTTGTACGCATGTACGGATGTTTTAAACCCTAATCTTAAAAATTAAAGAAAGAAGGATTATTACCATGAATACGACAAGAAACGAGATCAAAGCAAGAATCGTCGGCGCGGGCCTTACGATGCAGGAGACGCTGGATCGGCTCCGCAGGAAGTATGGATGGAGCGATTCCGCCTCCAACCTCTCCAACAAGCTGCAGCGGAATTCGCTGCGCTACCGGGAGGTCGTGGAGCTGGCCGACGTGATCGGATATGAGCTGATCTGGGTACCGAGAAAGCGAGGGCCTGCGGATGACTAACGCCGACATTGAAAGAATGCCCTATACGCTGAACGCGCAGCAGGTGGCGGAGATCCTCGGCATCGCCAAGAACTCCGCCTACACGCTGATGCACAGCGAGGGCTTTCCCACGCTGCACATCGGGCGCAGGTTGGTCGTTCCCAAGGAGAAGCTGCTCCAATGGATGGACGATCAGCTCGAATAAGAAAGGATTCCAGCCGGGTTTTATGCCCGACTGGAATTTTTTCAGAAAACACTTGAAAAATCTAGAAAGTTATGTAAACAACGGGTTCGGAGAAACTCATTGTTCTGAGGAAAGGAGTTATTTTGTCAAAGAAACGCTGTAACGGCGAAGGTACAATCAACAAAAGAAAAGACGGGCGCTGGGAATGCTCCATCATGTTCGGCTTCCAAAAGGACGGACGCAGACGGCGCAAATCCTTTTACGGCAGGACCCGCAAGGAAGCGCTGGACAAGATGCACGACTTCAAGCAGAAGCTGGAGGCCGGGCTCATCACCCTGGACGAGCGGCCCCTGGTGCAGCCGGATATCCTGTTTTCCCAGTGGGCGGACACCTGGTACGAGGGTCACAAGGACAGCATCTCCAAGACGACCCAGCAGAGCTACAAGTACACGCTGGCCACGCTGAAAGAGATGATCGGGGATCGGCCGGTCAACACCATCAAGGCAATGGACATCGAAGACCTGCTGCGGGATCTTCGAAAAGAGGGCAAGTCCGACAGCTATGTGGCCAAGGCGCGCGGCATGCTGTACCAGATCATGAACAAGGCCGAGGCCAACGAGCTGATCCGGCGCAATCCGGTGGCCTGCGCGGAGAAGATGCGGGCAAACAAGCCGATGGAGGCGAAGGAAGCGTTTACCGCCGAGGAGGTCAAAAAGCTGATGCAGGAGCTTCCGCGCGACAAGTACGGTGACAGTATCCGGCTGATGCTCGGCACCGGGATCCGAATGCAGGAGCTGCTGGCACTGGAGCCGCGGCTGATCGAAAAGGACGGCTCCGTGATCCATATCCGGCAGGCGGTGAAAACCGTGTCCGGGAAAGTGGAGATCGGACCGACCAAATCCCGCGACAGCCTCCGCGATGTTCCCATACCCGAAGGTCTGCGGCCAATGGTCGTCTCCTTGCGAAATACGGAGGATACTTACATCTTTCAATCGCCCAATAAGGAGCAGCCTTTTGATCCGAAGCACTACCGGGACAAGTTCAAGCAGTATGTGAGCGCTGTTAAGGGCGTCCGGGTCTTGACACCGCATTCCTGCCGGCACACCTATGTGAGCCAGCTGCAAGCCCTGGGCGTGGACCTTGCGACGATCCAAAGCATGGTCGGTCACGCGGATCTGGACATGACGCAGCACTATCTGCACGTTCAAAACCCGGTAAAACAAAAGGCGGTGCAGGCGTTTGATCGGGCATTTCTGGGCAATAAAGCTGGTTCCAGTCAGATTCCAGTCGGCCCATAAAAGTCTGAACTTTTTAGCAAGAAAAATCCCCGATTTCTTTCGAAATCGAGGAAATTTGGTCCGAGTGACTGGATTTGAACCAGCGGCCTCTTGAACCCCATTCAAGCGCGCTACCATCTGCGCTACACCCGGGTCTCCTCAGAGGAAGCTCCGAAAAGCCCCTCCTGTATCTAAAACAAAGCCCTTGGCCTTGCCGCCCGATTATATTAGCACAAGTGTGCGCCAAGGTCAAGCATTATTTTTTCCGAATTTGCGATTTTTTTCGAGGACGCGGCGAGCGGCGCAAAGCCCCCTCGCCTGGAGGGGGTGGCCGAGCGAAGCGAGGCCGGTAGGATCCGGGTGCGAACGAGGGAAATGGTTCCCCCAGTCCCCCTTGCTCCGCTCGGGCGACAGCCCCCTTTAGGCAAGGGGGCCAAAGGGAGACGCGGATTGCCACACCAGTGACATCGGTCACTGGTTCGCAATGGCAGTGGGGCGCGGCGGGCTGCCCGCGCTCACTCCGTAAAGTGGATGTGGTTGTTGATATGCTCCTCGCAGAAGCAGTGGTAGCCGGCACAGCGGGAGCAGTAGCGGAACTCCAGCTCGGGATTGGTGGCGTCCGTCCGGCCGCAGACCGCGCATTTGTGGTGGTAGAGCTGCTCCTTCTGCTCCCGGCGGGCGCGCTCCTTTTCCCGCTCGATGCGGGCGCTCTCCCGGCGGAAGTTCACCACGGTGTCGCTGGGCTTGCGGGGGCGGCGGTTCCACAGCTCCACGCCAAAGAAGACAAGATAGTTCAGCAGCGCCACCAGAGGCAGCAGGTTCAGCGGGAACTGGGACGCGTCTCTCACCACCCTGTAGGCGAAGAGGCCCAGATCCACCAAAGCCAGCCACTTCATCTTCACCGGGATGATCATGAACAGCTGCACCTGCATGTCCGGGAACAGGGTCGCCACCGCGAAGAACAGGGACAGATACAGGTAATAGCCGGTCATGCCGGTCATGCGGGCGCCGGTGATGAAGTACATCAGGAAGCCGAAAAGGACCGAGAAGAACCAGCCCAGCAGCATGAACAGATTGAACTGCACCGTGCCCCAATACTGCTCCAGCAGCATGCCCATCCAATAATAGAAATAGAAGAACAGCAGCGCCAGAAGGGGGTTGAATTCATAGCTGACGAACAGGAAGGTCACCAGCCGCCAGACCTGGCCGTGGAGGATGGCCCAGGCGTCAAAGGTGAGGTATGTGAGCAGGGTGAGGTTGCCCAGCAGATTGCAAAGGATCCAGGACAGCACGCAGCCGCCCACCAGATAGCGCATCAGACGCGGGATGCCGAAACGGGGATGCTTGTATGCAAAGCGCGCCACCAGGCGCATGGGATCTTTCATGAAATCACCTCTTGCGGGGGAGTTTTGAGATTTGAGTTTTGCGTTTCGAGAGGATGGGGATCGGCTTTTCCGGAAAAACGGAAGACTGGGCTCTCCATTCCTTCGTTCCTTCATTCCTTCATCCCTTCTCCACGTTTTTCTATCATACCCTCTCCCCGAGGCAAAGTCTATAAAAATTTGTAAATTTGCAAAGTAGTGCTTCCTTTTTTCTATCGGCTGTGGTATGCTTTATCAGTAAAACTATAACTTGGGGTCGTATGCGATGGAGAAGGAAACCGGGATCCAAAACGAGATCATCGAAGGGCGCAACGCCGTGCAGGAGGCTCTGCGGGCAGGCCGCGCCATCGACAAGCTCTATATCAACAAGGGCGAGGTGGACAAAACCCTGGGCCACATCGCCTCCACCGCCCGGGACAAGGGCATTGTGGTGGTGGAGTGCGACCGGCGCAAGCTGGATTTCATGTCCCAGACCCACGCCCACCAGGGCGTCATCGCCCTCTGCGCCGTGCGGGACTACTGCAGCGTGGAGGAGCTCTTCGCCGTGGCCGAGGAGCGGGGCGAGCCCCCCTTCTTCGTGGTCTGCGACGAGATCAGCGACGGGCACAACCTGGGCGCCATCATCCGCTCTGCCGAGTGTGCGGGCGTCCACGGGGTCATCATCCCCAAGCGGCGCAGCGCGGGGCTCACCGCCATCGTGGACAAGGCCAGCGCCGGCGCCGCCGAGCATATGCCGGTGGCCCGGGTCCCCAACATCCCCGCCGCCCTGCAGGAGCTGAAAAAGCGGGGCGTCTGGATCTACGGCACCGCGGCCGATGGGGAAAAGGATCTGTGGCACACTGATTTCTCCGGCCCCATCGCCCTGGTCATCGGCTCCGAGGGGGACGGGATGGGCCGTCTGGTGCGGGAGAGCTGCGATTTCATCGTGAGCCTGCCCATGAAGGGGCGGGTCAGCTCCCTGAACGCCAGCGCCGCCGCCGCCATCACCCTGTACGAGATCCTGCGTCAGCGCAGCCTGTAACCATGCCATTCAAGGAAGCAGAGGGATTGTAAATGAGTCAGATTCCCTTGAATCAAGAAGAAAAGCGCGAAGCCGCGGATTTCTCTGTCAAAGACATCCTGGCGGACTATCGCGCCATGGAGGCGGACGGTCAGGTCCCTCCTCCCGATCCCCCGCAGCGCCGGATCTCTTCCGCCGCGCTCTCGTCCCTGCAGGCGGAGCCGGAACGGGAGGATGACGGCGTGCGCATCTACCGGCCGCGCCGGGATCGCGCCCAGGAGCAGGAGCGGCTTGCCGCCCGCTGGGGCGAGAAGCCCCTTGCGCCCCCGGAGCCCGAAGAGGAGCCGGAGCCGGAGGAGGAGCCCGAAGAGGAGCAGCCCCGGAGCCGCTTCCATCCCGCCGGGCTGTTCTCCGGTCTGATGAGCCGCTTCGGCCGCGGCAAGCGGGCCGAGGCCGCTCCCCAGGCGGAGCCCGCGCCGGAGGAGGCGCGGGAGCTGCCCAGCTTTGACGAGCTGGTCTGGGGCGAGGAGAAGAAAAAGCGTGCCCCCGTGCGGATCCTGGAGGAGGAGCCGGAGGAACGGCCCGTCCCCGCGGCGGAGCCCGCCCCGGCCGGAAGGCCCGCACGTCCGGAGCGCCCCAGGCCTGTGGAGCGGCCCGCCCCCATGGAGGCGGAGCCGGAGATCCACATTCCGGAGTCTGAGCTCAACGGGCTCTCGGTAGACGCCATCCTGGCGGACTACTGGGCGGGCTTTTCCGATGAGGAGAGCCCCGCCGCACCCGTCAGCCGCCGCGCCCGTCGGGAGCAGGCGGAGCCTGCGCGCCGGGAGGACCGTTCCGCCCCCGCGAAGGCCCCTCGCAGGCCGGAGGTCGCCTCGGCGGCGTCCGCGCCCGTGAAGCCGGAGCCCGCGCCGTCTGTCAAGGCCGCCCCCGCTGAGGCTCCGTCGGAAATGTCCGTGGACGACATTCTGTCGGAGTTCTGGGCCAATTATTCGGAGGAGGAGACGCACGCCCCTCGGGACGACGCTCCCCGCTCCCGCCGGGAAGCTGCCCGCAGGAGAGAGGAGGATACATCCGTCCCCCCTACTGGCGCGGCCTCCTCGGCCGCAGAAACTAAGCCTTCCCTCTCCCGCCGGGAGCGGAACGAGGCTGCCCGCCGTCCGGCCAAGAGCCGCCGGGCGGAGGAAAACAGAAAACAGGAACAGCCCCGGCACGCCTCCGGGGACAGGAAGCCCCGGAAAGAGCAGCACAAGGGCAGCCGGCGCCCGGAACGGCAGAAGCCCAGCCGGGAAAGCCAGCCCTCCGCCCTCCGGGAGCCGGAGATCTCCAGCTTCCAGCCGCCTGCGCCGCCCCCGCCGCCGCCTCCCCCCGTGGACCCGACGGAGCCGGCCGCGCTGTTCGGCTTCCTGCGCCGGGAAAAGGCCGCGCCGGAACCGAAGCCGGAACCGAAGCCGGAGCCCAAGCCCGAGCCCAAGCCGGAACCCAAGCCAAGGCCCGCTCCGGCCCGCCGGCCGGCCCCTGCCCCGGCGAAACGCGCACAGCCCAAAGAGACTAAAGATGAGGATGTTGAGTTCGGCACCATGTCCGTAGATGATATTTTAGCGGAATACAACGACATATTGGCCGCCCTGCCCGCCGCCGCGGACGCCATCGGCGCCGAGCGCGCAGCACGGGCAGAGGCGGAAGCACAGCCCGATCCGGCCCCTGCGCCGGCGCCCGCGCCCCGGGGCAATGTCTCCCGCATGGAGGCGGAGGCCCGGGATCTGCTGGCCCAGATGCGCAGCGGCAGCCTGCCGAAGGCCCCGGCCGAGAGGCCCCGGGGCGGTCTGCGCCGCTCCGCAGCCGCGGAAAAGGCGCCGGAGAAGCGGACGCCCGCTCCCGCGGAGCGGAAGCCAGAGAGCTCGTCCGCGCCCGCGCCGGAGACGGCCGCCCCCGCCGCCATGCCCAGCGTGGCGGACGCCGAGTGGGGCGACACGCTGAAGCGTCTGCTGGGCCAGGACCCGGCTCCGCCCCAGCCGGCGGCTGCTGCGGAGCCCTCCAAAACCGAGGCGCCCAGCTATGTGCCCCGGCGCTCGGCCCGCAGCTTCGCCGTCCCCAGCGAGGAGGTGGACCCCCGCTTCAATCTGAGCGGCGAGCGCAAGAGCACCATGGTCTTCGGCGGCAAGGAGCTGGATCTGAGTCCCGAGGAGGGCTATGTGCCCCCCAAGGCCGCGGAGAACGTGGGCTTCCACTGGGTGGCCGGCGAGGAGGAGCTGCCGGAGAAGCCGGTGGAGAAAAAGCCCCTCTTCGGCGGCGAGCGGAAGCCGCTTTTCGGCAAGGGCAAAAAGCCCGCCGCCGAGAGCCCGGCGCCGGAAGAGCCGGCCGAGGGCTATGACGACCGGAAAAAGCCCGAATACGCCCCCGACCGGGACTATGAGGGCGAGGAGGACGAGGCGGAAGACCCCGGCGCCTTCCCCAGCTTCGGCCAGTATCTGTCCGGCATGGTGTCGGGCCTGCTGGTGCGCCTGCTGGGCGTGCGGCGCAGCCGCGGCGGCGACGCCGCCGGCACCATGGAGGACGAGGACGAGGATCTGGGGCCTGAGGTCTCCCCCGCCGCCGCCTCCAAGTATTACGGCTCCTTTGTGCTCAGCCTGCGGATGCGCCTTCGCATCGGACTGGTGCTGCTGCTGGTGATGGCCTGGATCGCCCTGGGTCTGCCCGTCTCCGGCGCGCTGCGCTCGGTGCGGGTGGCCTCCGGCATGACGCTGGCCATCCAGCTCACCATTTTACTGCTGGGTCTGGACGTGGTCACCGGCGCCGCCGTGAACCTGGCCAGAGGGCGCTTCGGCGCGGACTCCCTGGCGGTGCTCAGCTGCGTGCTGACCAGCGTGGACGCCCTGTCCGTGGCCCTGGGCTTCATGGGCACGGCCCACGTGCCTCTCTGTCTCATCTCCAGCGCCTCCTTCCTGGGCGTGCTGTTCAGCTCTCTGGTCAGCGCCCGGGGTCTGCGGAAGGCCCTGCGGGTGCCGGCCATCGGCAAGCGCTGCTACGGCGTCACCGCCGAGCGGGAGATCAAGGGCAGCGGGCTGACCCTGCTCAAGTCCCTGCGCCCGTCCAAGGGCTTCGTCCGGCGCACCGAGGAGGCCGCCCCCGACGAGACCGTGTTCAACCGGCTCTCGCCGGTGCTGGCCCTGCTGGCCCTGCTGCTGGCCCTGATCGTGGCCATCGCCAAGCAAGCCTTCGGCGAATTCCTGTACATCCTGACGGTGATCCTGTGCCCCGCCGTGCCGCTGACGGCGCTGCTGGCCTTCGCCCTGCCCTATCTCTTCGGCTCCCTGCGGATCTTCCACAGCGGCGCCGCCATCGCCGGCTGGTCCGGCGTCAGCGACATCGGCAGCAGCGACAATCTGATCGTCACGGACCGGGATCTCTTCCCCGAGGGCAGCGTGGAGATCGACACCGTCCGCATCTTCGCGGAGATGCAGCCCGAGACCATCATCTCCTACGC
Organism: Oscillospiraceae bacterium; assembly: GCA_017428565.1. GTDB lineage: Bacteria > Bacillota > Clostridia > Oscillospirales > Oscillospiraceae > Limivicinus. The sequence continues at coordinate 46,755 of JAFRQP010000078.1, forward strand.
CGGCACCATGGTCTGCGCCTCCGGCTCGGATCTGGCGCCCTGCTTTGCGGAGCTGATGGAGAAAAACGGCTGCCCCATGCGCCGGGTGGAAGGCTTTGAGTACCTCTCCGGCGGCGGCATGAAGGGCGTGATCGACGGCAGCGTAATCCTCTGCGGCGGTCTGGATCTGATGCGGCTGATGAACGTGCGCGTGCCCTACCGGCTGGTGGGCAAGACCACGGTGCTGCTGGCGGTGGACGGCATCCTCTGCGGCATCTTCAACATGAAGTACGAGGGGCAGCCCCAGGTGCGCAAGGCCCTGGTGGGACTGATCCGCTCCAACCGGCACCCCATCTTCGCCATCCGGGACTTCCTGGTGACGCCGGATATGCTGTCCGACTGCTTTGAGGTCGCCACCGACGGCTACGACTTCCCGCCCTACATCGACCGCTTCGCCATCTCCGAGGCCGAGCCCTCCGCCGACAGCAAGCTGGCCGCCGTGGTCTGCCGGGAGGGTCTGGGCCCCCTGTCCCATATGGCCGACACCGGACGCAGCATTTTCGTGGCCACCCGGGTGAACCTGCTGATCACCGTGCTGGCGGCGGTGCTGGGCGTGTTCGTCTGCTTCTTCCGGCTGCTCAGCGTGGGCACCGTGGCCAACGGCTTCCTGCTGCTGTTCCTGGTGCTCTGGGCCCTGCCCGTGGCGCTGGTGAGCATTTTCCTGAAATTGTGATCCGGATCATCGTGAGTCCGCGTCCATGAAAAACTCCCCCGAAGCAGGACTTCGGGGGAGTTTCTTTGCAGGCCGCCGGGGAGCCCATGGCCGGGCCCCTACGGGGAAACGGTGGTCTATGCCGTAGGGGCGGGGCATAGCGACGCGCGAGTAACGCGCGACGATCCCAGCTCTGCTTATCCCCGCCCGCTTGTTCGTCATGCGCCCGTGTCCGCAGGCGACCAAAGGTAGCCCCTACGGGGAACGTCGGTCTACGCCGTAGGGGCTGCCGCCCTCTGCAACCCGAGCCCTCATCTCTCGACCCCTTCCGTCAGCCGCCTCGCGCGGGATCGGCGGCTGCCACCTCCCCCGGAGGGGGAGGCAAGGGCGTTGGCCCTACGTTCCTCTCTCTCCTCAAATCTCAAAACTCAAAACTGAAAAGCGCCGGCCCCGGATGTGAGCGGTCA
>JAFRQP010000079.1 GCA_017428565.1 Oscillospiraceae bacterium
AGACAGTTCGGTCCCTATCTGTTGCGGGCGCAGGAGATTTGAAGGGAGCTGTCCGTAGTGCGAGAGGACCGGGATGGACAGCCCTCTGGTGCACCAGTTGTCGTGCCAACGGCATAGCTGGGTAGCTACGTCTGGACGAGATAAACGCTGAAAGCATCTAAGCGTGAAACTCCCCCTAAGATAAGATCTCCCATCCATTTGGAGTAAGGGCCGAAGAAGACTACTTCGTTGATAGGCCGGCGGTGTACGCACAGCAATGTGTTCAGCCTACCGGTACTAATAGCCCGAGGGCTTGACCTACAATTCTTATGCAGGTTAGTTCCTTGCTTCCCTCTGTTCAGTTTTCAGGGTACAGAAATGTCCCCGATTTCCGGCGAAAAGACGCGAAAGCGGAAAGGAACCGGAAAGGAAGAGAAAACGGCGGGACGCGGAAAGCGGCGAGAGCCGAAGGAAGCAAAACAAAGTTTTCTCTGCCGAAGTTGGTGTTTTTAACGGTGAGGGTCCACCTGTTCCCATTCCGAACACAGAAGTTAAGCTCACCAGTGCCGACGATACTTGCTTGGCGACGAGCCGGGAAAATAGGTCAATGCCAACACAAACGAGAAGAGAGCTGTTGAAAAACGGCTCTCTTTTTTTCGTGCCTTTTGATCCCGGCGCGGCTGGTCGAGCAAGAGAATATTTTGAAGAATGTGTAGAAATCCTTCCTGAATCCGTAGATGATAGATGAGGCGGAAAGAGGTGACGGAACATGACAGACGCGGAGATCATCGACCTGCTCTTTGAACGTTCGGAGCAGGCGATCACCGAGCTTGCCAAAAAGCATGGCGGGGCGGTCAATCGGATCGCATACAACATTCTCGGAAACCGGCAGGATGCGGAAGAGTGTGTCAACGACACCTGGCTGGGAACCTGGAATGCGATCCCACCCAGCAGGCCTGCGCCGCTTAGAAGCTTCGTTTGCAGGATCGCGCGCAATCTTGCAACGAAGAAATACCACGCCAATACTGCAGAGAAACGGAACAGTCAATACGATGTGGCCCTTGACGAGCTTGCCGAATGCATCCCGGACAAAAACAGTGTGGAAGATACATACGGGGCGAGGGAGCTGGCGGCGGCCATCAACCGCTTTCTGGATGGCCTTGGTTTTCTGGACAAGTTTGTGTTCATGCGCCGCTATTGGTATTCCGATTCTCTGGAAGACATTTCAAAACTGTCCGGATTGAGCTATAAAACGGTATCCGTCCGCCTTACCCGCATCAAGGGAAAACTCAAAAAACACTTGAAAAAGGAGGGATTGCTTGTATGAAGCGGGAATGGATCTCCCAGGCGCTGAACATGCTGGAGGAGCGGCATATCAGCGAAACGGCAGCCTTTGATCCCGGGGCCATACAAGGGCCCCCGGAAAGGATCGTACCCATGAAAAAGAAACGCGTATTCTCTCTTGCGCTGGCGGCCGTGCTGATGCTGGCGCTGGGCGTCGCCGCCTATGCGGCGTGGAACATTCACGCCGCAAAACAGCAGGAACTGAAAGAGGATTTCCGGATCCTTGAAAACAACGCAGACAGCTATGTGGAGTTTGCCGTGCCCGACGACCAGGAAGCGGGCCTCGTGCTGCTCTCTGCGGTGAACGACGGGCAGGAGCAGCGTGTGTTTGTGAACATCTCCCCCGTGTCGGAGGAAGAAGCGGCGGCTTTCCCGGACAAGGTTCGCTTCACCTGGAATATTGAGGGGACGAGCGTCGGCGGCAATGCCGCGCCGCAGCTCCCGGTCGGGCAGTCCCTGTCCGGTGATGATGCCATCCGCGCCGCGGTCCTGGCACATGCTTACGACAGGGAGACGCAGACCTTGACCCTTCAGTGCTTCCTCGACGTCGACCTGATACAAACGGCTATGGCAGAACTCGGAACGGACGCCGTTCCCCTGTCCGTGCGTATGATCGTGGGAGACGAGGAACCCAGAACCTTTGGTCCGGTCTCCTTCGCTCTGACCGAGGAACAGAGCCGGTACTTTGACTTCGGCCCTATCGTCTATCATGACGAGGAGCTGGACCGGGACATGGAGATCGTCGGCCTGGAGCTGACCCCGTTCAGCGCGGTCTGGAAAGTGCATTATGAGGGCGACGCGGCGTTCCATACCCCGGAGGCCGATCAGGCCGCCTATGAGCCCTGGAGCGTGCTGGAGGACAAAGTCTGTATCGAAGCAAAGCTGGTCTTCTCCGACGGATCCACCTTCTCCACCGGCGGTGCGCTGACCTGCCCGTATGAAGACGGCACCGTAAATCTCTGCTGCGCTTGGGGCGGCGCCATCAACATCGAGGATGTTCAGCGCATTGTCCTGGGCGACCTTGTCCTTTGGGAAGCATAATAATCCGACCCCATACCTGTATGCCCGTCTCCCCTTTGCCGGGGAGACGGGTTTTGCTTTCCGAAAGGCCCGGGGAAGGAGCAGACGGTTCGGCGGCGCGTTTCGATCTAAAAGGGGAAACCGCCTTTTGATGCCAAACAGCGGGCTGTGCCGGCGGGTGCGCCAACCACGCTTTGCATCTTGCTCCGCGCGGCGCGACTTTCAAGCCGGGCTGTGCGCCTCCGCGCGGGCGGGCGCGGATTTTTTCTGCCCGGATGTGCCGGAGCGGTTGACTTGAAGCGGCGTTTTGGGGTATAGTAAGAAATGGAATATTATTTAAAGGAGGAATCCCTTATGGCAAACAAATATGCGGGCACCAAAACCGAGAAGAATCTCTGGGAGGCCTTTGCCGGCGAGAGCCAGGCGCGCAACAAGTACACCTATTTCGCCTCCGTAGCCAAAAAGTCCGGCTACGAGCAGATCGCGGAGATCTTTCTGAAGACCGCCGACAACGAGAAAGAGCACGCCAAGCTCTGGTTCAAGGAGCTGGGCGAGCTGGGCAGCCTGGAGGAGAACCTGCTCCACGCCGCCGAGGGCGAGAACTTCGAGTGGACCGATATGTACGAGCGCATGGCCAAGGAGGCCGAGGAGGAGGGCTTTGCGGAGCTTGCCGCCAAGTTCCGCGGCGTGGCCGCCATCGAGAAGCACCATGAGGAGCGCTACCGCAAGCTGCTGGAGAACGTGCAGACCAAGACCCAGTTCGAGAAGAGCGGCGTCGTGGTCTGGGAGTGCCGCAACTGCGGCCACCTGGTGGTGGGCACCACGCCTCCCGAGGTCTGCCCGGTGTGCAACCATCCCCAGGCCTACTTTGAGGTGCGCAAGGAGAACTACTGATCCCCTGCGCCCGCGCCCGGGCCCCACAGAGAAAAACGGAGAGGAGAACCAGACCGATGAAGAGAAAGCTGTTTGCGCTGTTGATCCTGGCGGCGCTGCTGCTCTCCCTCTTCCCCTGCGCCGCCTTCGCGGAAGAGCCGGCAGAGGCGGAGACGGAGGAGACGGCAGAGACGGAGGAGCCCGCGGCGCCGGAGGGCAATATCTGGGGCGTCCGGGAGGACGACGTCATCTGGTACGGCGTGTACAAGGAGAATCCGGTGCCCTGGCTGGTGCTGGACCCCAAGCAGACCAATATGGGGACCGAGGGCCTGTTCCTGCTCTCGCGGGACCTGATCGACAAGACCCAGGTGGCCTTTGACGAGAAGTCCACGCTTTGGGAGGGCAGCCTGGCCCAGGAGTGGTGCACGAATTTTGCCGACACCGCCTTCAGCCCGGAGGAGAGCGAGCTGGTCCCGGCCACCGACAAGTATGAGCCGGCCACCTATCCCAACAAGCTCTACGGCCTGACCTGGCGCGAGGTGGAGCTGAAGGGCGAAAAGGTCTTCTTCCTCTCGGTCATCGAGCTGGAGCAGTATTTCGGCAGCTACAGCCCGGAGAACAAGCGGACCGTCAAGGTCTGCAGCCTGGAGAGCTACTACTGGCTGCGCTCACCCCACTACTATCACAACGACTACCACGGCATCGTGCTGCAGGACCGGACCATCCACGACTATCTGCCCGACGCCAAGTGGTCCGCCCGCCCCTGCATCAATCTGAGTGTGCAGAACGCGGTCTTCCTCCTGCCCGGGGAGGATGAGGGCGCCCTGGGCGCGGTGACCCTGCCCACGGAGGAAGGAAAGCACGAGTGGAAGCTGCTGGTGCCGCTGCAGGAGCATGAGTTCCGGGCCGAGACCGTCTCGGCGGACGAGAACCAGCTGACCGTGCAGTACAGCGGCGCGGAGATCGGCGATACGGCGCGGCTCTCGCTGCTGGTGCGGGATGGGAACGGAAAGCCGCTGACGCTCTGGCGGCTGGAGCAGCCCGCCGCCGCCGAGGGGACGCTGCAGCTGAACCGGGCGGAGCTGGCTCTGCCCGAGGACGCCGAGCTGTTCCTCTTCTGCGAGCGGTTGGGCGCGGCCCATGAGACCAACTATGCAAGCCCCCTGCAGCCGCTCGGCACGGAGCGCGCCGCGGCGGTGACGCCGGCTGAGCCCGAGACCCCCGCGGAGACGCCGGAGAGCCAGAGCCCGGCCCAGGAGGGCGGCACGGCCGCCCAGGCCCCGGAGGGCGCGGACGAGGCCGAGACCGAACCGGAGCCCACGGCCAAGCCCCAGGGACGGAGCGCCGCCGCCACCGACCGGGACAAGCTGATCACCCTGATCGCGGCCGGCGTCGCGGTGCTGCTGGGGATCGTGCTGATCTTCACGGCGATCTACAAGCGCTCGCTGTGGCCGATCCTGCTGTTCCTCCTGCTGCTGGCGCTGGCAACGCTGGTGTATATCCGCGCCTTCCACCGGCTCCCGGAGCTGGATCTGGCGAGGCTCAAGGAGCTGTTCTGAACGCACAAGGCACAGGGCCGTGAAGCTCCTTCGCGGCCCTGCGTTTTTCCCGAGGAGCCTTGCCGGCCTCCGAGGGAGGGAGAGGTACATATTCAGGAAACGGAAAAAGGAGGAGGAAGAAAACATGAAAAAGTTGATTGCGGAATTTATCGGAACCTGCACCCTGGTGCTGCTGGGCTGCGGCACGGCGATGCTGGTGGGCTGCGACGCGGCTGCCGGCAGCGGCTATATCCTGACGGCCCTGGCCTTCGGCCTGGTGATCGTGGGCATGGCCTACTGCGTGGGCAACATCTCCGGCTGCCACATCAATCCGGCGGTGTCCCTGGGCGTGCTGCTGACCGGCGGCATGAAGGTCAAGGAATTCGTGGGCTATGTGATCGCCCAGTGCCTGGGCGCCCTGGCCGGCGCCGGCCTGCTGGACCTGATCTTTAGTCTGGGCGGCGTAACGGACAAGACCGGAGGTCTCGGCACCAACGGACTGGCAGGCGTGGGCGGCAGCGTGGCCGCCGGCCTGATCGTGGAGATCCTGCTGACCTTCATCTTTGTGCTGACCATCCTGGGCGTGACCTCCAAGAACGCCGGCCACGGCTCCTTCGGCGGGCTGATCATTGGCCTGACCCTGACCCTGGTGCACATCTTCGGCATCGGCCTGACGGGCACCTCCGTGAACCCGGCCCGTTCCTTCGGCCCTGCCCTGGTGATGGCCCTCTCCGGCAAGGGAGCCCCCCTGGCGGTCCTCTGGGTCTTCATCGTGGGACCCTTCCTCGGCGCTGCCCTGGCGGCCTGCACCTACAAGTTCCTGGAGAAGAAATAAGTGCGGAAAAAACCGCAAAAAACACAGAGCCGCTGCAAAACGAAGCGTTTTGCAGCGGCTTTTGTCATATTTGGGGGAGTTGACCCGGGAGACGGCGGAAATGCGGGCTCCCGGGTTTTCGCTTGGGTTCAGGTGCTCTCCCGCTCCACCAGCATGGTGGCGAAATTGATGTGCCGCCGGGCAGGCTTGTGCTTGGGGTCGGCTTCGATCTCTTCGATGGCCAGCTTGGCCGCGCTCTCCCCCATCTGGAAGGCGGGCATCTCCATGGAGGTCATGGTGGTCTCCAGCATGCGGCCCACCCGATGGCCGGTGAGGCTCATGATCTTGATCTGCTCCGGGATCTTCAGACCCCGCTCCGCCGCCGCCCGGATGGCGCCCAGGCCCTGCACGTCCACCGCGGCGATGATGGCGTCCAGCGCGGGATTTTCGTCCAGGAGCTGGTTGGCGCTCTCATAGCCGTAGCCAAAGCTGTTGACCTTGCGCTGGGAGCTGCCGGTGATCTCCTCCAGCCCCAGCTCTGCGACGGCCTTCCGATAGCCCTCGTAGCGGCCCCGATAGGGGGCCAGGTGCTGGGAGCCGGCGATCAGCCCGATGCTCCGGCAGCCCTTTTGATAGAGGTACTGCACGGCCTCCCGGCCGCTGGCCTCGAAGTCTGCCACCACGCTGCTCAGCTCCAGCTCCTGGCGGCGCACCAGCTGCACCACCGGTACGCCGCTGGCCTGGATGTCCCGCAGGATGCGCCCGTTGCGGCCGGTGGCGGCGATGATGATGCCGTCGGCGCCGCCGTTGCGCAGCCGGTTGAGCCGGTCCCGCTCGACCTTCGGATCGTCCTCCGTCACGCAGACCATGGTCATATAGCCCTGCTTCTGGGCCTCCGCCTCGATCCCCTGCAGGATCTCGGAAAAGGTCGTCAGATGCAGGCGGGGCACCACCACGCCCAGCACGTGGCCCCGCCCCTGCCGCAGCGCCCGTGCCATGACGTTGGGGCGGTAGCCCAGCTCCTTGGCGGCGGCGTATACACGCTCCTTGGTGTCCGGATGGACGTAAGAGGTGTTGTTCAGCGCCCGGGACACGGTGCTGACGTCCACATTGGCGAGCTTCGCCACGTCCTTGAGAGTCGCCATTTTTCTCCTCCTTTATGCAAATGTCTGCAAATTCTTACAATCGTTTGCATTATACGCCCTTTTTCGGCAAATTACAAGGCCCCGGGGCTGTGATTTTGAGCATCATCGCTCGGCGCTTTGCACAAAGAAAAGGAGGCAAAACTGTGCGATATTTCGGGAAATGCAAGCTTTTGCAGGGCGTATGCAAGAAATTGCAGACAGGCTTCCTTTTGTTGACAGGAGAAAACCATCATGCTAAGATGCAATCGTCAAGAGCAAACGTTTGCAGACGGCGAAGCCGAGACCCGGCGCGCGAGGGTGCGGTCCATCGCAGGATGCGGACAAGCGGATCAAATAATATTGAAATGATGAAAAAGGAGATTACAACCATGGCTAAGGTTAAGACTTTCAAGACCATCTTCCCCGCTGTTTCCGTCCCCCTCAACGACGACTTCTCCATCAATGAGAAAGAGTTCCGTGAGTACCTCCGCTGGATCAAGACCTTCTACGGCAAGGGCATCGAGGGTCTGGTCTGCAACGGCCACACCGGCGAGATCACCGGCCTGAGCCGCGCCGAGCGCAAGAGAGTCACCCAGATCTGCGCCGAGGAGTGCGGCGACGTGATGACCATCATCTCCGGCGTCAACTGCGAGAACACCATCGAGTCCATCGAGATGGCCAAGGAAGCCAAGGAAGCCGGCGCTGACGGCATCCTGCTCATGCCTCCCCACATGTGGCTCCGCTTCGGCATGCATCCGGACGCCCCCTTTGAGTACATCAAGGACGTGGCCGAAGGCGCCGACATCGACATCATCATCCACCTCTACCCCGCCACCTCCAAGGCCTTCTACCCGGTGGAGACCCTGATCAAGATGTGCAAAGAGATCGAGCACGTCAAGTGCATCAAGGTCGGCACCCGCGTGACCGCCATCTACGAGCACGACGTTCGCCTGCTCCGTCAGGAGTGCCCGGACATCTCCCTCATCACCTGCCACGACGAGACCCTGTGCGTGACCTGGTTCCCCGGCATGGACGGCGCTCTGATCGGCTTTGCCGGCTGCGTGCCCGAGCTCATCTGCGGCGCCTGGGAAGTCTTCCGCAATCCCGACAAGCACACTCTGAAGGAAGCCCAGGATTGGTCCAACCGCATCTACCACATCTCCCAGGCCATCTACGGCGGCGGCCAGCCCTCCGGCGAGGCCCACGCCCGTCTGAAGGAAGCCCTGGTGCAGCGCGGCATCTTCAAGAGCGGCCTCATGCGCCGTCCCGTTCTGCCTCTCAACCAGGAGGAGAAGGACTGGATCGCCCTCGGCCTGGAGCGCAGCCAGCTGCCCGCGGTCGACATGGAGCAGTTCAAGTAATTCCATAGCGCCTCAAAAGTTCCCGCCCTCCCTATTTCAGCCCACACGCCCAATAGGGAGGGCGTTTCATCAAAGAAAAGGAGAAAGCAAATGGAAGAGAATAAAACCCAGGGTCTCATCGGCGAGGACGTGAAGCGGCTCCCGGTGGGCCAGCTGCTGAAGCGCATCGGCCCCGGCCTGATCGCCACGGGCATCGTCATCGGCCCCGGCGCGGTCACCACTGCCGCCATGCTGGGCGCGAACTACGGCTATTCCCTGATCTGGCTCATGTTCCCCATTATCTTCATGGGCATCACCTTTGTCATGACCACCAACTGGCTGGCTATCACCACCGGCATGCCCACCATCCACGCCATTCGCAAGTACTTCGGCAAGGCCGGCGCCATCATCGTCGGCATCGCGCTGTTCCTGGCCTGCCTGTTCTTCACCATGGGCAACATCTCCGGCACCGGCGCGGGCATGGAGCTCATCTTCGGCCTCAACTGGAAGCTCGGCTCCCTGATCCTGATCTGCGTCGTCGTCTACACCTACTTTGCCAAGAATGTCTACTCCAAGGTGGAGAAGCTCATCACCGCCTGCATCATCATCATGATCGCGGCCTTCTACATTACCCTCTTCGGCGTCAGCTTCAAGGCCACCGGTGAAAACGGCGTGGTCGGCTTCGAGGGCGGCAAGTTCTTCGGCGGGCTCTTCGGCTTCCGGGTGCCGGAAGGCAGCCTGGGCACGGCCCTGGCCTTCATCTCCACCAACGCCGCCATCACCACCGGCATTTACAACACCTATCTGGGCAAGGAGAAGAAGTGGAAGCGGGACGACCTCTTCAACGGCGTCATGTTCACCGACGCGCTGGTGCACATGATCAGCGTGGTGCTGATCTCCGGCGCTATCATCCTGGTGGGCGCCATCGTCCTGAATCCCCAGGGTCTGGCCATCAAGGCGCCCAAGCAGCTTGCGCAGATGCTGGAGCCCATCATGGGCCCCGCCGCCAAGTACATCATGGGCTTCGCCCTGGTGGGCGCGGGCTTCTCCTCTCTGCTGGCCAACACCCAGCGCGGCATGGTGCTGCTGGGCGCCGGCATCGAGAAGAACTGCAGCCTGGAGAGCAAGTTCATCCGCTTCGGCTGCCTGATCTGCCTGGCCATCGCCATGGCCATCTGCTACAGCTATGACGGCTCCCCCACCCAGCTGATCCTGATCGCCAATATCGCCACCTCCATCGCGACGCCCATCGGCGGCCTCTTCGTGCTGCTGCTGATCTGGCGCAAGGATGTGAACAAGGGCTTCAAGGCCCCCACCCTGCTGCGGATCTGCATGACCATCAGCTACATCTTTGTCCTGGTCATGACCGTCTCCGCCTTCCAGAAGACCATCATCCCCGGCATCACCAAGCTCTTCGCCGGCGCATAAGCGAGCAAGCCGCCGAAGGAACCGGCTTGCAGAAAAACGAACAAAAGGCAAGCCCCGCCTGCGGAAAGCCTCCGCCGGCGGGGTTTTTGCAGATGCAGAATAAGATGGAGTACATCCTGTACATCCTTGGACTGACGAATGATCCAAAATAAAAAGCACGGGACTTTCGGCGCGGTTGGCCGAGTGTCACGTGCTTTTTGTTTGTGCGGGAGCGGACCGCCGGTGAAGAGAGGACGTGGAAGAGCCCTCCGGCGCTCATTTCCTGTTTTTCTTCGCGTAGCGGAACATCCAGATCACGATGGCCACCAGGGCGAGGATGACCACCACGCCCAGGATGGTGTTCAGCAGCCCGTGCACCAGGGCCAGGGCGCCGGAGATGAGCTTGACGGCCAGGATCACGCCGCCGATGAGCAGGATCGCGGCCAGAACCAGGCCGCCGATTTTCTTGAGATCCATAATGAGACTCCTTTCGAATGAGTATGGGGGATACTCCCTCAGTCAGCGGCGGGCGCAACGCGCCGCTGACAGCTCCCTCAAAGAGGGAGCCAAAACCCTCCGTCATCCGGCTTGCGTGAGACGCCGGATGCCACACCCAAGACCCTCAGAGAGGGAGGCAACTCCCTCCGTCACGGCTGCGCCGCGCCACCTCCCTCAGAGAGGGAGGCTTATAGGCTCCCTCTTTGAGGGAGCTGTCCCAGTGCGCACACTGGGACTGAGGGAGTAACAGTACGGGTTACAGGTTCAGTCTGCGCTTAACCGTATTGTCAATCAACTCGCATACTGCGGCGAAATGCAGGTTGATGTCCCGATTGGAAAAACGCAGAACCTCCAAACCGTATTGCTGCAGGGCTTCCGTTCGTTTTTCGTCGTGAATCTGCCCGCAAGGTTCATAGTGTTGAGATCCGTCGATTTCGATCACAAGCTTTGCCGCATGACAGAAGAAATCCGCGATATATGTGTCAATGGCCTTTTGCCTTTGGAACCTCACGGGATAACTGCGCAGAAAATCATACCATAAATGATTTTCCTGCGGCGTGGCCTGTTTGCGCAGCTTTTTGGCCCGCGGAATGAGATCAGGCTTGTATGGTAAGGACATAGTAGTGAACTCCCTCTGTCACGGCGCTTGCGGGGGACGCGCCGCGCCACCTCCCTCAGGGAGGGAGGCAACTCCCTCCGTCACGGCGCTTGCGGGGGACGCGCCGCGCCACCTCCCTCAAAGAGGGAGGCGTGAACTCCCTCAGTCAGCGGCGGGCGCAACGCGCCGCTGACAGCTCCCTCAAAGAGGGAGCCAAAACCCTCCGTCAGCCGCCTCACGGGGGGTCGGCGCCGCGCCACACCCAAGACCCTCGAAGAGGGAGGCTTATAGGCTCCCTCTTTGAGGGAGCTGCCCCAGTGCGCACACTGGGGCTGAGGGAGTGTGCTCGCTATCCGATCTGCGGCCCCAGCCTGGCCAGCACGTCCAGAAAATAGTCCGGCAGGGGGGTCTCCAGCTCGATCGGCTCCCCGCTGCGGGGGTGGAGGAACTTGAGCCGCCGCGCGTGGAGGCACTGGCCCTCCAGACCCTTCTCCGGCGAGGGGGCGCCGTAGACCGCGTCCCCCAGCAGGGGGTGGCCCAGGCTGGCCATGTGGACCCGGATCTGGTGGGTGCGGCCGGTCTCCAGCCTGCAGCGCAGGTGGGTATAGCCCTTGTAGCGGGCGATGACCTCCCAGTGGGTGACGGCCGGGCGGCCCCCCGGAACTACGGCCATGCGCTTGCGGTCGGTGGGATGGCGGTCGATGGGCCGGTCCACGGTGCCCGCGTCCTCCCGGAAGCCGCCCCGGGCCACAGCCTCGTAAGTGCGGGAAAGGCTCCGGTCCTGGAGCTGGGCGGAGAGGGCCTGGTGGGCGAAGTCGTTCTTGGCTACGATGAGAAGGCCCGAGGTGTCCTTGTCGATGCGGTGGACGATGCCGGGGCGCTTCTCCCCGCCCACGCCGGAGAGACTGTCCCCGCAGTGGAAGAGCAGGGCGTTCACCAGGGTGCCGTCCGGGTGCCCCGGCGCGGGATGGACCACCAGACCCCGGGGCTTGTTGACCACGATCAGATCCCGATCTTCAAAGACCACGTCCAGAGGGATGTCCTGGGGGATCAGGGGGACCTCCTCCGCCTCCGGCAGGACGAGCTCGAAGCAGTCCCCGGCGGCGCAGCGGTAGTTTTTCCGCACCGGCTTCCCCAGAAGGGTCACCAGCCCCTCCTCCAACAGACGCTGGGCGGCGCTGCGGCTCAGCTCCGGCACTGAACGCGCAAGGAGAGCGTCGATACGCTCGCCGCTCTCCTCTGCTGTGATTTGAAGAATCTCTTCTTCCATTCTTTCTTTACTTGAACTCTGCCAGGATATCGTCCAGGGAGAAGGATTCGGGTTCCTCCACCGGGGCGGGGGCAGGCTTGCGGGCCGGTCTGGGCGCCGGGGCCGGAGCGGGCTGCTCGGGCTGGGCGGGACGGGCGTACTGCGGATCGGGGGCCAGGTCGCTGCGGGCGGCAACGGGACGCTGCCGGGGCGCGGAGCGGATCAGCTGGGGCGCGGGCTCGGGC
>JAFRQP010000080.1 GCA_017428565.1 Oscillospiraceae bacterium
CACCGGGAAATAGTGAAGAGTGAAAAGTGAAGAGTGAAGAATTGTGGTGTGCCGCTGCGCGGCACGGATCAGATCCCACCTGCGCGGCACACCTTTTTTCTTTGGCATTAGGTGCCGTCCCGGTCCTGTCTTGCAATCGGCCCCGTGCCGTGGTACAATCGCCGCAGAACGAGAAAGGAACGATCTTATGAGCGAGAACTTTTTTGCCTACATCTCCCGGATGCGCTACATCGGTCGCTGGAGCCTGATGCGCAATTCCCTGCCGGAGAATATTCAGGAGCACAGCCATATGGTGGCCGTGCTGGCCCACGCCCTGGGCGTCATCCGCCGGGACGTGTTCGGAGTCCCCTGCGACCCCAACGAGGCCGCCGCCGTGGCCCTCTACCACGACAGCAGCGAGATCCTCACCGGCGACCTGCCCACCCCCATCAAGTACCACAGCCCCGAGATCCGGGACGCCTACAAGCAGGTGGAGGCCCTGGCCTGCCGGAAGCTGCTGGACACCCTGCCGGAGGCGCTGCGCCCGGCCTATGAGGAACTGCTCAGCGGCGAGACCCAGGAGCGGCTGCATGAGCTGGTAAAGGCGGCGGACAAGCTCTCCGCCTACATCAAGTGCATCGAGGAGCGGAAGGCCGGCAACGACGAGTTCCTCTCCGCCGAGAAGCAGACCCGCCGCATCCTGGAGGAGAGCGGCCTGCCCGAGGTGGACTATTTCATGGAGCGCTTCATCCCCGCCTTCGAGCTGACCCTGGACGAGCTGGGGACGATCGAGTGAAGGGTGAAGAGTGAAAAGTGAAGAGTGAAAAGAGTTTAAGGGGACGGGAGATCGGATGGAAAACAGCAAGCTGAACCGCATCAACGAGCTGGCCGCCCTGGCCAAGCTCCGGGCGCTGACCGAGGAAGAATTGGCCGAACGGGACGCGCTGCGCAAGGAATACATCGCCGAGTGGCGCCTGGGCGCCATCCAGGTGCTGGAGAACACCTGGGTGGTGGGCCCGGACGGCAAAAAGCGCAAGCTGCAGAAGAAGGGCGAGAAAACATGAGACGCATGGTCGTCCTGGTGGGCAACTACGGCTCCGGCAAGACCGAGATCGCCATCAATCTGGCGGTGAAGGCCGCGGGGGAGGGGCTGCGCACCCTGGTCATCGACCTGGACAAGGTCAACGACTACTTCCGCATGTCGGACAAGGTCTCGCTCCTGGCCCAAAAGCAGATCAACCTGGTCTCGCCCACCTTTGCCGGGACGGGGGCGACCCCCAGCAGCATGTCCGCCGCCGTGGCCTCCGCCTTCACCGAGGGCTGGGATCTGGTGGTCTTCGACGTGGGCGGGGACGCCGCCGGCGCCCTGTCCCTGGGGCGCTATCACCCGGACTTCGCCGCCTGGGAGGGGGAGCTGGAGGTCTGGGACATCGTGAACGTCTTCCGCCCCATGTCCGAGACGCCGGAGAAGATCCTGAAGCTGAAGGAGCAGCTGGAGGGCTTCGCAAGGCTCCCGGTGACGGCCCTGGTGAACAACTCCAATCTGCTGAACTTCGCCAGCGCCGAGGATCTGCGCCGGGGCTACGCCGTGATCCGGGAGACCTCCCGCCTCTCCGGCCTGCCCGTGGCGCTGACCACCGGGCGGCGGGAGTTCCTGGAGGAATTCCTCCGGGACGGGCCAGACCCCCGCTATGTGGGCCAGGCCCTGCCCCTGGAGACCTACATGCACCGCAGCTGGGAGGCCTTTACCCGCGAGGGTTTCTGACAAAAGACAAGCCGCAGGGCGCAGCTCCTGCGGCTTGCCATTTTTTTCCCTGCGTGCTATACTGATCCCGCAAGCAAATCGGACCGGGATGTACGCGGGCGTCGGCCCGTCGTGCTCAACAGGGGAATCTGGGTGAAATACCGTTCCCAAGACGGTATCATTCCCTCGCGGGGCCGCCACTGTGAAGCGGAAAACCTGTCATTGCGAGGGCCGCAAGGCCCGTGGCAATCCGTTTTCCCGAAGTCAGAAGACCTGCCCGGACAGTGAATTTGACAAACGCTGTGTCGTACAAGGAACCGCGGAACCCGGTCAAAGTACGGTGCGGCCTGGCTTTGCCATGCCCGCCTCTCTTTTTCTTTGTGCGATTTCCGATGGGGCAAACGCCCCGAACAAAGAAAGGAGAGGATATTTACGTCCAAAAAAGCAAAAATCATTCTTGCCGTCGTCCTTCTGCTTGTGGTCGCTGCGGCAGCCGTCTGCGCCTATTTCCTGTGGGGTCCCCCGGCCCAGAAGCGGGCCGCCGAGGCGGACGCGGGCAAGACCCACATCACCTTCGTGGTGGTCCACGGGGACAAGAGCACAAAGGAGTTCGCCATCAGCACCGACAAGACCACCCTGCGGGACGCGCTGGAGCAGGAGGGGCTCATCGCGGGCAGCGAGAGCGAATACGGCCTCTATGTGCTGACGGTGGACGGCGAGACCGCAGACGAGGCCCAGCAGCAGTGGTGGTGTCTGACCAAGGACGGGGAAATGAGCCCCACCGGGGTGGACGACACCGTGATCGCCGACGGCGAGCACTATGAATTCGAGCTCAAGACCGGCTGGTAAGTTTTCCGTCTGGGAGCTCTGCGCCCTCGCCCTGATGGGGGCGCTGATCTTCGCGGTCAAGGCGGCCCTGGCCGCCATCCCCAACGTCCAGCTCAACGCCCTTCTGATCATCCTGACCGTGATCTTTTTCGGCTGGAAGGCCCTGGCCGCGGTGGGGGTCTACGTGCTGCTGGAGGGGCTGATCTTCGGCTTCGGCGTGTGGTGGGTCAGCTATGTGTTCATCTGGCCCCTGCTGGTACCGGCTGCCATGCTCTTCCGCCGCAGCCGCTCCGCCCTGCTCTGGGCAGTGGTGGCGGGCTTCTGGGGCCTCTGCTTCGGCCCCTTGATGTACATCCCCTACTTCTGCATCCTGGGCGGCTGGCGGGGCTACTGGGCCATGTGGCTGGCGGGCATCCCCTTCGACCTGGTCCACTGTGCCAGCAATTTTGTGGGGACGCTGGTGCTTTTCCGGCCCCTCTGTTCCCTGCTGGAGCGCATCATCAACCAAAAGCGCAAGGGCTGAACGCCCTTGCGCTTTTTCTTTTTTCCGCTTTTCGGTTTTTCGCTCTCTTATTTCTTCTTCCGCAGGAAGATGCTGCGCCGGAAGAGGATCAGGTTCATCACCAGGAAGAAGGCCGCCAGGATCCCCAGGGTCAGCAGGGGCTTCGTCGGCGCCAGCTTTGCCAGCAGCATCATGGGGAAGCCGAAGATGATGGCGGGGAAGTTCTGATACACCATGTTGTCCGCGGCGGGGGTGCGGAAATCCTCGTCGATCTCCCGCAGGAGGATGGTGCCGGTGCTGGCCGTGCCGGTGAGCATGCCGTACATCATGAGAAACTGCTCCTGCTCGTAGTCCGGGAAGAGCTTCTTCGCCACCAGGCGGTTGTAGTAGTAGGTCAGCAGCGCGCCGAGGACGCCCATGATGAGGATCACGCCCCAGTAGCGCTCCAGGATGCTGAGCTGGATGGCGGCGATGCCCGCCACCACCATCAGGTCGAAGCAGAAGTTGCTGACCCGGGTCATGAGGAAGCTGTTCACATAGTCCCGCTTCACCACGCCGCCCTTTTTCAGCAGCCGCAGGGACAGCTTGATCAGCGAGGCGGCCAGCACGCCCAGCAGGAAGTTGAAGCCGTAGATCACGGCCTTCATCCCGGGCAGCAGGGCCCCCAGCAGCAGCATGAGCAGGAAGGCCAGCAGATAGGCCGCGGCCACCAGGGCCACCTGGATGGTCAGCTTGTCGATGCTGTCCATCATGGGGATCTCGTTGGCCTGCTGCACCTGCTCGGAGCGCAGGGCGCCCTCCTCGTTCCGCCGGGGGCGGATCTTCCCCTGTCTGCGCAGGATGTTCAGATGGATGACGCCGCCGATGCTGGCGGAGAGAAAGCCCAGGGCCGCGATGGTCAGGCCGAAGCTCTTGCCGCCGGCAAAGCCGTGGTCGGTCTCATAGATGATGCCCCAGTTCATGGCCTGGCCGGTGCCCTGGCCGTAGCCGAAGGGCAGCAGCACGCCCGCCGCCGGGAAAAAGTCCTTCATCACGAAGGACGCGGCGATCAGCGTGATGACCATGCCCAGCACGCCCTGGATCAGATAGCTGGACACGGTGGTGACGCCGGTGTCGAAAATCTCCCCCGTGCGCTTTTTGCCCAGCTTGCCTCCGGCGCTTTTGAAGGTGGAGGCCACAAAGCCCAGGCCCAGCATGTGGTAGGTCAGCATCTCCAGCATCTCGTAGCCCTTGTTGTCAAAGGCCGCGGTCTCGAAGATCTTGGTGCCGGTGGTGACCCGCACCAGCTCGGAAACCAGCAGCAGCATGGCGCCGGCCAGCACCGAGGTGGGGATCAGGGACGCCTCCAGAAAGCGGAAGGCCCGCTTCAGGGCGTTGGCGGCCAGCAGGCTCACCAGCAGCACCGCGAAGAGGTTTACAAAGCCCCAAACGCTAGAGTCCCAAAAATTTGTCATCCAAATCCCCCCTGGCTATATTTTTGCTGCGCGCGCAGATGTGCACGTATTTCAGGGCGTTGAAGCGCTCGTCGCCCTTGAGCTGATAGATGCTCTCCCCGTGGTAGAGGTTCAGCTTGTTCTTGCCCAGCACCGTCACCGTGGAGAGCTCCGCAAAGGGCAGGCGCAGCTCGTCTTCCTTCCCCTCGTCGATCACGATCCGGTCCCCGTAGAGGGAGATCGCCGCCTCCTTGCGCAAAAGCTCCTTGCGCTTGTAGAGCAGGACCCGGGAGAGGGCCGCCCGATCCGTGAAGAGGGGCCTGTCCGTCCAGTCCCGGGTGTCCAGGGCGTTGACGAAATCCTCCTGGGCCTCGTACCAGTCCGCCGCGAAGCGGTAGGGGAAGGCGGGATCGGCGCTTTTCAATGTCTTGTCGGGCAGATATTCCGCCTCCAGCCCGCAGGAGAGGCAGCGCACCCGGTTCCCCCGGCTCTCGAAGCGGGCGAGACCGCACTTGGGGCAGACATAGAGCATCCGCTCCATGTGCTCCGCCAGGTTTTTCCCCGGGTACTGCCCGGCGATCTCCGTCTCGTCCACCCGGAGGCCCTGGCGGATGCGCTCGTAGACCTGGGCGGGGCTGAGACTTTTCAGCTCCTCCGGCGCGATCCGCTCCGCCACATGGACCCGCATGGAACCCTTGCGGGGCTTGTCGCTCCAGCGGGGGTGGACGCCGTAGCCCCCCTCGATGCGCAGCAGCAGCACCGGCAGCCCCAGCTTTTTCGCCAGAGAGCCGATGGCCGGATTCATGGCACAGGGGCGGCCGCTGTAGGTCCGGTTCCCCTCCGGGGCGATGGCGATGGTGCCGCCCTCCCTGGCCACCCGCAGGCAGGTCTTCACCGCCCGGATGTCCGTGGCCTGCTTTTTGATGGGGATGGGCGCCACCAGGTACTGCATGGCCCGGCCCGCCAGGCCGATGGAGAACAGATCCTCCGAGGCCACATAGTACACCGGCTGTTTGAAGCAGAGGCCCACCAGGAACTGGTCCAGAGCGGTCTGGTGATTGAAGAGGATCAGCGCCTGACCGCGATCGGGCCAGGGCTCCACCTTCACGCCGTAGCGCAGCCGGGTCATGAGCCAGCCGGGCAGCCAGGCCAGGGCGCGGCCCAGCTTGTGCCGGGGCCGGCACCAGGGCGCGGGTTTTTGTTCCATGGGCGCGTCTCCTCTCTCAAAATACTTCAACAATTTGGTATTATACCACCGCCCCGGGCCGAGAGCAAATGATTCTTTGCTCGATGGCATGATTTTTTGGTCCCCGCCCGTGGCGTCGGAGGCGCAAAGCCACAGGCGGGCGGCCGCGGGACAGAAAACGGCGGGGAGCTTTTCGCTCCCCGCCGCGCGGCGTCGTTTTGATTCTATTATCGGCAGGCTCACCGGCGACTGCCGCAGGGGTCCGCGGCGCAAGTCGCCCGGGAAGGGCGGGCGACCAAAGGTCGCCCCTACGGGGGAACGCTGGTCTGCGCCGTAGGGGCCGACGCCCTCGGCGGCCCGAGCCCGCATCTCTCGACCCCTTCCGCCCGGTGTGCGCACTGGGCACCTCCCCCAAAGGGGGAGGCAAGGGCGGGCGATTCGTGAATCGCCCCTACGGGGAATGCCCGTTTCCACCGTAGGGGCCGACGCCCTCGGCGGCCCGAGCCCGCATCTCTCGACCCCTTCCGTCACGGCGCTTGCGTGGGACGCGCCGCGACACCTCCCCCAGAGGGGGAGGCTTTGCAGCCGTTCACCGTCTCGCCTGCTTTTGGCGGAGGGTGAGAGAATCCGCGATCATGGCGATGAATTCACTGTTCGTGGGCTTTCCCTTGATGTTCGACACCGTGTAGCCGAAGTACTTCTGCAGCACCTCGATATCGCCCCGGTCCCAGGCCACCTCGATGGCATGGCGGATGGCCCGCTCCACCCGGCTGGGGGTGGTGTAAAAGCGCTTGGCCACCTCGGGATAGAGCACCTTGGTGACCGCGTTGATCACGTCCATGTCCTGAATGGTGAGGATGATGGCCTCCCGCAGGTACTGATAACCCTTGATGTGGGCGGGCACGCCGATCTCGTGAATGATGTCGGTGACCACCGCCTCCAGCTCCGCCTCCCGCCGGTCGACCCGGGCGGCGGGGCGGCAGTCGATGCCCTCCAGGGGCGCCTCCTCCCCGTCCCCGGCGCAGAGCTGGCGCACCCGCTCCAGCAGGGTCCCCAGGTCGCAGGGCTTGGGCATGAAATAGTCCGCGCCCCGGGCCGCGCAGTCCGTCACCACCTTGCTGTTGATAAAGCCGGAGAGCACGATGCAGCGGCAGCGGGCGCCGGTCTCCGGCAGGCGGCGCAGCAGCTCCAGCCCGTCCACCCGGGGCAGCACCAGCTCCGTCAGCAGCAGGTCCGGCTGCAGCTCCTTCACCTTGTCCAGGGCGCTCTGGCCGTCCTCGGCGATCCCCACCAGCTCTATCCCGTCCTCGGCGGCGATGCTCTCCTGCAGAAGCCTGCCGAAATCCGGGTCGGCGTCCGCCAGCAAAACGCGAATGTTGGTTTCCATAACATTTTCCTCCCATCCATGCAGTATGCGGATAAGTTCGGTATTTTCCGAAGCAGATTCACCGTTTTGTCGCAGTAAATTTATCACAGCGCACACTTTCACGACAAGAGTATTCTGTCGAAGAGCGCGGAAAACTTGTTGACATAATACCCGAGTCTTTTACATGGAGCAAGAAACTTCGACATATTGTTTCATTCCTCGCAAAGAAGATTTGTCGAATCCTGTCGAAAAACCGGCAAAGAAAGGGGACTGTCTCCGCGCCTCTGTCCTCTCCGTGTCGAGACAGAGGCAAGCGGAAGCAGTCCTCAGCTTCAGGGTTCCCCGTAGAGCAGCTCAAAGCTCTCGTAGTGGTCCCCGGTATAGTAGATCAGGCCGTCGTTGGAGTAGACCAGGCGCTCCGCCCCCCGGGAGCGGGCCCCCAGGGTGTTGATGTCGCACTCCCACCAGATCCGGCCCCGGGCGGAGGGCAGCAGCCCCTCCCGGTTGCCGAAGCGGTCGCCCCCGATGCACTTGCCGGGGCAGTATTTCTCCAGCGAGCCGCCCTGCCAGCCCGCGTCCCGGGCCTCGTCCTTGGTGATGAAGTTGGGGGGCAGGTGGCCGTAGGCGATCAGATAGGCCGCCACGTCCTCCCGGGTGGTATAGCTGCCGTCCTCCGGCAGCGGCGTCTCCTCCCCCGGCTCCGTGGCGGGGGACTGCCCGTCCCCCAGCAGGACCAGATCCTCCTGCGCCGTCTGCGCGGGCTGGGGCGCGGGCCCGGCGGGGGTCACCGCGCAGGCGCCCAGCAGGGAGGCCAGCAGGGCCAGGATCAGCAGCAGCGCCGAGCATTTCCAGCGAATATGCATCGTTCTCGTTCCTTTCCTATTCTGTGGGATCCCCGCTTCCGTTCAGCGGGCAGCGGAGCAGCACCGTGGCCGGCGTCTCCACTTCCTCGGGCCGCAGCACATTGCTCTCCAGCCGCAGGACCTTCTCCCTCCCGGCCAGGAAGGGCTCCACCGGGCCGATGACCTCATAGCCGAAGCCCTCTCCCCGGTAGTGCATGGGAACGGTGATCCGGGCGCCGACGGCCGCCGCCAGGGCCAGGGCGGTGTCCGGCCCGATGGTGTAGTGCCCGCCCACGGGGATCAGCAGGATGTCCACGCGCCCCAGGGCCGCCAGCTGCTCGGGGGAGAGCATGTGGCCCAGATCCCCCAGATGGGCCAGGCGCAGGCCCTCCGCCTCCAGGATATGCACGGTGTTGGGTCCCCGCAGGGCGCCCTTCCGATCGTCGTGGAAGGTCTCCAGCCGCTCCACCCGCAGGGCGGGGCGGGCGCCGCTCAGCGCCACGCCCGCGGCGTAGCCGTGGTCCCGGTGGCCGTGGCTGCACAGGACCAGGTCCGCCCGCAGCGGGGGCAGCGAGAGCCCGGGCACGCTGCCGGGCGAGTAGGGGTCCAGCACGGCGGAGCCCTCCGCCGTCTCGACCAGGAAGCAGGAATGTCCGTACCAGGTGAGCTTCATTTTGCGTTCCTCCTTGCGTTCTTTTCTTCATTATACCAGAAGAAGGGGAGCGCGGCAACAAAAAGCGGGGGCGCGGGGCGACAAAAATTATGTTGACCCGCCGGGCGCAAAATGCTATGATGAGCGGTGAACCAAACCATCGATCTCGGAGGAAACAGCTATGCAGAACAGCCGCGGCATGCGGATCGTCCTGGCCCTTCTGGTGCTGGTGATCTTCGCCGCTTATTCGTATTTGCAGATCGCAGGCTTTGAGGTGCTGAGCTACCCCGGCCGGAGCGCGGCCCCGGTGCCCGCCGAGAGCGGAGCGGCCGCCCCCGAAGACGCCGCCGCGCAGGAGCCCGCCGCCGCGCAGGAGACCGAGCCGGCCCCGGCGCTGCCCATCACCCTGCCCGGACAGCCCACGCCGGAGCCTGTGCCCACGGTGGATCCGGAGTCCCCCTACGGCAAGGCGCTTGCCAACGCCGCCGCCCTGGGCCTGCCGCCCCCGCCGGATATCGACATCAACAGCTGGGAGTTCACCCTGGTCAACGGGGACCACTCCATCGGCCGCTATGAGCCGGAGCAGCTGGCCTATCTGCACCAGACCCTGAAGGAGACGGACGTCCAGCTCTCCTACAACGGCAACCGCTGCCCGGTGGACGCCCGGATCGCGGAGCCGCTGATCGCCATGGGTCAGGGCTGCATCGAGGCGGGACATCCCATCTTCCTGTCCTCCGGCTACCGCAGCTATGACACCCAGGCCCAGAACTTCACCCGCATCTGCCAGAACAACGGCATCACCGACGGCAAGGACGGCGCCGGCCACTACATCACCATGCCCGCCGGCTGCAGCGAACACCAGCTGGCCCTCTGCTGCGACATCACCGACCGGTACTACGAGACCAAGACTCCCGACAAGGTGGCCAGCCCCACCATCGACTGGCTGCTGGAAAACTGCGCCGACTACGGCTTTGTGCAGCGCTTCCCCCTGGGCAAGGAGGACATCACCGGCGTGATGAACGAGACCTGGCACTTCCGCTACGTGGGTGTGGAGGCGGCGCACTATATGACCGACAACCACCTGGTGCTGGAGGAGTTCCTGGCCCTCTACGGGGTGGAATGAGGAGGTATTTCGGATGAAAAAACGTTTGCTCTCCCTCGCGCTGAGCGCGGCGATGCTGCTGGCCCTGTGCCTGGTCGCCCTGCCCTCCGCCTCCGCCGCCGCGGACGACAGCACCGGCGCTCCCGCGGCGGAGCCGCCGGCGGACCTGCCGGATATCGACATCCACAGCTGGGAATTCCGTCTCTGCAACGCCTACAACTCCGTGGCCTGGTACACCCCGGAATACGGCCGGATCGAGGGGCAGGGTCTGGATCCCCGGGTGGTGGACGCGGCCAAGGCCCTCTTCGCGGACGCCCGGGCCGCCGGCTTCACCATTTACATGGCCCAGGGCTTTCGGAACATCGAGTGGATCGAGACCAACTATCTGCGCACCTATGTCCATTGTGAGCGCGACCCCATCCTCACCGCCAAGACCTTCCCGGGCATCGGCGTGAACGAGCATCAGACGGGCCTGGCCATCGACTTCACCGACGAGCGGAAAAACGCCGCCAACTACGACATCTTTGAGGATCCGGAGATCTTTGACAGCGAGCTCTACGCATGGCTTCTGGAGCACGCGCCGGACTACGGCTTCGTGCTGCGCTACCCGGAGGGGAAAGAGGAGTTTTACGGCGTGGCCTGCCCCCACGCGCACTTCCGCTACGTGGGCGTGGAGGCCGCGAAATATATGACGGAGCACGACCTCTGCCTGGAGGAGTTTCTGATGCTCTACGACCCGGACGCGGTCTTTATCCCGGAGCACGGCAAGCTGAATTAAGTTTTGCGTTTTTTTAGAAAACGCCGGAGATGCGAACTCGCATCTCCGGCGTTTCGTTATTTGTTCAGACTCAGCTCAGCAGGATCTCCCGGCAGGCGCCGGGGCCGAAGCTCTTTTCCATTTCGGTTTTATAGGTCTCAAAAAAGTCCGCGGGCATCAGGGCCTGCACGCAGCCGGCAAAGCCGCCGCCGTGGACCCGCCAGGCGCCCCGGCCCTCCAGCAGGCTGGCGCTGAGCTCCAGCCCCTGGGCCAGCTTGGTATCCCCGGTGGCGCTGGTGACGATGTTGTTCAGCAGCTTCTCCGAGGAGCGGCCGGACTCGTTCATCAGGCGCAGATAGCGCTCCCCGTCCCGGTTTTTCAGCGCGTCCCGCATCTGGGGGACCCGCTCGTTCTCGTCGAAGAAATGCATGGCCCGGCGCACGGGGCGGTTGGCCGGATCCCAGCCCTTGGCCCGGAACGCCTCCGGGTCCACGTCCCCCAGCACGCCCTTGTCGAAAAGATTGGCGATATAGGTCATGTCCGCCGGGATGCGGGCATAGGAGCTGTCCAGCCCCGCGTGGCTGCCGCCGGTCTCCGTCAGGCAGAGCGTCAGCCCCATGGAGGCGAAGTCCGCGTCCAGCCGCTGGATCTCCATGGTCTTGAAGTCCACATAGACCGTGTGCTCCAGGGCGCAGACCAGCTGGCTCATCAGGCCGCAGGGCTTGCCGAAGAAGCGGTTTTCCGCCTGCTGCCCCGCCCGGGCGATGACCAGGGGATCCACCTTGCCGTCGTTATACAGCTCGCTGAGGATCCGGCCGATCAGCACCGAGAAGGCCGCCGAGGAGGAGAGCCCCGCCCCCACGGGCAGGCTGCTGCGGATCTCCGCGTCAAAGCCGCCGATCTTCAGCCCCAGCTCCTTGAAGCTGGCCGCCACGCCCCGGACCAGGGCCTCCGGCGAGCCGAACTCCCGCGGCCGCACGCTCAACTGATTCAGATTCACTTCCCGGGGACCGAAGCCCTGGCTTTTCACCCGGATCAGGCTGCCTGCGCCGGGCTCCACCCGGGCGCTGAGCCCCATCTGGATGGTGGAGGCCAGGATCCGGCCCTTCTGGTGGTCGGTATGGTTGCCGGCAAGCTCCGTCCTGCCGGAAACATGGAAGGTTTTTTTCACGCTGTTCGCCCCGCTTTTCCCTGCGATTCCCTCATTACCATTTTCTAACAACCAAAAGCATACCCCATTTTTTGGTTGAAGTCAATCATTTTTTCGGGGCTTTTCCGCACTTTTTGGCCCTTTTGATAAAGCTCTTGCCATTTTGTCCCTGCCGCCGTATAATGGATCCGGAAACTTGAAAAACCAGGAAAGGGAGAACTGCGACATGCTTCCAGAAAAGATTCTCGGTTTCGGTCTCAGCAAGAGCTGCATCCGCGAGCTCTTCGCCTACGGCGCCAAGCGCAAGGCGGAGATCGGCGCGGAAAACGTCTTTGATTTCAGCCTGGGCAACCCCAGCGTCCCCGCCCCGCCCTGCGTGGAGGAAGCCATCCGGGAGCTGCTGGCGCTGGACAGCACCTCGCTCCACGGCTACACCGCCGCCCCGGGCCTGGCCAGTCTGCGCAAGACCATCGCCGCCGACCTGCAGAAGCGCTATGAGCTGCCCGTGCGGGAGGAGCTGATCTATGTCACCTGCGGCGCCGCGGCGGGCCTGGCCATCTGCATGCACGCCCTGCTTCTCCCCGGCGAGGAAGTCATCGCCTTCGCCCCCTTCTTCCCCGAGTACCGCATGTTCACCGAGGGCGTGGGCGGCAAGCTGGTGACCGTTCCGCCCACGGCGGGTCTGCAGCCGGATCTGGCGGCCCTGGAGCGCAGCATCAGCGAGAAGACCAAGCTCGTCATCGTCAACACCCCCAACAACCCCTCCGGTGTGGTCCTGTCCGAGGAAAGCCTGCGCCGGCTCACCGGCATCCTGCACGAGGCCGAGCTGCGCTACGGCCATCCCATCTACCTGATCTCCGACGAGCCCTATCGGGAGCTGGTCTACGACGGGCAGCCGGTCCCCAGCGTGCTGCATTTCTACGACAACGCCATCCTGGACTACTCCTACAGCAAGTCCCTGTCCCTGCCCGGGGAGCGCATCGGCTATCTGGCCGTCAGCGCCCGGATGCAGGATGCCGATACCATCTTCGCGGCCATCTGCGGCGGCGGGCGGGTCTGCGGCTTCGTCAACGCCCCCAGTCTCATGCAGCGGGTCATCGAGAAGTGCATCGACAAGACCTCCGATATCTCCATGTACAAGGTCAACCGGGACCTGCTCTACAACGGGCTGAAGGAGCTGGGCTACGACTGCGTGTACCCCGACGGCGCCTTCTACCTCTTCGTGAAGACCCCGGAGCCCGACGCCAAGGCCTTCGCCGAGCGGGCCAAGAAGTACGAGCTGCTGCTGGTGCCCAGCGACGATTTCGGCGTGCCCGGCTACGTGCGCATCGCCTACTGCGTCTCCGCCGAGCAGATCACCGACTCCATGCCCGCCTTCCGCAAGCTGGCGGAGGAATACGGGCTCTGCTGAGTGCGGCTTTTACGCAAAACGAGACCTGACGCTTTACGCGTCGGGTCTCGTTTTTCTTCTTCTCAAAACGCAAAACTCATATCTCAAAACTGTTCCGCCAGGAACTCTATCCCGGCCTGCAGGCCGCGGACGATGTCCCCAAGGGCCAGGGAGGGGAGAGGCCGGTCCTTTTGCAGCCGCTCCGCCTGCTCCGGCAGGCAGG
This sequence comes from Oscillospiraceae bacterium, assembly GCA_017428565.1. Classification (GTDB taxonomy): domain Bacteria; phylum Bacillota; class Clostridia; order Oscillospirales; family Oscillospiraceae; genus Limivicinus. Next base: position 13,155 of record JAFRQP010000080.1, read on the forward strand.
GGACGTGGACAAAGCCGCCGCCCATGGCGGGATATTTCGTCTCTATCTCGTGCAGCAGCCGGTAGAGCAGCTGGTTGCAGACGAAGAGCCCCGCGCTGTTGGACACCGCCGCCGGCACGCCGGAGGCGGCGATGGCCTCCGCCAGAGCCCGGACCGGGAGCCGGGCGAAATAGGCCGCGGGCGCCCCGGGGATCACCGGCTCCTCCCGGGGCTGATTCCCCGCGTTATCCGGGATGGAGGCGTCCATCAGATTCACGCCGATCCGCTCCGGCGTGATGGCGCTCCTTCCCGCCGCCTGGCCGATGCAGAGCACCAGATCCGGCCGCTCCGCCGCCAACGCCGCGCAGAGCAGGTCTCCGGACCGGCCGAAGACCGTGGGCAGCAGCAGCTTTTTCACTTCCGTCCCCGCCGGCGCGCGCAGAAGCCGCACCGCCTCCCAGGCGGGATTCACCGGCTCTCCCCCGAAGGGGTCAAAGGCCGTGAGCAGGATCTTCATCCGATCGCCTCCTCCGCGTTTTTCCTTTTCTCATTCTACCACGGCCGCCCCGAAAAGAAAAGCCCCGGGCCGCTTGCGCTTTTCCCCGCTTCCCGGTATAATGACAGGTACGACACATGCGGAGGTTCCCCATGGAACGACTGAAAAAAATCCCCATCCCCGGGCAGCGGATCCTGCGCTCGATGATCGCGGTGTGGCTGTGCCTGCTGGTCCACGTGCTGCGGGGCCGTCAGGGCGAGCCGCTGTACGCGGCGCTGGCCGTGCTGCAGTGCATCCAGCCCTATACCAAGAGCACCCGCGCAGTGGGCCGCAAGCGCATCATCGGCACCTTCGTCGGCGCCTTCTGGGGCCTGGCCCTGCTGCTGTTCGAGGTGTGGCTCAGCAGCCGCGGCCACAGCGAGCCCTGGCTCCATTTCAGCCTGATCGGCCTCTTCACCGGCTTCGCGCTGTACTCCACCGTGGTGCTGAAGGTCAGCGAGACGGCCTATTTCTCCGCCAGCGTCTTCCTGGTCATCACCATCAAGCATTTCGACGACGTGAGCCCCTATCTCTATGCCTTCAACCGCACCCTGGACACCATCATCGGCGTGGCCGTGGCGGAGATCGTGAACCGGGTGCATCTGCCCCGCCTGCGGAAAACGGACACCCTCTTCGTCTCCGCCATCGGGGACACGCTCCTGGGGCCCGACAGGCAGCTGCAGCCCTATTCCAAGGTGGAGCTGAACCGGCTTCTGGACGACGGGGCCCTGTTCACCGTGGCCACCTCCGAGACCCAGGCCACCGTGCGGGAGCTGCTGCCCGGGGTGGAGCTGCGCCTGCCGGTGGTCACCATGAACGGCGCGGCGCTCTACGACATGAAGCGCATGGAGTATCTGGAGACCCTGCCCATGAGCGACGAGAAGGGCCGCCGGCTGAAGGACTGGGCCCACCGGGAGGGTCTGCCCTTCTTCTCCAACAGCGTGGACGAAAACCTGCTGGTGATCCGCTACGAGGATCTGCCCAACCCGGCCATGCAGCAGCTCTTTGAGCAGAAGCGCCGCTCCCCCTACCGCAACTACATCCACAGCACCCTGGACCTGGACCGGGGCGTGTTGTACCTGCTGATCCTGGAAAAGACCGGGATTTTGGAGGAAAAGCTCCGCCGCTTCCAGGCCGAGCCCTGGGCGGGGGACTACCGGGCGGTGCTGAAGCCCGCGAGCCCCGAGGGCTATTCCGCCCTGCGGATCTACGACTGCGCCGTCAGCCGCCGGGCCATGCTGAAAAAGCTGCAGGAGCGGCTGCAGCCCAAAGAGACCGTCACCTTCGGCTCCGTGCCCGGGCGCTACGACGTGGTCATCGAAACTGCCGACCGCAACCGCATGGTCCGGGAACTGAAGCGCCGCTTCGAGCCGGTGGATCTCCGCGGCTGGCGCAACATCTTCCACAGCTGAACCTTCCCGAAGCGCAGCAGGCGCGGCTTCCCTCCGGAGGCCGCGCCTGCTGCCTTTCTTATTCGTATTCCACCGTGGCGGGGGGCTTGGCGGTGATGTCGTAAAACACCCGGTTCACGCCCCGGACCTCGTTGACGATGCGCACCGAAACCCGGTCCAGCAGCTCGTAGGGCAGACGGGTCCAGTCCGCGGTCATGAAGTCCCCGGTCTGGACGCTGCGCAGGGCGATGGCATAGTCATAGCTGCGCCCGTCGCCCATGACGCCCACGGAGCGCAGGTTGGTCAGGGCCGCAAAGTACTGGCTGCAGCTCTCCGCCAGGCCCGCGGCGGCGATCTCCCGGCGGAAAATGGCGTCCGCCTCCCGCAGGATCTGCAGCTTTTCCTCCGTGACTTCGCCGATGATCCGGATGGCCAGGCCCGGCCCCGGGAAGGGCTGACGGGACACCAGCTCCTCCGGCAGGCCCAGCTCCCGGCCCAGTTGGCGCACCTCGTCCTTGAAGAGCAGGCGCAGGGGCTCCAGGATCTCCCGGAAAGCCACGCGCTCCGGCAGGCCGCCCACGTTGTGATGGCTCTTGATGACGGCGGCGGGGCCCTTGCCGGACTCGATCACATCCGGGTAGATGGTGCCCTGGACCAGATAATCCACCGCGCCGATCCGGCGCCCCACCTCTTCAAAGACCCGCACGAACTCCTCTCCGATGATCTTGCGCTTGCGCTCCGGGTCCTCCACGCCGGCGAGCCGGGCCAGGAAGCGGGCCCGGGCGTCGATCCGGTAAAAGCGCAGGGCGCGCCCGGCAAAGGCGGCCTCCACCTCGTCCCCCTCGTCCTTGCGCAGCAGACCGTGGTCCACGAACACGCACTGCAGCCGCTCCCCGATGGCCTCGGCCATCAGGGCCGCCGCCACGGAGGAGTCCACCCCGCCGGAGAGGGCCAGCAGGGCGCTGCCGCCGCCGACCTTCCCGCGAAGCTCCGCCACGGCCCGCTCCCGGAAGCCCGCCATGGTCCAGTCCCCGGCGGCGCCGCAGATTTCATAGAGGAAGTTGCGCAGCATCTCCCGGCCGTAAGCCGTGTGGTTCACCTCCGGGTGGAACTGCACGCCGTAAAAGCGCCTCTTTTCATCGCAGATGGCCGCCGTGGGGCAGGCGGCGCTGTGCCCGGCAAGCCGGAAGCCCGCCGGCGCCGCCGCCATGTAGTCCCCGTGGCTCATCCAGGTGACGCTCTTCTCGGGCAGGCCCTTGAAAAGCGCGCAGCCTGTGTCGAAAACCGTCTCCGTCTTGCCGTACTCCCGGGCGGCGTCGTTCTGGGCGGGGACGACCTGCCCGCCCAGCATCTGGGCCAGGAGCTGGCAGCCGTAGCAGATGCCCAGGATCGGGAGCCCCAGGTCGAAGAGCCCCGGGTCCACCCTGGGCGCGCCGGGGAGATAGACGCTGCCCGGCCCGCCGGTGAAAATGATACCGATGGGGTCGAAGCGGCGGATCTCCTCCAGGGGCAGGTCAAAGGGCCTGACCTCGCAGTAGACCCGGTGTTCCCGCACCCGGCGGGCAATGAGCTGATTGTACTGGCCTCCGAAGTCCAGGATCAAGATCTTCTGCATGCTTCTATCCTTTCAGCGCAGCGGCGATCAGCCCCACGAACAGGGGGTGGGGGCGGTTGGGACGGCTCTTGAACTCCGGATGGAACTGCACGCCCACGAAGAAGCGTCTGTCGCTGAGCTCCACCGCCTCCACGATGCGCCCGTCCGGGGACAGGCCGCAGAGGGCGAGCCCCTTCTCCCGCAGCGGCGCCCGGTAGTCGTTGTTGAACTCGTAGCGGTGGCGGTGCCGCTCGGAGATCTGCTCCGCGCCGTAGCAGGCCGCCATGCGGCTGCCCGGCTGGATGCGGCAGGGCCAGGCCCCCAGGCGCAGCGTGCCGCCCTTGTTGACAGTATCGCTTTGGTCGGGCAAAAAGTCAATGACCTTGTGGGGGGAGGCGGGGTCAAATTCGCCGGAATTGGCCCCTTCCAGGCCGCAGACCCGGCGGGCAAACTCGATCACCGCCACCTGCATCCCCAGACAGATGCCCAGATAGGGGATGTCCCGCTCCCGGGCATAGCGGGCGGCGGCGATCATGCCCTCCACGCCCCGGTCGCCGAAGCCGCCGGGGACGAGGATCCCGTCGCAGCCGGAGAGGCGCTCCTCCGCCGTCTCGTCGGTGACGGTCTCGCTGTCGATCCAGCGGATCTCCACCCGGGCGCCGCAGGCCCAGCCCGCGTGGCGCAGCGCCTCCGCCACGGAGAGATAGGCGTCGTGGAGCTGCACGTACTTGCCCACCAGGCCGATGGTGACTTCCCTGCTCAGGCTCCCGATCCGCTCCACCATGGCCTTCCACTCGCCCAGCTCCGGCGCCCGGGTCCAGAGCCCCAGCTCCCGGCAGACGATGAGGGAGAAGTCCCGCTCCTCCAGCATCAGCGGCGCCTCGTAGAGGCTGGGCAGGGTCCGGTTTTCGATGACGCAGTCGGGCTTCACATTGCAGAACATGGCGATCTTGCGGAAGATCTCCGGCTCCAGAGGCTCGTCGCAGCGCAGCACGATGATGTCCGGGGCGATGCCCATGCCCTGCAGCTCCTTGACGGAGTGCTGGGTGGGCTTGGTCTTGTGCTCCTCGCTGCCCCGCAGGAAGGGCACCAGAGTCACATGGATGAAGAGGGTGTTCTCCTTCCCCTGCTCCAGACCCACCTGGCGGGCGGCCTCCAGAAAGGGCTGGCTTTCGATGTCGCCGGTGGTGCCGCCGATCTCGGTGATCACCACGTCGGCCTTGGTCTTTTCGCCCAGGCCGTAGATGAAGCGCTTGATCTCCTCGGTGATGTGGGGGATGACCTGCACCGTCTGGCCCAGATACTCCCCCCGGCGCTCCTTGTTCAGCACGTTCCAGTAGACCTTGCCGGTGGTCAGATTGGAAAAACGGTTCAGATCCTCGTCGATGAAGCGCTCGTAGTGGCCCAGATCCAGGTCGGTCTCGCTGCCGTCCTCGGTGACGAAGACCTCCCCGTGCTGATAGGGGCTCATGGTCCCCGGGTCCACGTTGATGTAGGGGTCCAGCTTCTGGGCCGCCACCTTCAGGCCCCGGCATTTCAGCAGCCGGCCCAGCGAGGCCGCCGTGATGCCCTTGCCCAGGCCGGAGACCACGCCGCCGGTCACAAAGATGTATTTGGTCACGATGATTCCCTCCTTGCTCGTCGCGGGATCCCCGGAGGATCCCCGGTTTTTGACAAAAAAAGATGCTCTCCGATGCCTTAAGGGGGCACTTGGCCCCTGGCTCCGGAGAACGCTCCAAAAAACACGATATCGATTTTTCACGCTGCTATACTACACCGCTAAAAGCCCGCTGTCAAGCCGCTTTTTGGGGATTTTTGCAGGTTTTTGCAGGGTCCCCCCTTGCCTCCCCCTCCGGGGGAGGTGGCAGCCGCCGTCTCCCGCAAGGCGGCTGACGGAAGGGGTCCAGAGACGAGGGTTCGGGCCGCCGTGGAGCCCATGGCCGGGCCCCTACGGCGCAAACGAGCAATCCAGCCGTAGGGGCGATTCACGAATCGCCCGCCGACAAAGGCCTGTGTCCGGCAAAACGGGCGGGGACAAGCCCCGCCCCTACGGCGAGGGCCGGCGTTTCCCTGTAGGGGTGCCAGCGATAAGATTCTTCGCTGCCGGCGCTCCTCAGAAGGACAGGCCGGAAGCCGGGCAAAGCGCGGCGCACCCTTTTCCCGAACCCAAACGCACAAAAAGCACGCCCCTTGAGATCCGCTGATCTCAAGGGGCGTGCTATTTTATTCCTTTGCGATGCTTATTCCTTTGCGGCGACTATTCCTTTACGATGACGCGCTTGCCGTGGATCTCCAGCTTGCCGCCGCAGTAGAGGGCCACGGCGCGGCTGAGGAGCTTCCACTCGCACTCCTCCATCACCCGGCGGCCCAGACTCTCCGGCGTGTCGTCCGGCAGAACGTCGATGGCCTTCTGCAGGATGATGCCGCCCACGCGGCCGTCCCCGTCGGCAAAAAAGGCCGTGGCGCCGGTGACCTTCACGCCCCGCTCCAGCACGGCCCGGTTCACATCCTCATCCACATCCTCAAAGGCGGGGGCGAGGGCGGGGAAGGTGCCGATGATGTGATTGCGGAACTGGTAGGGCACCACGCCCAGGGGCAGCTCGTAGCCCGCCAGGATCACCAGCTCGATATCCATGTCCCGCAGCTTGTTGGCCACCGCCATGCTGTGGCTGGTGCTGTTGGGAAACAGCTCCGGATCCACCACAAAGGCCGGCACGCCCGCGTTCAGCGCGCGCTTCATGGCGTAATCCTCCCTGCTGGGGCAGATCACGGCAAGAAGCTCAAAGTTCGGGATCTCTTTGAAATACATGGCGTCCAGGATCGCCTGGAGCCGTCCCCCGTCGCCGGAGGCCAGGATCGCCGCGCGAACCATCGGCATCCCTCCTAAAAAGGCTTGTGCATTGCGAAAAAACAGGATATAATCGATTTACAATGCGTTATTATACTGTATTCGACCTCTTTGGTCAAGGAAAGTGACAAGTTATGACAGAAATTTATCTCATCCGTCACGCCCAGGCGGAGGGGAACCGCTTTCGCATCATGCAGGGGCACTGGGACGGGGGCGTGACCGAGCTGGGGCGGCGGCAGATCGCCCTGCTGGAGGAGCGGCTGCGGGCGCTTTCTTTTGACGCGGTCTATTCCAGCGACCTGTACCGGGCCAAGCTCACGGCTTCCGCGATCTATAAGCCCCGGATGCTCCCGCTGCACGCCGACCCCGCCTTGCGGGAAATCAACATCGGCCCCTGGGAGCAGCAGTTTTTCGGCAATCTCCTGTATGAAGAGCCGGAATCCGCGGAACTCTTTCTCAACGACCCGGAACATTGGCTCCACCCGGGGGCGGAGACCTATGCCCAGGTAGGGGAGCGGGCCTTCGCCGCGCTGGAGCGGATCGCCCGCCGGCACGAGGGCGGCCGGGTAGCCGTGGTGAGCCACGGCGTCACGCTGCGCTGCCTGCTGTCCCGCGTCACCGGGACAGACCTGCGGGACCGGGAAACTCTTCCCGCGCTGCTGAACACCGGCGTGACGGTGCTGCGCCGGGACGCGGGCGCTTATCAGCTGGAGCTGTTCAACGACGTTTCCCACCTGGATCCTCTGGAGCAGCCGGTCTGGAGCAGCAGCGCCACGCTGCGGGACGAGCCCCTGGACCCCCGGCAGGACCGGGATTTCTACTGCGCCTGCTATCGGGACGGCTGGCTGAGCGCCCACGGGAGCCTGCAGGGCTTCCGGGCCGAGCCCTACTGGGAGGCGGCCTGCGACCATCTGCGGGCGGACCCCCAATCGGTGCTGCGCATCCTGGACGGGGACCGGCCCGTGGGTCTGGTGGATCTGGACCCCCAACGGGCGTCGGAGCTGGGCTGCGGCTGGCTGAGTCTACTGTACCTATGCCCGGAATACCGGGGCAAGGGCTACGGAATTCAGGCCCTGGGGAGAGCCCTCGTCCACTTTCAGAAGCAGGACCGCAGGGCCCTGCGCCTGGTTGCGGCGGAGGACAACGCCCCCGCTCTGGCCTTCTACCAGCGGGAGGGCTTCCGGCCCCTGGGCTTCGAGGAGGGGGCCACGGGCCGGCTCCTGCTGCTGGAGCGGCCGCTGACGGAGAGGCGGGATGACCTGTGAGCACGCCGCGGATCGCGCGCTGGACCCCGCCGCCGGGGCGGCGGCTGCTGGTGATCTCGGACATCCACGGCAACGTCCCCTACTTTGAGGGCGCGCTGCGCCGGGCCGGCTTTTCGGACCGGGACGAGCTCATCGTGGACGGGGACTTCCTGGAAAAGGGCGCGGAGAGTCTGAAGATGCTGCGCATCCTGATGGAGCTGAGCCGCCGGGGGAACACCCGCGTGCTGCTGGGCAACTGTGACGACTGGTACGACATCTATCTGCCGGACTGGAAGCAGGAAAACGACGAGCGGCTGCTGCAGTACATGCTCTGGCGCAAGAGCGGGCTTCTTTGGGACATGTGCAACGCCGCGGGCGTCGACCCCTTCGAGATGGGGGATTTCAGCGCGGTCAAGGCCGATCTCCTGCGGGCCTTCCCGGCGGAGTGGGCCTTCCTGCGGGACCTGCCCCACGCCATCGAGACGGAGCGCTTCGTCTTTGTCCACGCGGGGATGCGCCCGGACAAGCCCCTGCGGGAGCACCGGGTGGAGGAGCTGACCAAGGTGGAACATTTTCTCACTTTAGATCGGCACTTCGAGAAATGGGCGGTGGTGGGCCACTGGCCCGTGGTGCTCTACGGCACGGACCGGGTCTGCGCCAATCCCATCATCGACCGGGACAAGCGCATCGCCAGCATCGACGGGGGCTGCGTGCTCAAGGACGACGGGCAGCTCAACTGTCTGATCCTCCCCCACCGGGACAGCGAGGACTTCGGCTTCGTGAGCTTCGACCCCTTCCCGGTGCGGACCGTGCTGGACGAGCAGGAGGGGGGCAGCCGCTCCTATTACATCCGCTGGGGCGACAGCACGGTGGAGGTGCTGGAGCGGGGAGAGGAGTTCTCCCGCTGCCGCCACCGCCGCACCGGCTATGAGATGGAGATCCTGACCAAATATTTGTTTACCGACAATCCCGTGACAGACTGCAACGACTGCACGGACTATGTGCTGCCCCTGCGGCCCGGGGACCGGGTGCGGGTGGTGGAGGAGACGAGCCGGGGCTATTTTGTCAAGCACAAGGGCGTCTCGGGCTGGTATTACGGAGGTCTGCTATGAATTTCATTCTGGAAAATCCCCTCTGGGCCCTGGTCGGCTGGATGCTGGCCGTGAGCGTCGTGCTGTTTTTCGTCATGCGAAAGGACAAGCTCTGGTCCAAGACCCACCACCGCCGGGTGCCGGAGGCCAGTCTCTTCCTGCTGGCCCTCATCGGCGGCGCCCTGGGCGGCGTGCTGGGCATGCAGATCTTCCGGCACAAGACCCAGCATCCCAAGTTTTATCTGGGCTTTCCGCTGATCGCCCTGGTCCAGTGGGGCCTGGTGATCTGGGCCATGCTGCCCTCGGACAGCATTTCCGCCCTCTGAAATCCGCTTTGACAGGAGGCAAAAACCATGAGCAACGAGATCCGCATCTCCACCGGCATCCCGGGTCTGGACCAGACTTTGGACTATCTGCGGCCCGGCGACACCGTCACCTGGCAGATGGCCGGCATCGGCGATTTTATGTACATCGCCACCCAGTTCGTCACCCACGTCGCCCTCACCGGGCGGCGCATCGTCTATCTCCGCTTCGGCCAGCACCCGGAGGTGGTGCCCACCGAGGCGCTGGACCGCCGGGGCGCCAACATCCGCCGGGTGGATCTGGACGCCGCCGTGGGCTTCGAGACCTTCGCCGTCCAGGTGCACCGGATCATCCAGGAGGAGCCGGAGGACGCCTTTTTCCTCTTCGACTGCCTGTCCGATCTGCAGAAGTACTGGTTTTCCGACCACATGGTCTGCAACTTTTTCTGCCTGACGGCGGAATTTCTGCGGGAGCGGCAGGCCATCGCCTACATCCCCCTGCGCTACGAGCGCCACACCTATGAGACCATCTCCCGCATCCGTCACGCCACAAACGTGCTGCTGAACATCCGCACCCTGGACGGGCGCAGCTATCTCCACGCCGTGAAGGTGGACGGGCGGCACACCCCCACCATGTACTTCCCCCTGATGGTGGACGGCAGCCACAGCCGGGTGCTGTCCTCCAGCTCCGAGACCTACGCCATCTTCGACATCTTCACCCAGACCGGCGAGCACCGGGACTGCTGGGACAGCATGTTCGACTCCGTGCAGGCCGGCGGCTCCGAACCCACCGACGGGGACGGCATGGCCCTGAAGGAGAACATCCTCCGCTGCCTGCTGGGCACCGAGCCCCAGCGCCTGGAGCTCTGCCGGCAGCACTTCACCGTGCAGGATCTGATGGAGATCAAGAAGCGGGAGATCGGCACCGGCTGCATCGGCGGCAAGTCCGTGGGCATGCTGCTGGCCCGCAACATCATCCGCGACACGGATCCGGAGCTCTTCGCCCGGCGCATCGAGCCCCACGACTCCTACTTCATCGGGGCGGACGTGTTCTACACCTACGCCGTGCAGAACAACACCTGGGAGCTGCGCACCAAGATGGAAAAGCCCGAGGATTACATCCGCCTGGCGCCGGAGCTGCATGAGCGGCTGCTGAACGGCCGATTCTCCCACAACATCAAGGAGCAGTTCCGCTCCATGCTGGAATACTTCGGCCAGTCCCCCATCATCGTGCGCTCCAGCTCCATCCTGGAGGACGGCATCGGCAACGCCTTCGCCGGCAAGTACGACAGCGTGTTCTGCCCCAACCAAGGCACCCCCGAGGAGCGCTACCAGGAGTTTGAAAACGCGGTGCGCACCGTCTACGCCAGCACCGCCAGCGTGGACGCCATCCGCTACCGGGCGGACCGGAAGCTGCTGGACCGGGACGAGCAGATGGCGCTGCTGGTCATGCGCGTCAGCGGCGACTGTCACGGGGACTACTACTTCCCCCACGTGGCCGGCGTGGGCCACAGCCGCAACCTCTACGTCATGGGCAGCAAGGACAAAGAGGACAACGCCGGCATGCTGCGCCTGGTCTTCGGCATGGGCACCCGGGCCGTGGACCGGGAAGCAGACGACTACGCCCGCTTCATCCGGCTGGACGACCCCGCCGCGCCCCCCATGGTGGCCTACGGGGAGGAGTACCGCTACAGCCAGCACAAGGTGGACGCCATCGATCTGCGGGAAAACGTCTTCACCGCCGTGCCCCTGGAAAAGCTGGACAAGCGCGCCATGCACACCGATCCCTCCCTCTTCCTGGAGCCGGACTATGCCGCCGCCGCCCGCTTCCGGGAGTGGGGGCTCTACAACGAGCCGGTGCCGGACATCCTGAACTTCCAGAAGCTGCTGAAGCGCACGGACTTCGCCGCCGTGATGAAGCGGTTCATGGCCCTGGTGGCGGAGGCCTACCGCTACCCGGTGGACATCGAGTACGCCTGCAACTTCGCCCCCGACGGGGAGTACCGGGTGAACCTGCTCCAGTGCCGCACCATCCAGACCCGGGGTCTGGGCCAGGCCGGCGTCATGCCCAAGGTGCGGGACTTCTTCTGGCACATCAAGGGCAATTTCATGGGCGGCAACTCCTGCATCCCCGTGCGCCACGTGGTCTTTGTGAAGGTGGAGCCCTATCTGGATCTGCCGGAGCAGCGCAAGTACCAGGTGGCCCGGCAGATCGGTCTGCTGAACGCCGCGCTGAAGGACGAAAACGCCATCCTGCTGGGCCCGGGCCGCTGGGGCACCACCACGCCCTCCCTGGGCGTGCCGGTGGGCTTTGCGGAGATCAACCGCTTCGCCTGCATCTGCGAGCTGGCCTATCGCTCCCACGGCCTGCGGCCGGAGCTGAGCTACGGCAGCCACTTCTTCCAGGACCTGGTGGAGTCCGGCATCTTCTACGCCGCCATCTACCAGGGCGAGGAGGGCTGCGAGTTTGATGAGAGCCTCTTCGACGCCTGCCCCGACCGCTATAAGGAGCTGACCGGGGACGAGCTCTTCGAGGGCGTCATCCGGGTCTGCGACCTGCGGGACCGGGAGGCCATCCTCTACGCCGAGATGGGCGAGCAGGACTGCTTCCTGGGCGCGCTGTGAAAAGATAAAAAGAACAAGAAAAGCAGAGGCTTTCGCCTCTGCTTTTCTTGTTCTTCAGCTTGTCAAAAAAGTCCCTTATGGGGCTTTTTTGACTGCGCTTCCCCGCCGAGCATTTTGGCCGAACACAAAATGCTGTTTTCGAAAAGCCTTGGTTTTCAAGGCTTTTCGAGCGGCGGGCTATTGTACTCGAGGCGG
>JAFRQP010000081.1 GCA_017428565.1 Oscillospiraceae bacterium
CAAGTACGTGCAGGCCTACTTCCAGTACGACTCCAAGAAGACCGGCGGCGTGACCATCAGCCACCTGCGCTTCGGCGACAAGCCCATCAAGAGCCCCTACTACATCAACAAGGCCGACTTCGTGGCCTGCCATGTGCCCAGCTACATCACCAAGGGCTTCCCCATCGTCCGCGACGTGAAGCCCGGCGGCGTGTTCCTGGTCAACTGCCAGTGGAGCTTTGAGGAGCTGGAGCATCATCTGGATGCCGCCTCCAAGCGCTACATCGCCAAGAACAACATCCAGCTCTACATGATCAACGCCATTGACCTGGCCAAGCAGATCGGTATGGGCAAGCGCACCAACACCATCCTCCAGTCCGCCTTCTTCGCCCTGGCCAAGGTCCTGCCTCCCGAAGAGGCCATCCAGTACATGAAGGACGCCGCCCTGCACTCCTACCTGAAGAAGGGCCAGGACGTGGTCGACATGAACTACAAGGCCATCGACGCCGGCGCCACCGCCTTCAACAAGGTGGAGGTTCCCGCCGCCTGGGCCGAGGCCGAGGATCACAAGGCCGCCGAGGAGAAGCACGGCCGCGAGAAGACCGTCAAGATGGTCAAGGGCATCCTGGATCCCGTGGACAAGATGGACGGCGACAGCCTGCCCGTCTCCGCCTTCGTGGATCACGCCGACGGCACCTTCGAGCTGGGCGCCGCCGCTTACGAGAAGCGCGGCATCGCCGTCACCGTGCCCGAGTGGGACGCTGACAAGTGCATCCAGTGCAACCAGTGCGCCTTCGTCTGCCCCCACGCCACCATCCGGCCCTTCATCCTCACCGCCGAGGAGGCCGCCGCTGCTCCCGCGCAGACCAAGCTGGCCGCCGTCAAGGGCATCAAGGGCCTGGCCGACGCCAAGTTCACCATGGCCATTTCTCCGCTGGACTGCATGGGCTGCGGCGTCTGCGTGGGCGAGTGCCCCGTCGGCGCCATCAAGATGGTTCCCATGGAGAGCCAGCTGCCCGAGCAGGAGGTCTTCAACTACACGGTGGAGAAGGTCTCCGCCAAGCCCGAGCTCTTCAAGGCCGACAACGTGAAGTTCAGCCAGTTCGCTCAGCCCTACCTGGAGTTCTCCGGCTCCTGCGCCGGCTGCGCCGAGACCAGCTACGCCCGCGTCGTCACCCAGCTCTTCGGCGATCACATGCTTATCTCCAACGCCACCGGCTGCTCCTCCATCTGGGGCGGTCCCGCGGCCACCTCTCCCTACACCGTCAACAAGGAAGGCAAGGGTCCCGCCTGGGCCAACTCCCTGTTCGAGGATAACGCCGAGCACGGCCTTGGCATGTACCTGGGCCAGAAGAAGATCCGCGACGATCTGAAGGCCAAGGTGGAAGCCCTGGTCGCCATCGAGTGGTGCGATCCCGCCATCAAGGAAGCTGCCGCCAAGTGGTTTGAGACCTATGCCGACGGCAACCTGAACCAGGCGCCCGCCAAGGCCCTGATCAAGGCCCTGGAGGAAGGCATCACCGAGGGCTGCCCCTGCGACGCCTGCAAGCTGGCCCGCGAGATCCTGGCCAAGAAGGACTACCTGAACAAGAAGTCCATGTGGATCTTCGGCGGCGACGGCTGGGCCTACGACATCGGCTACGGCGGCGTGGACCATGTGCTCGCCTCCGGCGAGGACGTGAACGTCTTCGTGTTCAACACCGAGGTGTACTCCAACACCGGCGGCCAGGCCTCCAAGGCCTCCAACATCGGCCAGGTGGCGCAGTTCGCCTCCGCCGGCAAGGAGCTGAAGAGCAAGAGCCTGGCCGAGATGGCCATGACCTACGGCTACGTGTACGTGGCGCAGATCGCCATGGGCGAGAACAAGGCCAAGGCCCTCAAGGCCATCGTGGAGGCCGAGGCGCACAAGGGCCCGTCCCTCATCATCGCCTACGCTCCCTGCGAGATGCACAGCATCAAGGGCGGCATGACCAACTGCCAGAAGGAAATGAACATGGCGGTCAAGTGCGGCTACTGGAACCTGTTCCGCTACAATCCCGGCGCCGAGAAGCCCTTCGCGCTGGACAGCAAGGAGCCGGCCGAGGGCTACCAGGCCTTCCTGATGAACGAGGCCCGCTACAGCCGTCTGACCCGCGAGTTCCCGGATCGTGCCCAGTGGCTCTTCAAGGCCAACGAGGACAATGCCAAGGCCCGCTACGAGCACCTGATGAAGCTGAAGGCCCTCTACGAGTAATACCCCTTCCGTCACAGCCTTCGGCTGCGACACCTCCCCCAAAGGGGGAGGCAAGAGCCAAAACCCACCAAGCCCACGGGGAAACCCGTGGGCTTTTCTTGCAGGCAAAGGCCAGGGGCCTTTGCCTGCAGAGAGGATTACAGCCCGCTGCGCGCACTCGCTGGCGGGGGGCGCTCGCACACTTGCGGGCTGAGCGGTGTCTTTTGCCAGGTACACGCCCCGGCAAAAGACGGATTCGAATTTCTTCGCGCCTGCGGGCGCGAACTCTGCGAGGCTTTTTTGAAAAGCCGGCAAGCTGATGGGGAAACCCGTGGGCTTTTCTTCCTTTCATCCCTCGCCGCGCCGCCCGCAATTTTGCTCTTGTTCTTTTCGGATTTTGGTATATAATAAATGTCCACCGCTTTTCAAGGAGGCGAGAACATGCAAATCGAATTGACCGAAAAGGAATACCGGCGGCTGCTGGATCTGGTGTATATCGGCAACTGGATCCTGAACTCCGCCCGGGGGGACGACCGCTTTGAGGACTACGACCTGCTGCAGGAGAAGCTCTTCGCCCTGTCCAGCGGCGCGGGCATGCCCTCCCTGGCCCAGCGCTGGCACGGGCACATCTTCCCCTCCAAGGCCTATGAGGAGGGCGGCATCCACGAGGCCATCGCCGACTATGAGGACGCCGTGTTCTTCGACATCCTGGCCGAGGAGCTGGCCCGGCGGGATCTGGGCCTGGAGGATCACGAGCCGGAGGATTATACCGAGCTCAACGCCCGCATGGACGAGTATCTGGACGAGTTTGACCGCAGCGGTCTCAGCGCAGTCCATATGGACTTGGAGTAGAAAATGCACGACGAATTGACAAGGGAAGACCTGCGCAAGATGCAGGAGGAGCTGGACTACCGGCGGCTCACGCTGATGCCGGAGCTCATCGAGGAGGTCAAGCGCACCCGGGCCTTCGGCGACCTCAGCGAGAATTTTGAATACAAGGCCGCCAAGCAGGCCCAGAACAAGAACCGCAGCCGCATCCGCTATCTGGAGGGCATGATCAAGACCGCCCGGGTGATCGAGGATCACTCCGGCGCCGACAGCGTGGGCCTCTTCGACAAGGTGGAGATCACCATCCCCGAGGACGACGAGACCGAGCTGATCCAGGTGGTGACCACCGTGCGCTGCGACCCCCGCAAGGGGCTTATCAGCAAGGAATCCCCGGCGGGCAAGGCTCTCCTGGGGAAGAAGGTCGGGGACCGGGTCTCGATCCAGGTCAGCGAGAGCTACAGCTACGAGGCGGTGATCCGCTCCATCGAAAAATGCGAGGACGACGGCAGCGCCCCGCTGCTGGAGTATTGAACTCGTGCCCCCTCAGTCACCCTCGCTCCGCTCGTGCGACAGCTCCCCCGGAGGGGGCGCCGGGTCTTGCCCCCCCTATGGGGGAGGCGGCACGGCAAGCGAAGCGCAGACGTGACGGAGAGGGCTCTTTTTTTGCGAAAAAATCCTTGACAATCTGCGAAAAACCGCTATAATGATATGGCCTGCGCGAGCGGGCAAATATCCTTGCTCTCATCTGTGAATGAGGGCCAATAGACCAGAAGGAGGTGCAACCATGGCAAAAGCAAGCGAGAAGTACGAAGTCATGTACATCATCAACCCCAATTTCTCCGAGGAGGAGACCGCGGCGGTTGTTGAGAAGTTCAAGGCACTTGTTGAGGCAAATGGTACCCTGGAGGAGTTGGAGGAAATGGGCAAGCGCAAGCTGGCTTATGAGATCAACTACATTTCCGAGGGCTACTATGTGCTGATGAAGTTCCAGAGCGGCCCCGAGTTCCCTGCGGAGCTGGACCGTATCCTCGGTATCACCGACGGCATCCTGCGTCGCCTGATCACCCTGCGGGCTGAGTAAGGAGAGACAAGATGCTCAATCACATTGTCATCATGGGCCGGCTGACCCGGGACCCCGAGCTGCGCTACACCCAGGCGCAGGTCCCCGTGGCGTCCTTCACCGTGGCGGTCGACCGGGACTTCGGCGGCCGTGACGGCGGCGAGAAGCAGACCGATTTCATCGACTGTTCCGCCTGGCGCCAGACCGGCGAGTTCGTGTCCAAATACTTCCGGAAGGGCAGTATGATCGTCGTATCCGGCCGCCTGCAGAGCCGCAAGTGGCAGGATCGGGACGGGAATAACCGCACCAGCTGGGAAGTCAGCGCGGACAATGTCTACTTTGGCGAGAGCCGCCGCCGCGACGAAGACAGCCGCGACAGCTACGGCGGAAACAGCTACTCTGCCAACAACTACGGCGGAAACAGCTACGACAACAGTCGTCCTGCTCCCGCACCCGCCCAGGCAAATCCCTTCACGGATCTGGGCGATGACGACGGCGAACTGCCGTTCTAATGATACTATAAAAGGAGGATACCGCTTTGGCTTTCGATAAGAACAACCCCAAGAACCGCAAGCGCAGAAAAGTGTGCCAGTTCTGCGTGGACAAGGCGACTTATATCGATTATAAGGATACCGCCAAGCTCCGCCGCTACCTGTCCGAGCGCGGCAAGATCCTGCCCCGCCGCACCACCGGTACCTGCGCCATGCATCAGCGCGAGCTGACCGAGGCGATCAAGCGCTCCCGCCAGATCGCTCTCCTGCCCTACGTGCTGGATTAAGTACAATCGTACAAGCTTTACGCCCCTTCGGGAAAGCCCGAAGGGGCGTTTTATTGTGTGAAACAACAGGCATTCACACCGTAGGGGAGGGGCTTGCCCCTCCCGCGGAGCTTCCCGCGCTCCGCAGAGCGCGCAGCGCACAGTCCGAAGGTCTGTCATTGCGAACCAGTGTGCACACTGGTGTGGCAATCCGTCTCCCTGCCACCTCGTAGGGGCAGTCTTCTCTCACATTGGGAAGCGTTCCGGGAACAGAACGCTTGCCGCGATGAGCCAGAGGTACAGCCATTTTACCGCCAGGGTCCCCAGGAAGCCCGCCGGGATCCACAGCCAGCGCTTTCCGATCAGGCGCCGCTGCTCCAGAGCCTTTCGCTCCCGCAGAAAAACAAAAAGATTGACGGCAAGACACGCGATCGCCACCGGCGTAAACCACAGGATCGTCCCGAGCCCTCCGAAATAATCCCAAAGCTCGAACCAGAGCGAATCCCCGGAAACGGGGATCGCCTGGTTGGCGGCATAGGCCGAGAAGCCGAGGTCAAGCAGCAGGATCAGGCAGCAGGCAAGCTGGATCCAGCCGGTGGTTCGAAGTGTTTTTCTCGTTTTCATGCGGCTTCCTCCTCTACGGCAGCGGGAGCGTCTCCGTATCCTCACCCAGCTCCGTCAGCGCCTCCATCAGCGCGTCGTAGGTCCCGGCGGGGAGCTCGAAATTCCATGAGGAGTTATAGTACGGCGCTGCGCTGTAATTGCAGAAGTCGTTGCTGTAGACGGCGAAATCCCCAAAGTAGCGGTTGGAATCGGATGTGACGTCAATGTGCTCTCCTGCCCGGAAGCTCATCCAGATGTAGGGACCCTGCCTGTTGTCCCTGATTCGCGGGAAAGGCGATCTGGTTTCCTCGATGGCGGCCCGGCAGAGCCGGAACAGTTCTGCCGACTCCGGGCCGAGGACAAGCGTCTTTCCGTTTACCGTCAGCACGCAGCCGAAGTCCTCCGCCGGGGCAATGCGGATGGGCGGCAGGAGACGGTTTTGCCTGCTGTCGCTCTCGCCGTGCGGGGCGCAGAACGTGACCCAGAAGCAGTTTTCCCCAGGCTCCAACAGGATCAGGTCGTTTACCATCGGCATCATCCTTACCGTTCCTTCGGTTTTTTTCCAGTGCTCCTCCAGGTCGGTCTCCTTCGTCAGGAAAAACGCCTGCAGCTCCCGCTCCGTGACCAGGCCGCTTTCTGCATCGGCGGAAAAATCCCCGGTTATAGATACCGGCAGCGTTTCTGTGCTCGGGTTCTGAACGCACAGATAACAGAAAAAGATTACCCGGTCCAATTCCGTATCGTCCGCCCCGTAGACGGCGCCCTTCTGGATCACAAAGTCCGAGAAGAAGGACTCTTCCTCCACCAGATAAGGCGCGGCAGCCTCCGCCGTCCGGTCTGCAAGCTCCCCGTCCGGCGCGCTTTTCGGCGAGAGCAGCAGCCCCGCGGCCAGCGCCGCCAGCAGCAGCGCCGGGATCAGTCCCAGCAGGCGGCCGCGGTTTCCCTTTCGTTTTTCGTTTTCCATGCTTCGCCCTCCTTGTTAGGTCTCTGCCTGTATAACGGATGAGCTGGTCAAAAGGTTTCAAAAACGCAGAAGCTTTCATCAACATTTTGAAAGCTTCCGCGTTTTTTGTCAAGGATAAGGCGGGATAATTCAGAATTCTTCAGATCCCGCCATGTTCCGGAAATCCGCGGCGTTCTCGGGGCCGGATGACGGGGTGGCGGTCTTGACGCCGCGCCGGGGCAGAGGCTTGCCGCGAAAAAAAGAAAACATCCTGCAACTCACTATTGATTTGCTGAATAAAAGTAGTATACTGGGAACATCTTCGAACAAAGGAGAGGGAGACATGAAATCAAATCGTGAACGACTGGGAAGCCGTCTCGGCTTCATCATGCTCAGCGCCGGCTGCGCCATCGGCTGCGGCAACGTGTGGAAATTCCCCTGGATGACCGGCCAGTACGGCGGCGGAGGCTTCGTGCTGGTGTATGTGCTGTGCCTGCTGCTGCTGGGGCTGCCCGCCATGACCATGGAATTCTCCCTGGGCCGCGCCTCCCAGGCCAGCCCCGTCAAAATGTATCAGAAGCTGGAGAAGCCGGGTCAGAAGTGGCATATCCACGGCTATTTCGCCCTGCTGGGAAATATTGCGCTGATGGCCTTCTACACCGTGGTCACCGGCTGGATGATGTATTACTTCGTGCAGTTCATCAGCGGCAAGACCGCCGAACTGGGCTTTGTGGCCATGATTACCAATCCCGGCGTCAACGTGATCTATCTGGCGATCGCCGTGGTGCTGGGCTTTTTGGTGCTGAGCTTCAACCTCCAGGGCGGCCTGGAGCGGGTCACCAAGTATCTGATGACGGCGCTGCTGGTGCTGATGCTGGTGCTGGCGGTGCACAGCGCCACCCTGAAAGGCGCCAAAGAGGGTCTCTCCTTCTACCTGGTGCCGGACTTTTCCAAGATCAACGGCAAGGTGGTCGTGGCCGCCATGGAGCAGGCCTTCTTCTCTCTGAGCCTGGGCATCGGCTCCATGGCCATCTTCGGCAGCTACATCGGCAAGGAGCGCTCCCTGCTGGGAGAGTCGGTGAACGTGATCCTGCTGGACACCTTTGTGGCCATCATGGCGGGCTTCATCATTTTCCCCGCCTGCTTCACCTTTGACATTGAGGTGAGCGCTGGCCCGGGCCTGCTGTTCGACACCATGGCCCAGGTGTTCAACAACATGGCCGGCGGCCGGATCTGGGGCAGCCTGTTCTTCCTGTTCATGGTCTTTGCGGCCTTCTCCACGGTGCTGGCCGTGTTTGAGAACATCCTGGCCTGCGTGCGGGAGCTCACCGGCTGGAGCCGGCCCAAGGGCTGCGTCGCCTGCGGCGTGGGCATCTTTCTGCTGGGCCTGACCACCGCCCTGGGCTACAGCCTCCTCGGCGGCTTCCATCCCTTTGCGGAGGACTCCGCCTGGCTGGATCTCTGGGATTTCATCGTCAGCAAGAATCTGCTGCCCATCGGCGCGCTGATCTTCTCCCTGTTTTGCTGCTACAAGATCGGCTGGGGCTGGGACAAGTTTGTGGAAGAGGCCAACGCGGGCCAGGGCCTGAAGGTGAAGAACTGGATGAAGCCCATCTTCCGCTATGTGGTCCCCCTCTGCGTGGCCGGTCTGTACATCTACGGCCTGATCACCTTCGGCTGGAAGTGATTTCCGGCACAAGCACAAAAAAGAAGCTCCTTCGGAGCGGTCTCTGTAAGGAAACTGCTTTGAGGCTGCAATCACCGACAAAAAAGAATATAAAAACGGCGTGACCGCAATGGTCACGCCGTTTTTGTCTCCTGGATTTTGTGGGGCAAAATCCGATGCTCGTTATACTATACCTATGGACAGAGATGGTTCTCCACCTCATCCGGCGCTACGCGCCACCTTCCCCTCGAGGGGAAGGCTTGAGGAGCTGCGTCAGCGAATGGCTTCCCCTCGAGGGGAAGGCTTGAGGAGCTACGTCAGCGAATGGCTTCCCCTTGAGGGGAAGCTGTCAGCCGCAAGGCTGACTGATGAGGTGTCTTTTCATACTTCCTCAATGCCGGGCAATTGAAGCCGTCTCAAAAGGTCGGCACATACTCCATCGAAATTTCGGTTGATGTCGCTGTTGGAATATCGCACGACTTTGATCCCAAGCTGGTTCAGGGCATGGTCTCTCTCCCGATCAGAAGCAGTTCCCTCACTCTCATAGTGCTGTGAACCGTCCAGTTCGATCACGAGTTTAGCCGAAGCACAGTAGAAGTCGACAATGTAATGGCCGATGACCTTTTGCCGGTTGACTGTAAGAGGGAGCGGTTTTAAGAAGTCGTACCAGAGTCGGCGCTCTTCCTTTGTCATCTCGCGGCGCAGCTTCTGCGCGTTTTTTCTTAATTTGGGATTGTTCGTTTGATTCAAGGGTTTCCACCTCATTCAGCGCTGCGCGCCGCCTACTCCTCAAGGGGAAGGCTTTTTCTGTCCTCCCGGTATCTCAACAAACCGGAATTCAGCACTCTTTTTGGGTCTCCTTCCACTTCAGCCATAAAGGGCTTAACAGAGATGCTTTGGGATTATCCTGTAAAGTTTGACATGGAAAATCATCGCAATGACCACAAGATATGATTTTTTTCTCTAATGCGCAGTCACGAGCATAACACTCTCCGCCAACATTTCCTTTCATGCAGCCTTTACATTTTCCTGCAAGGTAACTCGGACATTGTCCACAGTAATAACCGCATTTTCCTAATAATTCCTTATCCATATTCATAACCTCATAAGACATCGATTTATCGGGGAAATCATAACACATCGACCCGGCATAATCAATTTCGGTTTGATAGTTGCGCACAAAAAGCGCGAGGGAAGCACTTCCTTACGAAGCGCCGCCCTCGGGAGCTTCTTTTTTCGTGAGGGGTCAGAGCGATTGGGAATCCGCCATTTTCAGGAAGGCTTTCGCGTTCTCGGGGCTTGCGGCCAGGATGGAGGTCTTGACGCCCCGCCAGGGCAGGGGACTGCCGTCCGCGCGGCTGGCCTCTCCGCCGGCCTCCGCGACGATCAGCGCCCCGGCGGCATAGTCCCAGAGGGAGACCTGCAGCTCGAAATAGACCCCGGCGCGGCCGGCGGCCACGCTGCACAGATCCAGCGCCGCCGAGCCCTGCCGCCGCACGTCCAGCCCCGCCCGGCAGGCCTTTTCCGCCAGGGCAAAGCTCTGCCCGATCAGCGCGGGCTCATAGGGCGCGGTGCCGAAGCAGACGAGGGTCTCCGAAAGGGGCGCCGGGTCCACCCGGAGCCGCCGCCCGTTGAGAAAGGCGCCTTCGCCCCTCACGGCGGAAAACATCTCGTCCACATAGGGGTTGTATACCGCCCCGGCCTCCGGCACGCCGAAATGGGTGTAGGCCACGGAGATGCAGCTGTGGTTCAGGTGGTGGACGAAGTTCATGGTGCCGTCGATGGGGTCGATGATGAAGAGATGCTCGGCCAGAAGATCATCGTGCCGGTCGTTCTCCTCGCAGAAGAAGCGGGCGCCGGGGACGGCGGCGGAGAGCCGCTCCATCAGCAGCGCCTGTACCCGCCGGTCGTAGTCCGTGACCACGTCCCGGCGGCCGGTCTTGCATTCGGCCAGGATCTCCCGGGCCTGCAGCAGCAGCGCCGCCGCCTCCCGCTCTGCCGCCTGGATGGCGGCGAGAATGTCCCGGGGACTCATGCCTGCAGCTCCGCCGCGGCCTGCCGCAGCGCGTCCGCCCGGTCGGTGTCCTCCCAGCGCACGCCCAGATCCTCCCGGCCCATGTGGCCGTAGGCGGCCAGCTTCCGGTAGATGGGACGGCGCAGATCCAGATCCCGGATGATGGCGGCGGGGCGGAAGTCAAAGACCTTGCGCACCGCCTCGCCCAGCACCTCGTCGGAGACCGTGCCGGTGCCGAAGCTCTCCACCAGCACGCTCACCGGCTCCGCCACGCCGATGGCATAGGCCAGCTGGATCTGGCAGCGGCGGGCCAGACCCGCGGCCACCACGTTCTTGGCAGCCCAGCGGGCGGCGTAGGCCGCAGAGCGGTCCACCTTGGTGGGATCCTTGCCGGAGAAG
>JAFRQP010000082.1 GCA_017428565.1 Oscillospiraceae bacterium
CTCGTACAGGGTGCCGCCGCTGCCGAAGGCAAGGACCCCGTCGCCCCCGCTGCCGCCGGGGCTGCCGGGGGTCAGCGCGCCGCTGCCGCCGTTGGCGCCGCCCCCCGCCGGGGCAGTGAGGCCGAAGGCGGAGGTGGACAGGCTGGACTGGCCGATCTGCACCGGGTAGCGCGTTCCGGGCGTCAGCGTGAGCCCCAGGGCGGTGACGCAGCCGCCGCCCTTGCCGCCGCTGCCGCCCAGGGCGTAGCCGTTGGAGGCGTTGCCCACGCTGTCCCCCGCCGGCATGCCGCCGCCCACGGCGAAGATGTCCACCGGGCCGTTGAGACGGCTGAAGCTCACGGCGCAGTCGCCGGTGAACACCAGCTCCCAGTTGCCCCGGCTGTCCCGGAAAAACAGCGGCGCCGTGCCGCTGTATTCGTACAGGGGCAGCCTTGCGGCGCTGCTGCCGTATTTGTTAGCTGCAAGGATCATGGCTCCACCTCAATCGAAGACGGCCAGGGAGACGGTGATCTCCTCGGTCGTGGTGTTGGTGGCCGCGAAGCTGACCTTGCCGGCGCCCTGGGCGGTCATGCGCACGCCGGCCTCCGCCGCCGCGTCAAAGCTCTGGGGAGCCGCGCTCCAGATCACCAGGTTCCCGGCGGTGACGCCCTCGGCGCTCAGGTCCGTCCAGGTGTTCGCGCCGCTTGCGAGCACCACCTGTCTGGCCTTGTAGCGGTCCTGCTTGCCGGCCACGGCGCTCTGGGCCCCGGCCGCGGCGGACGACGCCTCGGCTGCGGCGATCCCGGCCGCGTCGGCCGCGCCGAGGGCGGAGCGGGCGAGGGTCCTGGCCTCCTCCGCCGTGTCGCTGACGGCCCGGGCGGCGGCCAGGGCGGCCTCCACGTCGGCCAGGACCGCGGCGTTGGCGGTCAAAAGAGCCTGGAATTGGGCATAGGTCCCGGTGTAGCCGCCCGCCACGGCTGCGGCGTAGGCGCTGACCGGGCCCAGGTCGCTTTCGGTGGTGCTCCCGTCCTCGGTGACGCGCAGGAGCAGGTGGCCGCTGTCATTCAGGGCGAAGCCGACGCTCCCGGCGTAGACCCCGGAGGCGGCGGCCGCGGCGGCGTTCTGGGCGGCCCGGGCCAGCGCCTCCAGCTGGGCGAAGAGCTCCAGGGCGGGCTTGCCGTAATTCTCGGCGGCGCAGGGATTGGCGGCGGCCTGGATCAGCCCCAGGTCGGCCCAGACCGTGGGGATCACCACGGCCCCGTCGGCCCGGATGCCGTACAGGCCCAGCAGCAGATGCACATTGGGCCGCAGCAGCACCTGGGGCGGGATCTGCGCCGTGTCGCCGCTGAGCGCCAGGTCGATCTGGGCGTCGCAGGCGCGGAACACGGCGATTTTGGCCAGGCCCTCCCAGGCCGCGTCGAAGTCCAGGCGCAGCCGGACCGCCTCGCAGCCCTCGGAATAGGCGGTCAGGGTCTCCCGCCGCAGGACCCAGGCCTTGTTTTGCTCGATTCGGATCTCAAACATGTTTACCTCCGGTCTCCCACGGCGATCCATTGCGCCGGGGCTGTGGTTGTGAGGGTAAAGCCGGTCTCGTCGGCCTCCGCGACGGCGCCGGCGGTGGCGAAAATCGCCGGGGCGCCGGCAAAGGGGCGGGGAAACCGCACGCGGCCGGACTGTGCTGCTGCGCCGTGCTGCACCAGGGCCGCGCCCCGCAGGGCGCCGCGCAGGGAGGACAGGGCGGCGTCCACGGAAAGCTGCCACTCGGCCAATGCGGCCTGTCGGGCCGCCTGCTCCCCGGCGGGGGAGGAAGCCAGACTCTCGTCCAGATCGTCCAGCAGCCGCAGCAGGTAGGCGCGCAGCTGCCCGATCTGCTCCTCCGCCCGGCCCGAAAGGATGGGGGGATACTCTTTGCGCATGCTGCTTCAGCTTCTCCTTTCTTTTCCTGTTTCTATGTGGTCTCGCCGGAGCGCTCCAGGACCCGGGTGAGACTGTAGATCTGCACCTCGCCCTCGCCCTCCAGCCGCAGGGCCAGATAGCGGCAGCGCCGGGGGCGCAGGGGCAGGCTCACGGCGTTTCTCCCCCGGAAGCGCAGCTCCCCGCCGGGGCGCCAGACCCCGTCCCCGTCGTACTGCACGAAGAGGGCCAGTCTGGTGCCCCGGGGCGCCGAGAGCATCAGCTCCAGCCGGCTCAGATAGCGCCGGTCCGGCTGCTCGTAGTCCAGCGAGCCGGTCTGAGCGATCCAGGGGAGCCGGGTCTCCCGCTCCCCCACCGCCCCGGCCAGATCCCAGAGCAGCCCGGAGGCATCCAGGGCGAAGAGGCTGCCGTCCAGGGGCGCCAGATCCGTCAGCTGCAGCTCGTCCTCCCGGGACCAGAGGCCCTTGGCCGCGTCGCAGACGAACAGGCTCCAGCGGCCTGCGGCGTCCTTCGCGCTGAGATAGTAGCAGGAGCCCAGGGCGCCGCCTACGGCCTCGCTGTAGCTCTCCTCTCCCAGGGCCTCGCCCACCGCCCGGGGAAAGCCGCCCTGATAGGCCAGCACCCCGCTGCGGGACAGGTAGAAGAGCTGCTCGTCCACCAGGGCGAGGCTCCGCTCCGCCCCCCGCTGGACGCCGCGGGCCTCGAGCTCCTGGACGCTGTGGGCGCCGGAGGCGGAGACCGCCACCCGATGGATCCGATCCTCCTTGAAGAAGGTGGGGCAGCCCAGAAAGTTCACCGCCCCGGTCCAGGGGCCGTCGGAGCCCACGGAGACGGCCCAGGAGTCGGTGGAGAGGCCCCGGTAGACCCGCCAGTTTTTGAAGTCCCCCAAGGCGCTGCAGCAGATCTCGTTCACGGGCTTGCCGTCGGGCCCGGGGCCGTAGCGGCAGCCCCAGAGCCGGTTGCGGCACTCGCAGACGAAGTCCAGCTCCGGCAGCTCCCGGGCCACCCGCACGCTGCCCCGACCCTCCGGGGCCTGCCGGGGATCGATGAGCCCGGGGACCACCAGGTAGTCCGCCCCCACGGCGCAGAGCGTGCGGACCCCGTCCAGGGTCTCCGGGAAGGCGCTGCCCCGCAGCTCCACCCCATCGTTCTCCCGCAGGTGGGCCGAGAGCGGAAAGTCCAGGCCCGGGAAGCTGAGCTTGGTGCAGGGCAGGGCCACCGGCTCCCAGGCGTCCTGGGCGGCGGAGTAGAGCTTCAGGACGCCCGTGCCGCTGTCGTACCAGCAGGCGCCGTTGGCCGGGCCCTCCGGAGGGCTCTCGGCCGCGGTGCAGCTCAGCTCCTCGCCGCTGAGGGTGCAGAGGGCATAGCGTACCGTGCCGGTGAGGGTGCGGGCAAATTCCATGGGGCCGTAATCTTCGGGGTTCTGGGTGTTGTAAAACTGCTTGTCGGGAAAAACGCAGACGTAGGCGCCCATCCCCACCAGCTGCTTGCGTCCGGGGGCGAGGCCGGTGAGCGGGGTGGGCTCCCCGCCGTGGTAGAGGACGCCCCCGTCCACCCAGCAGAGCTTGTCCTTGGCGATCAGGCCCTGGGGCTCGGCCAGGCGGCGGACCATGCCCCGGCGGGGGCGGGTGGAGAGCAGGGGGAAGTCCCGGGTGCTGAGATTCTCGGTGAAGAACAGCTCCCCGGGCTTCAGCCTGGGGCGGCGCCGATAGCCGTAAAAGACCTGGGTGAGCTCCCGGCTCTGGGGCGCGGGAGCCAGGCGGGGCAGCTTCACAGGCGCCACCTCCCCCGCTGCAGGGGCATGTGGTCCCGGGCGTACCAGGCGGCGAACTCGGCGTAAGCCTGGTTGAAGAGGGCGGAATACTGGGCGTAGCGGTGGATCTCGCCGTTTTCCGCGGCGATGCGGGCCTGGAGATAGCGCAGGTACAGGTCCGCGCCGTAGGGCGGCGGCGCCAGCAACTCCTGCTCGTCGCTGTCGTAGCCCTCCTCGGGCCAGTAGAACCGCTCCGCGCCGGCCCGGGGCTGGATCAGCTCCCGGTAGAGCCGGCCGTCCAGGTCGCTGAGCCACTGCAGCTTCCGCTGGGCGCTGTAGGTGTTGGGCGTCAGCTCGTCCACCTGCGCCAGGATTTCTTGGATGGTCATGGGCATGCTCCTCTCAGAGGAGGGAAGGAGGAAGAGGACGGGAGCGCGGAAAAACGGAAGAACCTTCGACAAAGCCCGTCCCGTCCTTCTTTCCCTCCCTCCGTCCTTCCTTACTGTTTGGCCCGCAGGGCCTGGGATTCGTCGTACATCTGGGCCTCGGCGGCCTGGGCACGGCGGATCTCGGCCGCCACCGCGGGAAGCAGCTCGGAACGCTGCCCCTTGGGGATCAGGTAATTCACGCCGTTGAGTCCCACAAAGAGATTGGGGTCCTCTCCGTTCCGGGCCCGGGGGATGGTCATGCCGACTCTTTCGCCGGCGTCGGTCTTGCTGCTTGCCATGGCTGCTCCTTTCTGTCTCAGCAATTGGCCTCGTCCGTGCCGCTGAAGCTGCTGGTGCTCATCACCCGCAGCAGGCGCTCGGGATAGAGGATGGTGGCGCCGTTGGTCTCGAACTTATAGCCGATGGTGCTGAACTGGTTCAGCGGGCCGCCGATCTCGTCCTTGTCGTGGACGATCATCTCCAGGGCGCCGCCCTCCGGGTCAATGATGCCGAAGGCATCCTTGCCGAAGAGGAAGGTGGCGTAGGCCGCGATGTCTCCGGGGCCGTAGTCCGCGGGGAAAATGTCGGTATTGTCCGCGACGGTGCCGAAGTTGGTGCTGGCGAAGCTGATGGTGGAGGCGTCGTTGTCGGTGACCGTGGCGCTGACGCCGTTGATGGAGATCACCCGGCCGATCAGCGCGTCCGCCGCCACGGTGCCTCCGTCGAAGGCCACCGAGGTGATGGCGCCGGTGTAGCCGGCGGCCTTGTTGATCTTCAGGCTGCGGCTGTCGGAGGCCAGGTCCGCGCCCTTCAGCACCGGGGCGTCAGGATTCTCCACAAAGCGGCAGCCGTGGAGCTCGCCGATCTCGCCGTTGTAGATGGCGCTGGGCTTGACGTACTTGTAGGCCTCGATCCAGCCCGGGCACTCCCGCAGGTCGTGGGCCACGGAGGGGTGCACCACCGCGTAGTAGTAGCCCTTGATCTTAGGCACCCGGTTCTTCTTCATGATGGTGACGGCCTTGTTGATCATGGCCGGGGTCAGCTTGGCCATGCAGGTCTCGTCGGCGCGGAGCTCCCGGGCCTCCGCCGGGGTATCGTGGACCGCGCCGGTGGCCAGCGTCAAATTGTCGCAGTAGAGGACGTTGGTGCCGGTGAGCAGGGCGTTGCGGATCAGGATCTCCTGGGTCTCGGCGGCGGAGGCGCCCATCTCCTCGGTGGCGCCCAGGATCACGTCGTCGTGGGCGCGCAGCTCCAGCTTGTCGGAGATGGCGGTGTAGGTGCCGTACTGGTCCACGGAGCCGGTGATCTTGGTGACGCCGAAGTCCTGGCCGCTGGGGATGACCGCCTCGGTGAGCTTGCCGGCCCGGCGGAAGGCGTTCCACTTGCGCCACTCCACGGTGCCGCCGTGGTTCTTGGGCAGCTTCTGCTTCTTGCCGAACTGGGCGTAGCGCAGCTCGGGCCGGGCATTCTCCAGCAGCTCCGTGTCGTAGTACTCCTTGAGCTCCGGGCTCATGAGGTTGGCGGCGGTGCGGGGGACGACCTCGCCGGTGTAGGCGTTGGTCATGCCGCCGGTGGCGTTGACGTTGGAGCCGGCCTCGGCAAAGAACTGGAGCTCCAGGGGGATGGAAGCGGCGGTGTGCATGTTGTCCATAGGGTTCTCCTTTCGAATCTTTGGTTTGGGATCGCAGGGAAAAACGCGGAGGGGCTTTTCTACTCCTCGGCGCCGTACTTCTGCCGGATATAGGCGCGGCGCTGGTCGCGGCTCATGTGCCGCAGGTCCGGGCAGGCGGCAACGGGGGCCGCGCTGCCGCCGTTTTCCCGGGGCCGGCTGCCGGCGCGGAGGGCCCGGGCGGCGTCCAGGCGGATCCGCTCCGCCAGGGCGCTGACGGTCTGGGCCTGCAGCGCGTCCCCGCAGAGGGCCCAGACGGCCTGGCGCACGCTGAGCCCGCCCTCCGGGGAGGTGAAGCGGACGAAGCGGGGGTCCTGCAGGGCCTCCTCCAGACGAAAGTCAGGCAGCAGCTCCCGCAGGGCCCGGGCCTCCCGCTCCATGCGCAGGAAGTGGGCGCACAGGGCCGGGTCGGCCTCGCCGGAGAGCGGCGCAGGGGCCTCGGTCTCCTGCGGGAGAGCTTCGTTCCGCCCTTCCTCCGCGTCTTGCGCGGCGGGGGCGGCAGTCTCCCCGGGAGGGGCGGCGGGGCCGCCCGCGGCGGAGGGCTCAGCCTCGGCCTCGGGCGCGGGGCTTTGGGTCCTGCCGGGGACCCCGGGGGATTCCTGTACCGCCCCCGCGTCGCCGCCCGAGACAGCCGTCCCCGCGCCCTCCGGGGCGTACAGAAGCCATTTGGTTCGGATCATGGGTTCTCCTTTCTTGGCCTTGTTCGGCGTTATTCTGAAAACGGAAGTCGGAACAGGCCTCAGCCGCGGCCCGTCTTGCGCAGATACTCGCTGCGGAGGGCCTCAGCGGCGGCCCGGCTCATGCCGGCGGCCTCCAGCTCCTCCTCGTCGGGGACATAGCCCGTGGCGAAGATCAGAGCATAGAGCCTGCTGTAGGCGTCCTTGGTCCGGGTCCGGTCGGCCTCGGCCTGCTTGGAAAGCCGCTCGTAGCGCTCCTGCAGCTCGTCCCCCCGGCTTTCCCAGCGGCGGTAGGCCCGCTCCTCCAGCTCGGGGATCCGGTCCGCCAGGCCCAGCATGGTCTCGTCGTAGCGCTGCTGGCCCAGACCTTGGGCATAGCTGCTGCCGTAGCCCCCGGTGAGGGCGGAGGCCCGGCCCATGCCGTCCTCCATGGCGCGGCGGGCGCTGTGGGCGTAGGCGTCCCGGTACTGGCGGTAGAGCGCGTCGCCGTCCAGGTCATAGTGGAAGGCAGGGCGGCTCTCCAGGGCCTCCCAGGCCTCCCGCAGCTGGTCCTCGGCGCCGCTGAGACGCTTTTTGTCCTTGTCAGACATGACATTCTCCTTTCAAGATGAAGCGCGGATCGCGGGAGGGAAGGCGGGAACGGGTCTCATCCCTCTCCCTCCTCCAGCCGCACATGCTCCGGGTACTGCTCCCGCAGCAGGCGAAAGCCCGTGAGGACCGTGCGGAACATCTCCCGGCAGGCGCTTTCGTCCTCCGGGCGGCAGCGCAGGCGCAGGGCGGGGCCGGCCGGGTCCAGCTCCACAGCCGCGTGGTAGTCCTCCCGGGCCCGGGCGGCGTTCACCAGCGCGAAGGCCAGGGCCGAGACCGCGGCGCAGCACAGATCCTCTCCCTTCCGGCCCCTGCCGGCGTGGCCCCGTAGCTCCAGCCGGAAGCGGGCCGGATCCCAGCGCAGCTCCGTCACAGGCTCACCGAGCGGTTGGCCCGCTCCCGCGCCGCGCGCATGAATGTGGGCTCCTCTTCGCCCCGGCGGGCGGGGCCGGGCAGCTTCCGCTGCCCCGGGCGGCCGACGGGCGCATCCGGGGCCTCATCCCCGGCCGGGAGCAGATCGCTCTCCCCCGCCAGGACCTGCAGCGCCTGCTTCACCCGGTCCTTGCCGTCGAAGTCCATCATGTCCAGCATCATCAGGCTCTGCCGCGCCAGAGCGGGGTTGAAGACCCCCAGGCCCATGAGCTGGATGGCCAGCTCGTTCTGGCTGGTGCGGGTATAGGCGTTGCGTTTCTGGACCTCCACCCGGATGTCGAAAACCGGCTGGGTAAAGCCCAGGTCCGTGTCGCCCAGGCCGATGGCCCGGGGGCGCAGCAGGGCGTTGTCGAAGGCCACAAAGCACTCCTCTCCTCCCCGGCCCGTGATGCGGAACTGCCGCGGCAGCTCGTAGAACTGGCGGATGCGCTCGATGACCATGCCGATCAGCTTCCGGAAGGCCCGGTAGCTGGCCCGGGAGGAGTCCCGGCTGGTCTTGCCGCTGGCCTCCTGCAGCGCGGCAATGGAGGAGGCGGCGGTGACTCCGGCGCTGTAGAGGCCGTTGGCGCTCTGGGTGTTGCCGGAGGTCTCCCGCAGCTCCGCGATCAGACTTTCGTAGACCGCCACGTAGTTTCCCGGCAGCCCCGCGGACTGGATGGGGCGGAGAAACTGCTCGTCCAGAGAGCCGCTGACGTGGACCACGGGCTTTGTCAGATCCAGCAGCTCCTGCTCGTTGACGGCGCCGTCGCTGCGGGCGAAGTAGCGGGGCGTGGCCCCGGCCTTCACGTTTTTGAGGAAGGCGCTACGCAGCAGGTCGATGGCCGTCTGGGAGTTTTTGCACAGATCCACGTAGCCGTAGCCGCAGGGGCTGCCCTCGATGGGAAAGAGCGGATCGAAGACGAAGGGGTAGAGCCCGTCGTCATAGAGCCCGCGGCGCTCCGGCAGCATGCCTCCCTCTCTGAGGGAGGTGTCAGCGAAGCTGACGGAGGGAGTTCCCGTCTCCTGCGCTCCCGCCTCCTCGTTCTCCGTGGAGTACAGAACCTCGTCCCCCACATACTTGCAGAAGTGCAGGGCGCCGTCCTGCTTGTAGTAGACATCGATCACCGGGCTCTTGCCCTCGGTGCTGACGGCGTCGTCGTAGATGAACCTGGTCAGGTTGACGGCGCTGCCCTTGAGCTTGCCCCGCAGCCGGGGGTAGCGCCGCTCCAGCAGCTCGTCGTCCTGCAGCTCCACATGGAAGAAGCAGCGGCTGTCCTGGATGTCCCGCACGCCGGGCTCCCAGAAGACCGAGAGCAGATCCACGTCCCGGATCACGATCTCGCCCAGGCCGTTCAGAGCCTCCGGGTCCCAGGCGCAGTGGTAGACGGCGGTGCCGGTTTTGAGCTTGCGCCACCAGGCGGAGGCGTAGGTGCTCTCAAAGTCGGCCTGCTCCAGCACGCAGGGGACGATGCTGCTGAGGAGCCGGGCCTGCTGCCGGTCGCCGGGCTCCCGGGGGAGGATCAGGGCCTCGGGGTAGTTCTCCATGGCGTCGGCGTGCTTGGAGACCAGCACGTTGTGCAGCCAGCCGCTGCGGCTCTCGAAGTCCCGGTCCGCGGCCAGATCGAAGTCCCGGCGGGCGGCGGCGTCGTTGCGCAGCTTCCACCACTGCTCGGCCTGGACCACCCGGCGCTCCAGACCGGCCTTGCCGGCCTTGTAGCGGCGCAGGATCCTGTCAAAGTCCCGCAGCCGCTCCCCGTCCACGGGCAGGGCCGCGGGGGCAGAGTTTGTCGAATAATCGTCCATAGTTACCTCCGATGAGATGATGTTGGGGCGGGCGGATGGAGGCGCTTTTGCCCTCCCCGCAGGGCGCAGGGGCCTCACCCGCCCCGGGGAGCGGCCAGGGGATCCGGGCCCCGCAGCGCAGGCGCCTCCGGCTCCCGCAGGGGCTTCACCGGCCGGGACATGCAGAGATAGCGGGTCTCGTCCGCCGCGTGGTCCTCCAGACTGGTGTCCAGATCCTCCGGCCGGTTGGGGTCGCAGCGCAGCAGCGGGATCGTCCGAAGGAAGGCCCGGCAGCTGTCGAAGACGTACATCCGGGCGAAGCCGTTCTCGTCAAACTGCAGCCGGTAGTGCACCTGCATCCAGCCCGCAAGGCGCTTGTTGTCCCCCGGCGTGAAGTCCAGGCCGTAGCGCAGGGCGGTCTCGGCGATGCTCTCGCCCCGGCTGGCGTCCCAGATGGCCGGGTCCGCCACGCCCTCGACGCGCTTGCCGGCCAGCCAGGGGTGCTCCCGCTCGATGCGGGAGATCTCCCGGAACTGCCGGTCCGGCGTCCAGCGCAGCCCCTCGTTGGGCGTCTCCGTGCAGCCGTAGAGCTCCAGGACCCGATAGAGCACCCCGTCGTAGTCCAGCGCCCACCAGGCGCAGGAGAAGGGCTTGCCGTAGCCGAAGTCGTAGCTGCGCAGGATGCGCCAGCGGGCGGCCTCGCCCCGGCTCAGGTCGATGGGCGCGATCACATGGCACCAGCGCCGCTCCCGGCGCAGCTCCTCCGCCGACAGCGTGCAGCCCGCGGCCTTGGCGGCGATCAGATCCGGCTCCGGGCGAAAATCCTGGAAAAACTGGCCCTCGTGCACTTCCCAGCTGCCGTTGAGCCAGGCCTCCCGGAGCCGGGGCGGCAGACTCCTAAGCTGGCGCAGATAGCCCGGGTCCGCCCGCAGCAGGGCCTTGTTGTCCGTGACCAGGCTCTGGATGAAGCTGTAGTCCGCCGGATCCTCCCCCTCCCGAAACTGCCGGTCGATGAAAAGGCGCTTGACCCAGCCGTGGCCCGGGCCGCCGGGGTTGCAGGTGTAGTAGATCCGCTTGGGGAAGGGGTTCACGCCCCGGACCACGGCCCGGAGCCGGTCCATGCGCTCCTCGGTCTGCTGGGTGGCCTCGTCCACGAAGAGCACGTCCACCTCGGTGCCCTGATAGCGGGCGGCGTCCTGCTCGCAGTCGCAGTAGCCGAAATAGATCCGGCTGCCGTTGGGGAAGCTGAGGGTCTTTTTCTGGTCGTGATAGCTGGCCAGACGCCGGGCGGGGTCCGGATCCGCCACCCGCAGCAGCTCGCAGAGGGGCTGGATGTGGTTGCGCTGCAGCTCCGGGTAGGAGGCGCGGAGCAGCAGGATCTGGATGCCGGGATAGCGCCAGCAAAGCAGCACGGCCTTGACCCGGACTGCCCAGCTCTTGCCGCCGCCCCGGGCCCCGCCGAAGGCCACATACTTGTGCCTGTCCCGCAGGAACTGGAGCTGCTTGGGGCTGGGCCGGGGGATGTCAAGCCTGGGCATGGGCCGCCTCCTCCCGGTTCCCGGGGGCGGGGAAACCCCGGGGCCGAAGCGCGGGCCTGCTCCCCTCCCCCGCGCCGGGCGGCGCTATTCCTCCGCGCCGTCCAGATCCACAAAGCGCACCGTCAGCGGCTCCGGCGCGCTCTGCCCGCCGCCCAGCTGGCTGCGCAGATCCAGCAGGGCGGCGCTGAGGCTCTTGATGTCCTTGGGATCCAGGGGCGTCTCGTCCCGCAGACGCTCCTGGAAGCGCGCCACCAGCAGCAGCGCGGTCTCCCGCAGCAGCCCGGAATCCCCGTTTGTGTCTGTCCGATCCAATGTCTCCCTCCTCCGTCCCGCCTCGCGGCAGACGGGCCGCCTTCATTCCTCCCTCTCGGGCTCTTCCAGGGCCCAGGGCGGATAGCCGGTCGCCATCATCCAGCGGATGATGGGGTCGTCCGGGATCTGATCCACGCAAGACTCCTCCCTTCCTTTCTTCACTCCTCTGCCCAGGCGTCCAGCAGGTCCGCTTCCCCGTCCCCGGCATAATTCCAGAGACTCAGCCTCTCCCCGTGAACGGCCAGCAGCAGGTCCGGCCTCCCGGGGGCGTAGGCCCGGGCGATCCGGCGGATCTCCCGCATCCGCCGCAGGATGGCCGTCTCGGCCTCGCTTCTCGTCATCGTCTGTGCCGCGCGCATCCCGCCGCCTCCTTTTTGCCACATTTTCGTGTCTGCGCCGCTTCCTCCGCCTCGGGCGTTGCGTCACATTTTGTGGCATCCGTGGCAAAAAAGAGAGCCTCCACCGAGACGCCGTAGTGCCGCGCCAGGCGCAGCTTCACCGGGTCCCGGGGGACGCGGCGGCCGTTCTCGTACATCTGTAGGGTGGAGACCGCGATCCCCACCGCCGCGGCGGCGCTTTTCCGGGGCTCGTCCCCTCGTGCCCGCCGCAGCCGTTCTCCCAATTCCATAAAACGCTCCTTTTCGGCCTCCCTGCGATCGGTCGTGACCCCCGGGCGGCGGAGTGCCGCTGGGCACCGTCCCCTGCTTCCGGGCGGCCTCGACAGAGGGCTGTTTTGCGTGCCACCTTCCGTGGCAAACACGTTATACCACATACTGTGGCATCTGTCAAGCCCTTTTTCATAAAATTTTTCTTTTTTTGCCACAGGCTCTTTACAATTGACACATTATGTGTTATCCTGGCTTGGGGAGGTGATCCCATGCCGACATTTGGCGAGAGAGTGCGGGCACTGCGCCTGGAGCGCGGCCTGACCCAGAGCGAGCTGGCGACAGCGCTGACAAGCGTCTGCGGCGAAGCGATCACCCGCAGCGCGGAGAGCATGTGGGAGTCGAATCAGCGCCGGCCGAAATACGAGACCATGGAGGCCCTTGCGGCCTATTTTCAAGTGGATGTGGCCTATCTGACGGGGCGGAGCGAGCAGCGCCGGGCCTCGGCGGAGGCTGCCGCGCCCGAGACAGGGGACGAGCCGCCGGAGATCACGCTGATCGCCCGGGCGGGCAAGAAGATGTCCCCGGACCAGCGGGATCTGATGCTGCGCTGGGCGAAGATGACCTTTCCGGAGGCCTTTGCGGATGATTGAGCGGCACGTTTGCGCCTGGGGCGAGGAGACGGACGCCCGTCTGACAGAGCGGCAGCGCCTGGTGTTCGAGACGGTGAACACGGTGGTGCGACGCTATGTGAACCGGCTGCCGGTGGACGTGGAGCGGATCTGCGCCCTCTGCGGGGTGGAGCTGCTGCGCCTGTCGGACTACGAGGCCAAGGGCTTCACGGCGCAGGAGATGGAGGCCGTCTGGGGCAATCCGGACGGGGCGGCCAGCTTCGGCGCGGGGCACCCGGTGATCGGCTACAACGACCGGGCGCCGGCCAGGCGGCTGCGCTTCACCCTGGCGGAGGAGCTGATGCACGTGCTGCTGGGGCATGTGCACGACCCGCGCTTCAACGCCTTCTCCCAGGACTATGACCCGGCGCTCTACGCGCTGTACGAGGCGGAGGCGAAGCGGGCGGCGGGGATGCTGCTGTTCCCGCCGGCGCTGTACTACGCCCACCGGCGCAGCGCGAGCCTGGCGCAGCTGGCCCGGATCTGCCGGGTGTCAAAGGCCTGCGCCTGGACCTGCGCCCGGGACTACGAGGCCAACGAGGCCCTGCTGCGGGAGGTTTTTACGGCCAAGCGCCTGGATTACGCCCGGCCCCGCAGCCCCCGCGCTGTGACGGCGCCCCGGGACGTGTGGGCGGAGCCCCGCGAGCTGCTGTGACGGCGCCTCTGGCACCTGCCGGGGCCGGGGCAGTTTTGCGTTTTGCGTTTTGAGCAAAGAGTTTGAAGCGACGGGGGACGCGTGGGAACCGCGTCCTTTGTTTCGCCGCAGGGGCGGCGGCCTGCCCGCTTTTCCCCGCAAAAAGCCGGGGGCGGTCTTTTGACCGCCCCCGGCTGCATATGCTGTTCTGTTGGCTTCGCCTTACTGCGGGCCGATCCGGCTCTGGATATAGCCCTCCACCTCGCCCAGAGACAGGCCCAGCGCCACGGACAGCTCCCCATGGAGCATGTCCCGGGCGCGCTTCATGGTGGCCTCGGCCCGGCTGCTGCGGGTCTTGCGGGTGGCCATGCGGCTGCGCAGGCCCTTGACGATGGCCACCAGCGCCTCACAGCTGTGCTGGCGGAAGAGCTCCTTATAAAAGGCGTCCACGTGGTTGAAACGGCTGTCATTGCAGATGGCGGGCTCAATGCCGGGCATGGCGTCGATGAGAGCCTCGGCCTCCTCCCGGCTCATGACGGGCCGCATATAGGCGCCGGAATCCACCGGCGTGAAGTAAGTCCCGGAGCCGGTCAGGGGGATGAGGTGATAATAAAGCTTATCCCGCTGTGCGCCGGCCATGGCCAGCGCTTCGATCTTCTCGACGGTACAGACGCCGTTTTCGCCGTATACGATTTTCTGTCCCACTTCAAACATATAGTTACCCCGACTTTAGCTTATCTATTGGTATTTTACAATATTTTTTTCCAGAAAACAACAAAAAAATTGAAGGAAATGTGCGATTTTTCCGATTTTTTGAAAATCTGCGATGCAGTTTGCATCCTGCGGAGCCCTCTGTGGTCCGGCCGGGCGCTTCCCTCTTCCCCCTTTACGTGCCCCGCTTCTTTTCACGCTTCCTTTTTCACTTTTCCCTTTGTTCTCCGGTTGTGTTTCCGCGGCGGGTCTGGTATACTATTATTGAAATTATGCGCAAAAACGCGTCGGCTTAGCCCGCCATTCCCGGCTCACGCCCCGCGCGAAAGGAGGTGCCGCCCGTGCGGCTCTATCTGAGCGGCCATCGCTATACCTACGCCGTGGAGCAGATGCTCCTGACTCTCTTCCCCGAGGAACGGCCCGAATATCCCGCCGGCCCGCCCGAGGGGCGCCGCATGGAGATCTCCCTCTCCCGCGGGACCCGCTTCACCACCGCCGCCTGCGCCCTGCACACGGACGCCGGCGTCTTTCGGGGGCGGGCCGCCGTGGGGAACGAAGCTCTCTCCGACGCGCTCAGCACCGACCGGAAATGCCAGCGTCTGGTGAAAAACGCCATGTACCGCGCCGCCCTCCGGGCCGGACGGAAAAAGCCGGTCTGGGGCGCCCTCACCGGGGTGCGGCCCGGCAAGCTCCTCTGCGCCTTCCTGCGGCAGGGGCTCTCCGAGGAGGAGGCCAAAGCCCGCTTTATGGAGGAGTTCGACGTCTCGCCGGAGCGGGCGGCTCTCTGTCTCGACGCCGCCCGGCACACCATGCGGGCCGAAAGCAGCCTGGGGCCCCGGGACGTATGTCTCTATGTGGGCGTCCCCTTCTGCCCCACCCGCTGCGCCTACTGCAGCTTCGTCAGCCAGTCGGTGGAGAAGAGCATGAAGCTGATCCCCCCCTTTGTGGACGCGCTGGAGCGGGAGATCCGCGCCACCGCCGCCCAGGCAAGAGCCCTGGGGCTGCGGCCCGTGTCCGTCTATTTCGGCGGCGGCACCCCCACCACCCTGTCGGCGGAGCAGCTGGACCGTGTCTGCAGCCTGCTGGCGGAGGAGTTCGACCTCTCCGCCCTGCGGGAGTACACGGTGGAGGCCGGCCGGCCCGACACCATCACCGAGGAGAAGCTGCGGGTCCTGCGCCGCCACGGGGTGGACCGGGTCAGCGTGAATCCCCAGACCATGTCAGACCCGGTGCTGGAGGCCATCGGCCGGCGGCACTCGGCGGCAGACATCGTCTCCGCCCTGGAGACCGTGCGGCGGGTGGGCGGCTTCGCCGTGAACATGGACCTGATCGCCGGGCTTCCGGCGGACGATCCCAAGGGCTTCTCCCGCACGCTGGACGCGGTGCTGGCCCTGGCGCCGGAGAATATCACCGTCCACACCCTGTCTCTCAAGAAGGGCAGCCGCATCACCCTGGAGGGCTCGCCCCTGCCCGGAGAGGGAGAGGTGGCCGCCATGCTGGACGAGGCGGCGGCCCGGCTGCGGGCGGCGGACTACGAGCCCTACTACCTCTATCGGCAGAAGTTCATGTCCGGCGGTTTCGAGAACGTGGGCTGGACGAAGCCGGGAGCTGTCAACCTCTACAACATCTGCATCATGGAGGAGCTGTGCAGCATCCTGGCCATGGGCGGCGGCGGCTCCACCAAGCTGATCGCCCCCGGGGACGCGCGCAACATCCGGCTCATGGCGCCCAAGTACCCCCTGGAATACATCCAAAAGATCCCGGAAACCTGTGAAAACAAAGAAAAAATCCGCGAATTTTATCAAAAGGAGTGCGTATAAATGGCCTATCAGCTGACAGACATCAACTACAAGACCGTCACGGATCCCAAAGCCTTCGTGCAGGAGTGCGACGCGGCCTACCACGCCAAGGTGGACCAGGCGGCGCTGAAGATCCTGGAGAACCGTGCCCAGAGCCCCATCGTGCTGCTGTCCGGCCCCTCCGGCTCGGGCAAGACCACCACCGCCATGAAGATCGCCGAGGCGCTGGAGAAGCACGGCGTGCGGACCCACTACGTGGCCATGGACGACTATTTCCAGACCGTGGACCCGGCCACCTGCCCCCGCACCCCCGAGGGGGACATCGACTACGAGAGCCCCCTGTGCCTGGACATGGAACTGCTGAACCGCCATTTTACGGAGCTGAGCCAGGGCAAGCGCATCTACGTGCCCAAGTACGAGTTCTCCCGGAAGATGCGCATCCAGGAGCCCTCCAAGTCCATCAAGCTGAAGAGCGACGAGATCGTGATCTTCGAGGGCATCCACGCGCTCAACGACATGATCACCCTGCAGCATCCGGAGGCCTTCAAGCTCTACATCTCCGCCCGGAGCGACGTGCTCTTCCAGGGCCGGGTGGTCTTCAAGCGGACCTGGTTCCGCCTGGTGCGCCGCACGGTGCGGGATTATCTGTTCCGGGGCTCCGACCCGGCGGAGACCATGGGCATGTGGGCCAATGTCCGGCGGGGGGAGAAGCTGTACATCTCGCCCTTCAAGGACAAGGCCAACTACCAGTTCGACACTAGCCTGCCCTACGAGCTGGCGGTGTACAACCACACCGCCACCCAGCTTTTCCGCTCCGTGCCCGAGGGAGTGGAGCGCTTTGACGAGCTGCGGGCGGTGCTGCCTGCGCTGCAGCTCTTCGGCGATATCGCGGACGAGGACGTTTCCCCGGATTCCCTGGTGCGGGAGTTCATCGGCGGCGGCATCTACGAGTACTGAGCGCCGCGCTCCGCATCCGGTTTTCGGAAAAAGGTCTGCTCCCTTCCGCATCTGCCTCTTGATTCCCGCGAAAGCATTCGGTATAATAAGAATAACTTGGAGAAAAGGAGAACGTCCCATGAAAAAATTCGTATCGATCCTGCTGATCCTGGTCCTGGTCCTGACGCTCTGCGCCTGCGGCGGCGGAAGCAAGGGCCCCAAGGGCACCTATGTGGGCTACTACTACGGCAAAGTCTTCAGCACCGTGACCTTCAACAGCGACGGCACCTTCACCGAGCAGATGGAAGGCGAGCCGGATCTGTGGCGCGGCACCTGGGTCATGGACAGCAGCAACCACATCACCAGCACCTACGACGACGGCAGCCACGACTACTACACCTGGGATCCCAAGACCGACACGCTGGACTGGAAGGGCGAGGGCGAGATCATCTACGAGCACAAATAAGGGCGGCTTTCGCTTCTCGAAGCTGAAGGACGCGATAGGGCGTGCAGCATAGGGAGTCGATAGGTTTTGCGAGGCCCTTTTCCGCCCATACGGCACAGAAAACTCCGGGAATACACAAAGTATTCCCGGAGTTTTCTATCTTGTCCGGCCGAAAAATCGCAGGCGCAAACCTGCTGTGCCCCGCAAAAAGAGAGATTTTTGTGTCGGGCGAGGCGAAAAGCACAGGAATACCGGCCATGGTTTCCGAGCATTTTCAACGAAGTCCGGCGCGAAAAGATCCTTTTTGCGGCCATCGCATCCCTATGCTGCACGCCCCTTTCCCCGCGTTCTTTTCCCTGCCCCGAAGGAAAGCCGCGCCACGCTTCCGCGCAGCCGTCTCATAAACTCCCACCCCGAAGCAGGTCCCGCGTTTTTCCTCCAAAAACGGACTGGACATCCGTCGTTTCTTGTTGTAGAATAGCTTTATAACAAAAAAGCGCCGGGTCCCGGCGTTTCTGCCACCCCGGCCTTGCGCCGGTCAAATCTGAGACAGGAGGGTTTTCCATGGCTGTTTGTCCGAAATGCGGAACTCAGGTTCCCAACACCAGCAAATTCTGCACCGAGTGCGGCTTTCCCATGAATGTGCCGGACCCGACCCCCGCGCCCGCCCCTGCGCCTGCCCCCAGCTACAGCGCCCCCGTCTACACCCCGTCCCCCGCGCCTGAGGCGCCCAAGCCCGCCCGCTCCGGCCGCGGGAAAGCGATCCTGCTCATCAGTCTGGCCGTGCTGCTGCTGGCCGGCGCCACGGTCGGCGTCCTGTTTCTGACGGGCGTCCTGGGCGGCAACAAGGACTATGACCGGGCCATGGACCTCTACAAGAGCGGCAACTACGCCGAGGCCGCCGACCTCTTTGAGCAGGTGGGCGACTACAAGGACAGCGCCGAAATGGCCAACACCTGCCGCTACCAGCAGGCTGTGGCGGCCTTCAACCAGGAGAATTACACCGAAGCCATGCGGCTGTTCCAGGGTCTGGGCAGCTACAAGGACAGTGCCGACTGGGTGGAGAAGTGCGAACAGCGCATCGACTATGACCGGGCCGTGACCCTGTACAACCAGGGCGACTACGAAGCGGCGGCGGAGATCTTCGAGGCTCTGGGTGACTACAAGGACAGTGCGGACCGGGCCGAGCAGTGCCGCAAGAAACTCTTTAACCCCGTGGGCACCTACCATCTGGTGGGCATCAAGATCGACGGCGAGGACTACTCCGACTATATCTCCATGCTGGGCTACGAAAGCTATGAGATCGTCTTCAACGAGGACGGCACCGGCAGACTGTCCGGCGACGGCAGCAACGTGAAGTTCAAGTGGGACGGCAACATCATGGACGACGGCTCCGACCGGATCCCCTTCACCTGCGAGAACGACATGATTACCTTTGAGACCAGCGGCGTGGAGATGACCTTCGCCAGAGGCGCCGCCCCGGCCAGCTCCGGCTCCCCCACCACGGCCAGCGCGCCCAGCGGCACCTATGTGGGCTACTATTACGGCAAGGTCTTCAGCACGGTGACCTTCTATG
Source organism: Oscillospiraceae bacterium (assembly GCA_017428565.1). GTDB lineage: Bacteria > Bacillota > Clostridia > Oscillospirales > Oscillospiraceae > Limivicinus. The sequence goes on from JAFRQP010000082.1 coordinate 18,429, forward strand.
CCGACGGCAGCTTCACCGAGAAGATGGAGGGCGAAAGCGAGACCTGGCACGGCACCTGGGTGATCGAGGGCAACCAGATCACCAGCACCTACTCCGACGGCAGCCACGACTACTACACCTGGGATCCGGTGAACGACACCCTGGACTGGAAGGGCGAGGGCGAGATCATCTACAAGCATCCCTGAGCGAGGCTTGCAGGTTTCGGTTTCCGACCAAGCATGATTGAATCGAAAGGACGCGGGATTTCCCCGCGTCCTTTTTTGTCGTTTGGGCGCCGGTAAGCGCCGCAGGGGCGGGACAGAGCGACGCGCGAGTAACGCGCGACGATCCCAGCTCTGCTTGCCCGCGCCAGCTTTGTATGGCGCGAGCGTTTGTCCGCAGGCGACCAAAGGTCGCCCCTACGGGAGACTCCCTCCGTCACCGGCGCAGGCGCCGGTGACACCTCCCTCAGAGAGGGAGGCAATGCGCGGCGCAGGGACGACCACTGGTCGTCTGTCTGTCGGGCTTGGGCGCTGTTTGGCGGACGAGCAATGCTCGTCCCTACGGGGAACTCCCTCCGTCACGGCGCTTGCGGAAGACGCGCCGCGACACACCCAAGACCCTCAAAGAGGGAGGCAAGGGCGCGCGGCGCAAAGCCCCCCCTCGCCTAGAGGGGGGTGACCGAGCGAAGCGAGGTCGGGGGGATCTCGGCGCGAACGAAGAAAACGTTGCAGGGGATCTCGGCGCGAACGAAGAAAACGTATCCCCCAGTCACCCTCGCTCCGCTCGGGCGACAGCCCCCTTTAGGCAAGGGGGCCAAAGCCGGGCGACCGCAAGGGTCGCCACTACGGGGAGACGTTGATCTACGCCGTAGGGGCCCGGCCACGGGCTCCTCGGCGGTCCGTTTGTCGAACACGCGCTCGTGTCGGCGGGCGACACAAAGTGTACAGTGAAGTAAGATAGTAAACAGGTGTGAAGGGACATGGTATACAGTTCAGTAGTAAAATAAAAGGCATCAAAAGGCGGGGAGCTGGTAAAGATGCCGTGGGAGAGCAGAACTGTGAAAGAACAAAGAGAAGGTTTCGCCGAAGCCGCAGCACACAGCAGAAATTTCAGCGCGGTGTGTCGGGAATACGGGATAACACGGAAGACGGGATATAAATGGCTGGAACGCTACGAGGCGGGCGAAGAACTGTTGGATCGCAGCCGGGAACCACACCATATCCCTCACAAGACGCCGCCGGAGATGGAAGCTCAGATCCTCCGTGTGCGAACAGAAAACCCAGGCTGGGGTGCCAGAACGATTAAGCAGGTGTTGGAAAACGAGGGACTTGACGGCGTGCCGAGCGCTCGAACGGTGAATGCCGTCTTGAACCGTTACGGCTGCATCGAAGAGGAAGAATCTCAGAAAAGGAAAGCGTATCTTCGCTACGAGAAAGACGCCTGTAATGAGATGTGGCAGACAGATTTCAAGGGCGAGTTTTTGACGAAGGACGGCAAATACTGCTATCCCCTGGATATTTTGGATGATCACAGCCGCTTCGCCATTAAAATTGCGGCGTCGTCTACTACTGCCAACGTGGTTATTCCGGCCTTCAAGGATGCCTTCCTCAACTATGGTTTGCCTAAAGCCATCCTTTCGGACAATGGTGCACAGTTTGCCGGTTTTCGCAATGGCTACACACAGTTTGAAAAATGGCTGATGCGCCTGGACATTCTTCCCATTCACGGACGGATCAAGCATCCTCAGACGCAAGGCAAAATTGAGCGCTTTCATCGTTCAATGAAAAATGAGTTCCTCAGATTTCATGAGTTTGAAGATGCCGCTCACGCAAATTATGCGCTTCAAGATTGGAAGGAAAAATATAATTTCACCCGCCCTCACGAAGCGCTGGGCATGAAAACGCCGGGAGCTGTGTATGTGCCAAGCACCCGGCAGCTCCCGTCCAGAATCCGTCCCTGGGATTACGACGGACGCTTTCATGTAATTAAGGTGAATAGCTGGGGCTATGTCCGCTATGATCGCTTTCAGGTTTACCTGAGTGAAACGATGATCAACGAACATGTGGAGTTTCGCCCCAGCCCGGACGGGGCTTCTTTTTTGCTTTGCTATAGAAACTTCAAAATTGCGGAATACCGTGTTGAAGACGGTAAGCTCCTCAACCGTTCCATTTCAAGGTTGTGAATGTGTATACCATGTCCCTTCACTGCTGTTTACCATGTTTCCCTTGACACAA
>JAFRQP010000009.1 GCA_017428565.1 Oscillospiraceae bacterium
AAGATGATAGCGGAATACATCCGCACGCAGATGCAGGAAGATGAAATGATGGATCAAGTAACAATGAAAGAATTCGCAGACCCGTTTACGGGTCGCAAGAATAAGTAGGCATAAAAACAGGCCGCTTTAGCGGCGGCCTGTAGAGGTAATGCGGGAACCAAACTTCGATGCCCCTTGAGGGGTTCTGCCTGTATCGTGCCCTTCTAGGGCTCATGCAAACCACCACTTCAGTGGTGGTTTTGATTGGAGCTGTTCAGAGCGCCAGGATCCGGGTGGGGACGCCCAGCTCCGCCAGCCCCCGGTAGAGCACGCTGGCCTCGTCGCTGTACAGCCGGTCGGCGGGCAGGCGCCGCAGGGCGCCGGCAAGGGTCCCGGCCTCCGGCAGCGCGTCCGGATCGTAAAAGGCGGTATAGTCCCGGTTGCCCGGCTCCCGGCTCAGCCGCTGCGCCGCAAGGGCCGGGTCCAGGGTCCCGAGATCGCCCAGAAGGGCGGTCTCCGCCCCGGTGTTGCCCAGATACAGCCGCCGGTCCTGGCGGACGGCGCAGTAGAGCTCCTGCTGCTCCTGCCGGAAGAGCGCCTGCAGATCCAGCCCCCGCTCCAGCCGCTCCGCCGCCGCGCCGGGGGTGCTCTGCTCCGCCCGGGCCAGCAGCGCCTCCGCGTCCTGCCCCCAGTCCCGGAGCAGGGGGGACAGGGCGACCAGATCCGAAAGCCGGGCCCGGTAATCCTCAAAGCCCATCATCCGGGCGTGGGGCGTGTAGTTGGGCACGGCGAAGTAGATGAAGTCGGGCTTCAGCTCCCGGATCACCCGGTCCAGCGCGGCGGCGTCCTCCCGGAAAAAGCGGTTCAGCAGCAGGGAGACGTTCAGCTCCGCGCCGCAGGCTTTCAGAAAGGCCGCCGCCTCCACGGAGGCCCGGAAGGCCCCCTTCCGGCGGACGATTTCGTCGTGGTGGGCGGCGTCCCCGTGGAGGGTGACGCCGAAGCTGCCGCAGCCGCAGTCCAGATAGCTTTTTACAACGGCCTCCCGGTCCGCCCGCCGCAGCAGGGCGAGGCCGGTGGTCATGCCGTGGTGATAATGCTCGATGTGCTTCAGGCCGGCGGCGGAGCGGAGGATCGCGGCGATCTCCGGGTGCTTGATGGGCTCGTTATCCAGGGTGAAGCTGGCCGGAAAGGGGAGCAGGGCGGCGATCTCGTCCAGCTTTTGGAGGCAGAGCAGGGCGTCCTCCAGGGGCATGAGCCTCCCCGGCCCGCCGTTTACGTAGCAGTGCCGGCATTCGGTGTCGCAGCCGGCCAGCAGCAGGTCAACATTCAGTTCCACGGCGGCTCACTCCCCGGCCCGGCGTCGGGGCTGTCTTTTCTGCAGCTTGAAGAGCTCCTCGGTGGCCAGGCGCGCCTTGGCCACAGGGGTCCCCGCAGGCGGGAAGCAGTAGTACTGGATCTCCCGGTCGCCGATGCAGATGATGTCCCCCAGCTCGTACCAGTAATAGTCGGCGTAGAGGCTGTAGCTCTGGTTGGCGGGCCGCTCAAAGTGGAGTTTGCCCCCGCAGCCGTCCAGGGTGAAGCCGCCCGCATCCTGCCGCAGCCGCCCCTCGCCCACCAGATAGATGGCCTTGAAATCCACCAGCATCCCGATCCTGACCGGCACGTCCAGCAGATAGCGGTCCTCCTCCAGCTCCCGGCGCACCTGGGCCCGCTCCCAGGCGTACCAGTCCGGGATGTGGGGAAACTCCGTCTCCCCGGCGAGGGCGCGCAGCTGCCCCAGCTCGTCCAGCTCGTATTCCTTGCCGCAGGCGCGGCAGACGAAGCGGGTGCCCTTGCCCTCGGTCTTTCCCTCGGCCAGGCAGTGGGGGCACTTGTAGAGGATGCGCTCCAGCCCGTCGGCCCGGAAGGGCTCGGCGATGCGCAGCCCTTTATCCCGCTGCCAGGCGAAGTTGTCAAAGCAAAATTCCCGGTCCAGCAGGGCGTCCAGCTCGGCCACGGACTTCTCCCGGATCTCCTCCCGGCTCAGCAGGCCCTTCACCGTCGCGCGCACCGGCACCCGGCGCTTCTGCAGACAGTTGTAGAGCGGGTCCCGGGCGAAGGCGCCCTCGGTGTGCACGCTGACCACCGGCGCGTCCAGCCGCTTGAGCATGAGCCCCAGCTTCCGGGGCAGGGGGGTGGCCGTGCCGTCGAAGCTGTAGCTGGCCTCCGGGTAGAGCAGCACGCTGCTGCCCTTCTCATGGATGGCGCAGCGCATGTCCGAGAGCAGGCTGAGGTCGGTGACGAACTTGTTGGTGGGGATGCAGCCCAGGCGGCGCATCAGCCCCTCCTTGCCCACAAAGCCGTCGGAGGTGCAGACGATGCAATAGGGCTTGGGGAAGAAGATCCGGTTCGCGATCTCCAGGTCGATGAAGCTGGAGTGGTTCATCAGGATCAGCCAGGGCCCGGGGCCCACGGCCTCCATCCGCTCCTCGGTGTAGGAAAAGCCGGTCTCCTTCAGATCCTTCGCGCCCAGGATGCGGACGAGCCGCCCCAGCAGGCGGGAGGGCTTCTGCGGCGGCCTGTGGGCCGGGCGGGGCAGGGCGATCACCTGCTCGTAGGGCAGCTCTTTGGTTTTGATCTTCATGGCAAAGGCCCTTTCGTCATGGTATTTCGGGAAACTATATCCTATCATAGTCCATTTTCCGCCGGGAGGCAAGCAAAAAGAGACCGGAGCCGCGACAAAGGCCGCGGCTCCGGCAAAAAAGCTCAGGCAAGGAAAACCCGCAGCTCCCGCAGCTCCGGGAGCCAGGTGTAGCGGAAGGAGCCGCTCACGCCCCGGCCGATCCGCTCCAGGGCGGCCTCCCAGTCGGCGTAGTCCTGGCCGTCGAAGACCAGGGAGAAGCGTTCATAGCCCTTCGCCAGCGCGGTGTCCACCGCTTTTTCCATCTCCGCGGCGCTGCGCACGGAGAATTCGTTTTCCGGCCGGGCGCGCAGATCGGTCTTTTCCAGCAGGGGGACGCTCATCTCCTCGTTCCAGAGATGGCTGCGGCTGGCCCGGTCATAGCCCAGGTTGAACCAGCTGCAGGCGGGGCCGTCCTCCCCGTCGTCCCAACTCAGGTCCACCAGGCTCCAGCTGCCGTCCAGCAGCAGCAGGTTCCAGGTGTGGGGCACCGTCTCGCCGTAGGTGACGACGCCCTGGCCCTTCACCCGGCTCTCCCCGCGCTGGCAGCGGACCTCCAGCCCGGCCAGGCTGCCCACCAGATAATAGGCGTCGGAATAGCCCGCACTGTTGGCCCGGCCGTTCAGCAGGGCGCCGACAGCGCCGTCGTCCTCGTCGCTCTCCTCCTCGTCGGCGTAGACGATGCGCTCGCACAGCGCGTCGTGGATCCGCCGGGCGGTCTCCAGCGGGTCGGCGGCCTTGCATTCCTCCGCCAGCGCCCGGGCGGCCTCCAGCGTCTCCCGCTGCCGCTCCGGCAGCTCCGCCTCGGTTCCGGCTGCTGCGGCCCGCAGGATCTCCCGCCCGGGGCGGTAGCTCCTGACGGCGATCGCGACGGCGCCGGTGGCGCGGTTGGCAGTGATCTCACAGTCGGAAATGCCCGCCTGGGCGAGCAGGTCGTAGAGGGGGCCCATGCCGTCCCGGGGGGCGGCGGGGGAGTCCGGCTCGCCCAGCAGCAGCGCATAGAGCTCCGGCGCACAGAAGAGGGTGAACGCCCGGGCGCCGGTCTCCGCCTGCTCCTCCAGCCAGGCGCAGGCCTCCTCCGGGGTGGAGAGGAAGTCCGCCTCCGCCAGGATATAGGCGCCCTTGTAGAAGATGGTGTTGTTGTTGTGGTAGATGTTGTCCGCGGTGACAAGGCCGGACCTGACCTCCAGCTCGTGGGGGTAGGCCAGGGGCTTGTCGATCAGCAGCTCCCGCAGCCCCTTGTCCGCCAGATAGAGGCGGAAGCTGGTGATCCCCAGGGGGCCCATATGAGAGATAGCGGCGCGCACGTCCGCCTCGCTCCGGCAGACCAGACAGGGGTCCTGGGTATAGCTGACCCGGTAGTAGTGCAGCACGCCGGGGATGGGCTGGGCGGTATAGGAATAGCGGTCCAGCATGCTGGTGACGTGCAGGATGGTGAACAGCTCCTCGTCCTCGGTCAGCTCCCGGTAGAAGGCGGGGGAGAAGACGATGTCGAACTCGTCCAGCTCCTGCAGGGCGAAGCGCTCGACGGCGGCGTCAAACTGCGCCATGTCGTCCGCCGCGGCCCAGGCCGCGGGGAAGGGCTCGGGGTCCCGGGCCTCGATGACGCCGTTGGTGTAGTACCGGAACTGTATGTTGACGAAGCCGGCCTGGGCGGCGTAGTTGCGCAGATTGCCGCTGTTTGCCAGACGCTGGGCCAGCTCGGGGCTGCACAGCAGGTGGAAGGACGCCGGCTCCTGCGCCAGGATCCGCTGCACGGCGATGCAGGCGTCCCCCTCGCTGCGGCACTCGGCCCAGGGGGCGTCGCTGTACGCGACCTGGGAGAAGCGGATCAGACAGCTCTGCTCGCTGTACTGTACCCGGGCCTCCCCGATCCCGGCCTTGATCTGCAGGACGTTCAAAAGAGCGGCGTCCTCGGCCATGAGACGGGTGAACAGCGCCGGCTCGCAGGTGAACGCAAATTCCTCTGTTTGCGCCTCCTTTTGCCGGGCGAGGAAGGCCAGCAGCTCCTCCTCGTCGGCGATCGCGCCCTCCGCGGACGCCGCCGGCGCCAGAGCCAGCAGCAAAACCAGGGCCAGCAGCAGGGAAAGCAGCCGTTTGCTCATAAAAAGTGCCTCCTGAATGGAATGAACGGAATGGAATCAAGATTTGCCGCGCGGAATGCAGGTTTATAATTTTGTACGCTTCGACTATTGTTATTTGGTTACTTCTTTCGTTGCTGCAATCTTTTGATTCGAAAAACGGACAACATCTTTAATGACAAGCTTCTGAATGGCCGAAATTAGCAACTCCATAGCATGGTAGTCGGGTTTTCCGTCCTTTGTCGGAAGCATGATATCAAGCGCGTCTGCGTCCTTTGCATAGAAATTATGCCCGTAATCAAATTTTCCGGTATGGGCGGCTTTGTGGCAAGACGAAGTAACGAAGATCGCCGCTTTCATCGGGACTTTTTCGGTATGTACGATTGCCACATGGTCGTCCCCGCCGTAACGATAATTGCGGTATTTGGCAGAGCCAAACATATCAATGGTAGTTGTGTTCTTTTCAAACACTTCCACATCATTGCCGATAAAGGCCGAAACACCTTCCTCAGCCTCGCCAGCCGTCACAAACGGCAATGTGCCGGGAATCCGGTCTTCGCTTTTCAGCCTCTTCCCTCGGGTCGATTTGCCGTACAAAGCTTTGAGATTGAATGTCCCCCAAGCATAAGTGCTGTAGGCTTCGAGCGATTTTTCTTCTTCTTTGGACAATTCATAATTGTCCAGTCCGCTTACTGTTAAGTAAGCGGACAGCTCCGCTATACGCTCCGCTTCCAGCTCCGCTATAAAGGAATCTAAAAAACCGAAATCTATATCACCGGTACTAGTGACCGGTAGAGACATTACAAAATCGTCACTTTGAGAGCTCCGAAGTTTTTTCCCATATGAGAATTTCCCTTGTAACGATTTTTGCATTGCTGCAGCGAAAAAAAGCATAGTTTTGGGAGAATAGGCTACCATGTCATTCCAATATACTCCGGTGTCATCGCCTGCGCCAAACGCATAATCCCTATAAAATGTGTTTCCGAAAATATCTATCGTAATGGAGTTTTGGGGGAACGAAGCAACAGGATTCGATACACATCCAACGACTCCGTTATTTGTAGTCCCGGCCATTACGAATGGAATATCGCCTTTCTCTTGATCCTCCTTTTTCAGCCGTCGGCCTTGTCTAATGTTGTTGAAGATATCTTTGTATTTGAAGTTGCCCCACTTAACAGTCCTCAACTTTTCGTTAAGTGAGGCATTCATTTTCCCAGGCGGTCATCCTCCAAATCCTGCTGTTTAAGAAGGTTAGAGACCTCCCATGCCAGATAATCACTTACGGTTTTCTTAAAGTCTTCCAGAGTTGGCCTTGTGTCAATCGGGGCGGTTTGGTTCCAGTCTGCCCCATTTTCCGGGTCAATATGACCTTCGTAATACTCCTTCTCCGAATAATAATTCAGCATGCCTTTTCCAAAGCGAACCAAACTTACTAATTCTGCATAGCGTTCTTTTGCGTGGTCGGTATCTCTCAAATTCACACTTGCCTTTTTACGGTTGGTTCTCGTGTAACCATCAATGGAAAAGTCGATAAACTTAACAATATCATCCTTCTGGTGTGCTTCACCGACGCGAAAGACATAGATGTTGGTTTGTACGTTGGACTTGCCGAGGAACAGGTCAAGCGGCATTTTGATACTGGCAAGCAAGGTGCTGTGCTTCAAGATGCGTTTGTTATACTCTGTTGCCTTTCCGCTGCCGGCAGAGTTCTGAATAATGATTGCAGCATATCCCTTACTCATCATAGAGAGCGCTCTTTCAACAAATACCATTCCGTTTCCCGGAGCAGAGTACGGAGGATTCAGGACGAAAGCGTCTGCGGGGAACTTCTCATCTGTTTTACCAAAGCCATAGTTGCCGTCAAACTCTTTCAATGAGTCCTTATTGATGATATTTGAACTACCATCACCCATAAGAATCATATTGAGGATGGCGAGCATGTAAACTTCTGAGAGTATTTCCAATCCGAGCAACTGATTTGCTTTAATCAGCGCTGACTTCAGTGCCAATTCATCAGGGGACTTGATTTTCTCCTTGGCGTCGATCAGCATTTCATTCATTGAGGCAACTAGAAGCCCAGCTGAGCCGGTGGCGAAGTCCCAAACATAGGAATTCCTATTTACTCTTGCCAGCCTTGCCAGAAGAGTTGCAACATAGGAGGGGGTCAGGACAACATCATTTAGCTTGTCCTGCGAAAAACCAAGCCAACTGTACATCTCATTGAACAGCTTCCCGGTAAAGTCAGTACTTAGACCGATTTTATAGTATATGCCCAGGTCATCAATGATTTTTGTGAATACACGTTTCAATTGGCTCTCACCGTTTTCAACTTTGTTGATATTCTCGGTGGTAAGTGTGTTTTGGAGCGTTCTGACAATCAGGTCCCGCTTTTCCTGCGGCAGGCTCTTTTCATTTAGGAACGCTTTGATTTTGCGGAGAATGATGTCGCCGTCGCGATTGCCGTCTTCCGTGGAAGATTTCAATTCGGCTTTTTCAAGAGCGGCAACTTTGCCCGGAACACCGAGCGTTGCAATGATAGAGGCCGCAACAAGATAGACCCGATCGCGTTCGCTTAGTCCCTTTTCGTTCTGATAAATATCGTTGTTGAGCTTAACAAGACTGGCGTTGATCTCCTGTTCGCGGTGCTCGCGGAGCTTTTCGATTTCTTCCGGCGTCAACTGCAGTTGTTTGACTTTGTCAATAAACAGATCGAAATTGTCCTTCTTGAGGAATGAGAAATCCGTATAGTCGTCAACTTTCTGGCCAATACCGAAGTTGCTCTTCGAAACATAGTAAACCCCAATTTCATATTGAAGCTTTCCGGCGTCGTCCTTAAACCCGGTCATGCCGATTGCAATGATATCTGTAAAACTAGTGTAGTGCAAAATCGCATTGGCATAGTGAACGGCACCATTGACAGCATAAGAATTGATGGTTTTGAAGTCCGGGAGGTTTTTAGCAGTCTTATTTGCGACCTTCCTATCAGCGTCGAGCTTGACGAGCTTGTCTTTATAGCCTTTATACTCGATCAGAATGGGATAGTCCTTCAAATTCTTATCCCGCAGAAGCAATTTAGCGTCAGGCCGATTTCCTCCCTCGCCGCCGCTTTTGGAGGCATAATCATTCAGAGCTTGGTCTATCTCTGCGTTTAAAGATTCCTGCTCCAGTTTATATGGAAGCTTATAGGATTTCAGCCAGCCATTTGCCAAATCAGCAATATTGGGTTCTACAGACTGTACTTTCTTAGCCATCGTTACTCCTCCATATTTCTATATCAAACAGTCTAACAGATTACGCTTCCCCCAGGAACATCACATCATAGATCGGGATATACGTGATCTTGCCGCTTGTTGTGATCTCTCGCGCATTGGAGAGGACATAGGCCTTTTTCACGTGATAGTCCTCGTTTTTCACAAAGGTGTTCAGCGCGCTGTGGATGCTGTAGTCCTTGCCGGACTTGACCTCGATGGGGACGGCGGAGAGGCTCTCGTAATCGTCGATCAGATAATCGACCTCGCCCCTGTTGCGGTTATCGTAATAAAACAGCCTGTAGCCGTGGGCGGCCAGCTCCTGGGCCACCACGCTTTCATACACGGAGCCCAGATTGATCCCGGCCTCATCGTCCAGGATCGCGCGGATATTGCTGCCGTACAGAAGATCCGTCAAAAGTCCCACGTCGTTCAGATAGAGTTTGAGCAGGTTTTTGCCCACGGCCTGCGTGAGCGGGAACACCGGCGTGGTGATCGCGTTGACGTCCAGGACGATCCCCGCGGAGATCAGATACTCAAACTCGTCCTGATAGTCGGAGAAGCGCTTGCCCCGCTTGTCCTCGATCTCCTGAAAGACCACCCGCTTCTTTTTGCTCTCCAGATTGGAGGGGATCATCTCATAGATCCGGCGGATCTTCAGCTTTTTGTTGTTGTCCGCCTCGTACTTCGCCGCGTCGTCGGCATAGAAAGCCCGGATATCCCGGTGGATCGCCCGCACCTTCACGATGTTCGTGTCCGCCAGGAAGGAGTTCACGGCGTCGGGCAGCCCGCCGATCAGCAGGTATTTCTTGAACAGATCCATGACCTTGCCGTGCGCCGCCGCGTCCAGACTCTCCCCGGCCCGGAACTTCTCGCGCAGCATGTCGATGGCAAAGCGGCCAAAGCCGTTGGCCAGAAGGAACTCTTCAAAGTCCAGCGGGAACATGCGCTTGACCTCGATGCTGCCGATGGGGATGGAGCTGGTCTTTTTCAAGGTCACGCCCAGCAGCGAGCCGCTTGCGATGTAGGTAAAGCGGTCGTCCTGCTTCAGGAATTTCAGCAGGGTCAGCAGGTGGGGATAGGCCTGGATCTCGTCCAGGAAAATCAGCGTGTTGCGCTTCTCGCCCATCTTTTCGCCGGCGAGGGTGCTGACCTGAAAATAAAAATCCCGGACCGTGCGCACCTGCTCAAAGAGCCGGGGCCCGTTCTGATCCTCGGCGAAGTTCAGCTCGATGTAGTTTTCAAACAGCTGCTGGCCGACGTGGCGGATGATGAAGGTCTTGCCGATCTGCCGCGCCCCGTCGATGATCAGCACCTTGTTGGAGTCCGATTTCAGATAGCTTTCGATATACGGTTGGATTTTTCGAGTCAGCATGGCGCACCTCCGACCTTTTCAGCGGGATCCAAACGCGGGAAAGGACACAATTCAATACTGCTGGCAAAATGCATTTCGCACATTTCAAGTTCTATTATACGCAATAATTCGCACAAATCAATAGCCCGCGGGCAAAAGTGCGGCGGGCCGGGCTCCGGCGGGGGAGCGGGGGAGGAAAAGACGGGGAGCAGGCACCCGGCGGCTTGTCAACGAGCCCCGGCGGGGGACAATTTCCGCTTGCGCGGCGGGGGCAAAAGGACTACAATAGAGCGGAAAGAGGCGCCGCGGAAAGGGCAAGTCCCGCCCGCGCCGCCGCAAAACAGAGGGAGGCGCGCGTATGACTGTGATCGGAGAAGGACTGTTCTATTTCGACTGGGAGCTGCAGCTGATGGAATGGCTGCAGGCCCATATCGGCAGCAGCGGCTTCGGCTTCTGGCTGCTGTCCAACCTTTCGGCCTTCGGCGAGCAGCTTTTGCTGGTGGCCGTGATGGGCTTCCTCTACTGGGGGCTCAACAAGGAGTTCGGCAAGTACCTGGGGCTGAACGTGCTGATGGTCAACGTCTGGAACCCCATGATCAAAAACGTCTTTCTGCGCCTGCGGCCCTACTTCGTCCCGGGCTACAAGGTGGAGCTGCTGCGCCTGATCGACAGCGGCGCCGACCCCATGGACGTGGCCGCCCAGGGCTATTCCTTCCCCAGCGGGCACTCCTCCAGCGCCGTGGCGGCCTACGGCTCCCTGGCCGCCCATGAGAAGAAAAACCGGCTGCTCTGGGTCCTGGCCATCCTTCTGCCGCTGCTGGTTGGCTTCTCCCGGGTCTGCATGGGCGCCCACTACCCCACGGACGTGCTCTGCGGCTGGCTGCTGGGCGCGGTGGTGGTGATCCTGGTGCCCTGGCTGCGGAAGAAGATCAAAAGCCGCGGGCTCTTCTACGCGGTGCTGCTGCTTTCGACGGCGCCGGGCTTCTTCTACTGCGACAGCAACGACTACTTCACCTCCTTCGGCATGCTGCTGGGCTTCGTGCTGGCCGAGCCCTTTGAGGAGAGGGTCGTGAAATTCGAGAACACCCGGAACATCCTGCGCTGCATCCTGCGCACCGTGGGCGGCGCGCTGGTCTACTTCGGGCTCAACGAGATCCTGAAGCTGCCCTTCCCCAAGGAGCTGCTGGACGCCGGCGACCTGACCGCGCACCTGATCCGCTCGGCCCGCTACGCCGTGGTGATCTTCGCGGCCGTGGGCGTGTACCCCCTGCTCTTCAAGGTCACGGGCAAGCTCTGGAAGAAGTGAGCATATCACCATGAATGAAAAACCGCCTGCGGGCTCTTGCCCCGCAGGCGGTTTTATCAATACGCAAAACTCAAAACTCAAAACTGTTTCCGCAGCAGCTCCGCCTTGTCCAGGATGAACTGCCTCAGCCATTCGCCGGCCTCCTCGTTCTTCAGGGCGAAGTCGATGATGGACTCCAGATAGCCCTTGAGGTTTCCGGTGTCGTAGCGGCGGCCCTCGAAATCCACGGCGCACATGGGCTCGTGGCGCACCAGCTCCTTCATGCCGTCGGTGAGCTGGATCTCGTTGTTGCGGCCGGGGGCGGTGTGCTCCAGGATGTCGAAGATGCCGGGGGTCAGCACATAGCGGCCCAGGATGGCGTACTGGGAGAGCTTTTCGGCCAGGGTGGGCTTCTCGTTCATATCGCTGATGCGATACACCCGGTCGCCCAGCTTCTCCTCCAGCTTCACGGAGGAGTATTTCACGATCAGCTCGTCCGGCACCTCCCGCACGGCGATGGCGCTGCAGGAGTTTGCCTCGGCGGCCTCCACCAGCTGCTTGAGCACCGGCTTTTCCGAGAGCATGATGTCGTCCCCCAGCAGCACGCCGAAGGGCTCGTTGCCCACGAAGCTCTTGGCCCGCCAGATGGCGTGGCCCAGGCCCTTGGTCTCCTTCTGGCGGAGGAAGAACACGTCCGCCATGTCGGCCACCTCCCGCACGATGCGGGCTTCGTTGCGCTTCCCGTCGTGGATCAGCCGATCCTCCAGATCGGGGGCGTAGTCGAAGTAGTCCTCGATGGGGTTCTTGCCCCGGTTGGTGATGATGAGGATCTGCTCCACGCCGGCGGCCACGGCCTCCTCTACGATGTACTGGATCACGGGCTTGTCCACCAGGGGCAGCATTTCCTTGGGGATCGACTTGGTGTTGGGCAGCAGACGGGTCCCCAGACCCGCCGCGGGGATGATGGCTTTCCGAACGCGCATTTCAATCTCCTTTCCTTGTAGGCTCCCCTGAAAGGGGAGCTGTCCGCCGCTGGCGGACTGAGGGGTCTCCTTTCTGCTTCGGCTCCCCCGTCAGGGGAGCTTTACGGACGAGCGGTGCTCGTCCCTACGGGGTCTTCTGTTCTATTTTCGGGCGCAGCGCGGAGGGAGGATTGTTTCACACTTCTCCTTTCTCCTCCCGCTTGTGCAGGGAGAATTCGCAGCCGCAGTAGAGCTGCCGGTAGATGCCGTAGAAATCCGCCAGCTCCGTGGAGCGCATCTCCCGCCCCTGCTTCTTGAAGTCCGAGGGCAGCCATTGGACTCCCATGGCGCCGCCGATCTCCTCGCCCAGGCTGTTGATGCGCTTTTCGTCCTTGTGGCGGGAGAGGGTCAGGGTGCTGCAGAAATAGTCGTAGCCGTAGTGTTTGGCCAGCCTTGCCGTCTCGAAGAGACGCAGGCGGAAGCACTCCGTGCACCGGGCGCCGCCCTCCGGCTCGTTTTCCAGGCCGATGACGCGCCTGTCGTAGTCCTCGTGCTTCCAGGGCTCCGCCAGGACGCTGACCCGGTCTCCCAGACCCATCTTTTCGATGATCTCCACCAGCGCCTGGAAGCGGCGGTCAAACTCCGCCTGGGGGTAGAGGTTGGGGTTATACCACAGCAGCGTCACGTCGAAATACCGGGTCAGATACTCCAGCACCGCGCTGGAGCACACGCCGCAGCAGGCGTGCAGCAGTACCCGGGGCGTCTTCTTGCCCTGCTTCTGGATGATACGGTCCAGTTCCTTCTGATAATTCCGATTCATAGTTTAATCATTATATCACATTTTTCCGGGAAAATCTACCCTCTACCCGCTGGGGCCGCTTTTGCCCGAGAGTAAACGATGATTAAATCCACGAGAGCGAATGGCTAGGATTTTTTCGTCACAAGGAAGTCGAAAAATCGCAGGAATACTTTGTGTATTTCAAGATTTTGAGACAAACTTGTGGCGGAAAAAGACCGCAAGGCGCCGAAGTGGCATTTGATCAGCGTTTACGAAAGAGCCGCAGCAGCAGCACGATGCCGGCGATGGAGAGCAGCAGCAGTGGGATTGCGGCCCAGGGGCTCAGCCCGAACAGCTGCTTCCGCAGCCAGGGCATGACCCGCAGCTGCCCCAGCAGGGAGTTCGTCCGGTCCGAATAGGCCAGCACGACGATGAAATTGTTCAGCGCGTGGATCAGCCAGGTGTGGCGTAGCTTGCCGGTGCGCTCGTAGACCGTGCCGGTCACCAGGGCGAAGAGGAAGGTGTAGACGAACTGCCCCGTGTTCCGGTGCCAGAGGCCGAAGAATACCGCTGTGATCCCAATAGCGGCCCAGGCGGGCAGATTCCGGCGCAGACCCCGCTGAATGAGCCCACGGAAGGTCAGCTCCTCCATGATCGGCGCCATGACCACCGAGACGAAGAACAAGCTGCCGTAGGCGGCGTTGTTGGTGCTGAAGATTTCCACATAGCGGACGGCCTGGGGCGCCAGGGGCCGGATCGAGGCCAGGAGCAGACAGGAGGCGACGGCGACGGCGAAGGCGCAAAGGGCGCAAAGCCCATAGCCCCGCAGGCTGCTCCGGGCCTCCCGCAGCAGGGCCCGCTCCCTTGTCAGCTCCCGCAGGCGCAGGATCGCGCAGGGCAGCAGCCAGCCCAGCGCCGCCAGCCCCGCGCTGATGAGGATCAGCAGCATGTGGATGCGGGCAAGGCGCTGCTCCACAGAGAAGGAGAGGAGCCCCCGCAGCAGCGTGGTGCAGCCGGCCAGGGTGCAGACGAGGCCGAAGACGAGGCCCAGGGCGGCCAGGACCCAATAGCCCCACAGCAGCTTTTTCCGCCCCGGGAAAAGGCGGCGCAGGGTCTCCGGCAGCAGGACGGCCAGGGTGAAGGCCCAGCAGGGGAGCGGGCACAGCGCCAGATAGATGCTCAGGGAGGCGCGCCCCATGGCATCCGCAAAGCGCCCGGGGAGATCTGCCAGAAAGGCGTCGGCGGGCAGATTCCGAAAGACGGGAAGCGTCCCGGTTTTCGGATAGATCGCCGTTCCGCCCCAGGCGAGCCTGCCCCCGTCCCAGAGGACGACGGCCATAAACAGCCAGGAGGCGCAGAGAACAAGAAAGCCCGCGGTCAGCAGCGCGCGGCGCAGAAGGGGGCGTTTTTCGCTTTCCATAGAGAGCCTCCCAAGTCGTTGTGGAGCCAGTATAGCACCGCCGGCGGGAAAAAGCCACAGGGAGAAATCTTTTTGCCGGGCATTGACGGAAAGGGCCCCGTGGGATAAGATAAGAGCAAAGCATCAAGAACGGGGGATAACGCCATGGACAACCGCACCAGCAAGCAGAATTATTATCTGGATATCGCCGACTCCGTGCTGGAGCGCTCCACCTGCCTGCGCCGCAAGTACGGAGCCATCATCGTTCGCAACGACGAGATCATCTCCACCGGCTACAACGGGGCGCCCCGGGGCCGCCGCAACTGCTCCGACCTGGGCTACTGCATGCGGGAGAGCCTGCACATCCCCTCCGGGGAGCGCTACGAGCTCTGCCGCAGCGTCCACGCCGAGGCCAACGCCATCATCTCCGCCCCCCGGCGGGACATGATCGGTGCTACGCTCTATCTGGTGGGGCGGGACGCCAAGACCAACGAGCTTCTGTCCGACGCCATGAGCTGCGCCATGTGCAAGCGGCAGATCATCAACGCCGGCATCGACCGGGTGGTGATCCGCATCGGCCCCACGGAGTACCGCACTATCCCCGTCTCCGATTGGGTGGAGAACGACGACAGCATTTTTATGCTGTGAGCGGCTGCACCGCAGTTTTGAGTTTAGAGCATTGAGTTTTGAGAGAATGAAGGGGAGCGTTTAGACCTTCGTCTTCATAAACGCTTCGCTCAAAACTCAACTATCAGGACTGGAAGTTGAAAAAAGCACGGTGACTTTTGTCACAGTGCTTTTTTCAGCTTTTCGTTCAGCTTTCCGTAGATCCGCTTCACGAACCAGGGTTCGGTGGAGGCAGCCAGAGCTCCGTCCAGGGTGAACCAGGCGACGCCCTTGTTCTCGTCCTCGCAGATGCGGAGAGCCTCGGCGTCGTCCGCCTCCAGCAGGTAGGTCACATTCAGGTGCAGGTGAGAGGGAATGTACTGTCCCCGCTTCTCGTGCCCGTCCACGGTGAGCACCTCCAGGGAGAAAATCTCCGGGCTCACCGGGCGCACGGAGCGCACGCCGGTCTCCTCCGTCACCTCCCGCAGGGCCACCGCCAGCAGATCCGTCTCCCCGTCGGCGTGGCCGCCGGTCCAGGACCAGGAGTCGTAGATCTTATGGTACACCATCAGCACCCGGTCCCGCGCCGGGTTCACCACCCAGGCGGAGGCAGTCATGTGGGCGATCCGGTTCTCCCGCAGAAAGGCGTCGTCGTTCTGCTCCAGAAAGCGGAGGATCACGGCCTTGTCCCGCGCCTCCTGCTCGTTGAAGGGGGCGTAGCGGGCGATATCTCCATAAATGCTCATTTTGCCACCTCGTATACATCCTCCCGCAGGTGCAGGAAGGTGGGCAACTGCCGCCGCACCTCCTCCACCCGGGCAAAGTCGAGGTCGGCGTACAGGATCTGCTCTTTTTCGTCCGCCGCGGCGATCAGCGTGCCCCAGGGGTCGGAGACCAGGGAGTGGCCCCAGCACTCGTAGGAAAAGCCCTCATAGCGGGCGGCGGAGGCGGCGGCCAGGAAGACCTCGTTGTCCACGGCACGGATCCGCAGGGTACTCTCCCAGTGGATGGGCCCGGTGGTCATGTTGAACTGGGCGGGCAGCAAAATGAGCCGCGCGCCACGCTTCGCCATGGCCCGGAAAAGCTCGGGAAAGCGGACGTCGAAGCATATGGCCGCGCCCATTTTGCCCCAGGGCGTGTCGAACACGGTGATCTCCTCCCCGGGGGAGAAGGTGTTGGATTCCCGAAAGCGCATCCCCGGCGCGTCGATGTCGAAGAGGTGGATCTTCCGGTGCCGCGCGACCTGCTCTCCCGCATCGTTGAAGACGAAGCAGGTGTTGTAGAGCTTCTCGCCCTCCCGCTCGGGGACGGAGCCGCCGGCCAGCCAGATCCGGTTTTCCCGCGCCAGAGCGGAGAGGGCCGCCACGGTGTCCTCATGGCCCAGAGCGGCAAATCCCCGGAAATACCGGCCCGCGTAGGGGCAATTGAACATTTCCGGCAGCACCGCCATCTCCGCGCCGTTTTCCGCCGCCTCCCGGAGCATCCGGGCGGCTTTTTTCATGGTCTCGTCCCGGTCCAGCTCGGTGCGCAGCTGGATCACAGCGAGCTTCAGCTTGTCTTTCATAGGCTGTTCAGATACCCCTCAATGTCAAAATCCCGGACCTTTTCGTCCTTGCGCAGATACAGCGGATGGTGGGGGTGCCCCTTCTTGGAGCAGGCCCCGGCGCAGAGCCAGCGGGCGCCGCAGCGCTTGCCCAGCTCGACCATGTCCCGGACGCAGCCGGGCAGGTAGGGCCGCTTCTCGATCACCGCGCCCCAGGCGGCCCAGACCGCCGGGGAGACCCCGCCCGCCGCCGCCCCGGAGAGCACCCAGGCGAAGGCCCGCAGGTTTTCCCGGTGCAGCTCCTCGTTCAGCTCCCGGTCCATGTCGTCGGGCCGGGTGGCCCGCTGGGCGTAGACGTTGAACATGATCCAGCTGTCGAAGCCGTTGCCCGCCGCGATGCGGGAGACGGATTTCAGCGTGTTGTCCAGGTCCTCCGGCGCGGCGGTGGAGGGGTTCACCCCGATGCAGATCAGGGGATTTTTGCCCCGGGTGCCCAGGATGTACCGGTATTCGGTGTAGAAATCCGGCACATAGAGCCATTTTTCCGGATCGTAGCCGCCGCTTTTGCCGGACCGGGCCAGGGCCTCTTCAAAATCCAGCAGTTCGACGGTCTGGCTCTCGCCGCTTGGAATGTGCATAAGTCACCTCGGTGAAAAGTGAAGAGTGAAAAGTGAAAAGTGAAGAGTGAAGAGTGAAGAGTGGAGGTGTCCCCTTCGGGGACAAATTGGAATCATCACGCCTTCGGCGTGATACCGCTGCTTTTCACTCTTCACTCTTCGTTTTTTACCCCAATAGCCAGACTAACAGGGGGATGCTGGCCATGGACAGGGCGGTGGTCTGCAGGGTGCCCTCGGCGGCAAAGGCGGAGTCCCGGTTGTACTGGTTGGCCATCACGGTGATGATCACGGCGCTGGGACAGCCGGCCAGGATGGTGGCGGTCATCAGCAGCACCGGATCGTTGGTCAGCAATCTGCAGACCGCCCAGGTCAGCAGCGGGATCACCAGCAGCCGCGCAAAGCTGAGCACGTAGAAGCGCCAGTGCCGGAAGGCGTCCAGCAGGCTCACCGAGCCGAGAGAGGCGCCGATCACGATCATGGACAGGGGCATGGTGCCCGCGGCCAGGGTGGAGATCAACCCGGTGACCGCCTCCGGCACCGGGGGATCCAGCAGGAAGAGGACCACCGCCGCCAGCGCGGCCAGCAGGGGAATGGTCAGGATGTCCCGCGGGCGCAGACGCGCGCCGGCCCGCCCGCTCTGCAGCCGCCACACGCCGTAGGTGAACAGCAGCACGTTGAAGGGCAGACAGGAGAGGGAGACGTAAAAGGCGGCGGGGGTGTCGGGGTAGAGCGCCTGCACCACGGGCAGCCCCACGAACATGGGGTTGCCCATGCTGATCAGCAGCTCGAACACCGGGGCGTGCTCCCGGTCCACCGGGGTGGCCTTGGCAAAGAGCCAGGCGACCACATAGCCCAGGATCTGCATGAGCCAGAGCACCAGGAACACCTCGCCCAGCTTGCCCCAGTCCAGCTCCAGCCGGGTGGAGAACACGGAGTTGAGGATGGAGCCGGTGAGCAGCACGTTCATGGTCAGGGCGCTGATGGCCTTGACGGAGTCCCGGTTCAGGCTGCCCCGGCGGGCCAGCACATAGCCGATGACCATCAGCACCAGAAAGACCAGCATTTTATTGAGAAGCGCGGACATTTCCATGGGAAACACCTCAGATACCCAGAATCAGCATGGCGATAAAAATATAGATGAGCAGAGACACGGCGTCGGTCAGGGTGGAGATCAGCGGGTTTGCCATCACCGCCGGGTCCAGACCGATCTTTTCCGCCCCGATGGGCAGCAGGCTTCCCACCAGCTTTGCGAACATGACCACGAAGACGATGGCCAGGCTCACCGTGGCGGCCACCGCCAGGGTGATGTTGGCGTTGCCCAGCAGCAGCCCGTCCACCAGCAGCATCTTGCCGAAGTTGATGACCGACAGGCTCAGCCCGCAGAGGAAGGCCACCCGCCACTCCTTCCACAGCACCCGCAGGGCGTCCCGGGGCTCGATATCGCCCAGAGACAGGCTGCGGATCACGGCGGTGGCGGACTGGGCGCCGGAGTTGCCGCCGGTACCCATCAGCATGGGGATGAAGGGCACCAGGCCCGCCACGGCGGAGAGCCGGGTCTCAAAGGAGGTGAGGATCATGCTGGTGAAGGTGGCGGAGAGCATCAGGAACATCAGCCAGGGGATGCGGTTTTTCCAGATCTCCCAGGGGGAGCTGCGGGAATAGGGCTTGTCGGAGGGATTGATACCGGCCATCTTCTCGATGTCCTCGGTGGCCTCCTGCTCCATAACGTCCATGACGTCGTCCACGGTGACGATGCCCACCAGACGTCCCTCCATGTCCACAACGGGCATGGCCATCAGGTCGTAGTCGGAGAATTTTTCCGACACGCTCTCCTGGTCCTCCGTGGTGGTGGCGAAGACCACGTTCCGGTCCATCAGCTCCTCGATGATCATATCGTCGTCGTGGAGCAGCAGATCCTTCACGGTGACCACGCCCTCCAGCTTCCGGCTGGCGTTGGTGACGAAGCAGACGTAGATGGTCTCCTTGTCCTCGCCGATGCGGCGGATGCGGGCAATGGACTCCTTCACGCTCATGTACTTCTTCAGATCCACGAACTCGGCCGTCATGATGCTGCCGGCGGAGTCCTCGGGATAGCGGAGGTACTGGTTGATCAGGTTGCGGGTGGAGGGAGTGGCGGAGCGCATCAGGCGCTTGACCAGGTTGGCCGGCAGCTCCTCCATGATGTCAACCGCGTCGTCCACGTACAGCTCTTCGATCAGGCCGGACAGCTCCTGGTCGGTGATGGCGGTGATGATGCGCTCCTGCTCCGGAGGCTCCAGATTGGCGAAGACCTCCGCCGCCGTCTCCTTGGAGAGCAGGCGGAACACCGCCAGCATCCGGGCGTCCTCCAGCTCCGAGAGAAATTCCGCCACGTCGAACTCGTTCATGTCCTCCAGCCGCTCCCGGAGCGTCTTGTGGTCCTTCTGCTCCAGAAGCTGGGTCAGCTCGTCGTACTGCTTCTCCTGGATGGCGTCATAATCCATGGCGTCCAGGATCTCGTTCTCCTCCAAAGCAATCACCTCCAGCTTGTTAACGATTTATTGTATCATGCCGGCCCGGGGATTACAAGGGCAAAAGCCCCGCGGAGCCGGGACACAAAACCCGGAAAAATGGAAAGAATTGCTTTGCAAACCGCGCCTGCGGTGCTACAATACTGCCATACCGTATTAAAGGAGGACCCGCTATGGAAGAAAAACGCCCCTGCGGCCCGGCCACCGAGGCCGAGCTTCAGCGCATGGACCGATACTGGCGCGCGGCCAACTACCTCACGGCCTGCCAGCTCTACCTGCTGGATAACCCCCTGCTGGAAAAACCCCTCTCCGCCGAGCACATCAAGAAAAAGATCGTGGGCCATTGGGGCACCTGCCCGGGCCAGAACTTCATCTACACCCACCTGAACCGGGTCATCAAGAAATACGACCTGGACATGATCTATCTCTCCGGCCCCGGCCACGGCGGCAACGCCATGGTGGCCCAGGACTGGCTGGACGGCAGCTATCAGGAGGTCTACCCCGACATCAGCCGGGACAAAGAGGGCATGCAGCGGCTCTTCAAGCGCTTCTCCTTCCCCGGCGGCATCCCCAGCCATGTGGCGCCGGAGACCCCCGGCTCCATCAACGAGGGCGGCGAGCTGGGCTATTCCCTGGCCCACGCCTTCGGCGCCGTGACGGATAACCCCAGCCTCATCGCCGCCACCGTGGTGGGCGACGGCGAGGCCGAGACCGGCCCCCTCGCCACCTCCTGGCAGCTCAACAAGTTCCTCTCCCCGAAAACCGACGGCGCGGTGCTGCCCATCCTGCACCTGAACGGCTACAAGATCGCAAACCCCACGCTCTTCGCCCGCATCCCCCACGAGGAGCTGGAGAGCTTCTTTATCGGCTGCGGCTGGCAGCCCTTCTTTGTGGAGGGCAGCGAGCCCGCCGACATGCACCGCAAGATGGCCGACGCGCTGGACGCCTGCGTGGAGAGCATCCTGGCCTTCCAGAAGGCCGCCCGGGAGGAGGGCGCGAAGGAACGCCCCCGCTGGCCCATGATCGTGCTGCGCAGCCCCAAGGGCTGGACCGGCCCGGCCTTTGTGGACGGCGCCAAGGTGGAAGACTACTGGCGGGCCCACCAGGTGCCCATCCAGCCCGACAGCGAGGAGCACATCCGCCAGATCGAGGCCTGGCTCAAGAGCTACAGGCCCGAGGAGCTCTTCGACGCGAACGGCGAGCCCATCCCGGAGCTGAAGGCCTTGCCCCCCGAGGGCAAGCGCCGCATGGGGGCCAATCCCCACGCCAACGGCGGCCTGCTGATGCGGGATCTGCGGATGCCGGACTTCCGGGACTACGCGGTGGAGGTGCCCTTCCCCGGCGCGGTGGAGGCCCAGGACATGGCCAAGGTGGGCGAGTTCGTCCGCGACATCTACAAGCTCAATGCCGACGCCCGGAACTTCCGCTCCTTCGGCCCGGACGAGACCACCTCCAACCGCCTGACCCCCGTCTTCCAGGAGACGGACCGGGTCTGGCTGGGCGAGATCAACGAGGAGGACGACCACCTGTCCCCCGACGGGCGGGTCATGGACTCCATGCTGTCCGAGCATGTGTGCCAGGGCATGCTGGAGGGCTATCTGCTCACCGGCCGCCACGGCTTCTTCACCAGCTACGAGGCCTTTATCCGCATCGTGGACTCCATGTTCTCCCAGCACGCCAAGTGGCTCAAGGTCTGCAACCAGCTGCCCTGGCGGCACAAGATCGCCTCGCTGAACTACGTGCTGGCCTCCAACGTCTGGCAGCAGGACCACAACGGCTTCACCCACCAGGACCCGGGCTTCCTGGACCACATGGTGAACAAGAAGGCCGACGTGGTGCGCCTCTACCTGCCCCCCGACGCCAACTGCCTCCTGAGCTGCTTTGACCACTGCATCCGCTCCCGCAACTATGTGAACGCCATCGTGGCCTCCAAGCACCCCCGGCCCCAGTGGCTGACCATGGAGCAGGCGGTGAAGCACTGCACCCAGGGCATCGGCATCTGGCAGTGGGCGTCCACCGACAAGGGCGAGGAGCCGGATATCGTCATGGCCTGCTGCGGCGACACCCCCACCCTGGAGACTCTGGCCGCCGTCACCATCCTGCGGGACGCCTTCCCGGAGCTGAAGATCCGGGTGGTGAACGTGGTGGATCTGATGCGCCTGCAGGACAGCTCCCAGCATCCCCACGGCCTGAGCCAGCAGGAGTACGACCTGCTCTTCACCAGGGACAAGCCCATCCTCTTCGCCTATCACGGCTACCCCAGCCTGATCCACGAGCTGACCTACAAGCGGGCGAACAAGAACCTGCACGTCCGCGGCTATATCGAAGAGGGCACCATCACCACGCCCTTCGACATGCGGGTGCTGAACCATCTGGATCGCTTCAACCTGGTCATGGCGGCGGTGTACAACCTGCCCAAGCTGGGCAACCGGGGCGCCTATCTGATCCAGCAGATGAAGGACAAGCTGGTGGAGCACCGGCAGTATATCGCGGAGTACGGCGTGGATCTGCCCGAGGTCACCAACTGGAAGTGGACCTGAGCCCCGTGGTTTCGAGTTTTGAGATTTGAGTTTTGAGTTTTGAGAAGCGCCCCGGCGAAAGCCGGGGCGCGATCCTTTTGTCGTAGGGACGCATTGCTCGTCCGCCTGTCGGGCGCAGCACCCCCCGGGGCAACCCGGGGCGCTTAGACTGTCGACAACGTGGGGAATATGGCTCCCCTGAAAGGGGAGCTGTCGCCGCCGTTTGACGACGGTGACTGAGGGGTTTCCCTCTTCGGGCTACCCCTCCGGCCTCGCCGCAGGCGGCTCAGCCACCTCCCCTTTCAGGGGAGGCAGGGGAACGCGGGCGGCTATCAGCCGCCCCTGCGGGGGCGGGGATGCGGTGGGCGGCAGGCCAAGCCTGCATCCCGCACCCCCGTCCTCTCAAAACTGAAAACTCAAAACTGAAACCTGTCTTGTGCCCGGCCCTTTCCCTCCATTTCTCCCGGCAATGTTGTCGGATTCAACAGCGCCGTTTGACCTCCTTCTCCACGTTCCATAACTATAATGATCTCACATTATGTAAACTGCGGAGGGCGAGATCATGGCATTTGAGGGACAAAAGCGGCTGGCGGCGCTGCGGGAGATGGACGCGCCCACCCGGCGGCGGATCCGGATGGCGGGGCGCTGGGGGATCTATTTTCTCCTGGGCTTCACCCTGGCCTGCGCCCGGGTGCTGGGCAGCGGCGGGCCCTTCGGCATGGCCCTGGTGGCCTGCGCCGGGACGGGGGCGGCGGGGGTCAGCGCGCTGCTGGGCGCCGCCCTGGGCTATCTGACGGGCAGCGGGCTGGACTGGGGCCTGCGCTATCTGGCGGCCTCGGTGCTGGTCTACACCGTGGGCTATGTCTGCCACGAGACCAGGGCCTACCGGCAGCCCCTGTTCATGCCCGCGGCGGCAGGGGCGGTCATGGCGATGACGGGCTTTCTCGGCAGCTTCGCCTACGGCCCGGCGCCGCTGCGGCCGCTGTGGGCGGAGCTGTTTCTGGAGACCTTTCTGGCCTTCGGCGGCGCTTGGTTTTTCCGCGAGGCCCTGTCCGGCGCCCGGCGAAGCACCGAGACGGAGGAGCTGCGGCACTGCGTTTCGCTGATGATCCTGGCGGCCTGCCTGCTGATGGCCCTGGCCCGCCTGGAGTTTCCCGGGGGGATCTCCGCGGGCCGCCTGCTGGCGCTGCTGCTGGTGATGGCCACCGCCATGAAGGGCGGCATGCTCACCGGAGCGGCGGTGGGGACGGTGCTGGGTCTGGCGGTGGACATCGCCCACCTGGGCGCGCCCTTCTACACCATGGCCTACGCCTTCTGCGGGCTGCTGTCCGGCGTCTTCGGGCGGCACGGGCGCCTCCTCTTCGTGCTGTCCTTCCTGCTGGCGGACGCCCTGGCGGTGGTCTGCGCCTGGAGCACGGAGGTCTACACCGGCGCCCTGCTGGAGTGCTTCTGCGCCTCGGTGCTCTTCATGCTGCTGCCCGGGAGCCTGCTGGACCAGGCGGGCACCCTTCTGCAGGTCACGGAGCGGGGCAGCGGCGAATCCGGCCTGCGCCGCTATGTGGCGGGGCGGGTGCGGCAGCTCGGCGAGGCCTACGGCGAGCTCTTCCGGGTGGTGCAGGAGGGTCTGCAGGAGCCCTATAACGAGGAGAACGTGGCCCGGGTCTTCGACCGGGCGGCGGACGCGGTCTGTGTCAGCTGCAAGAACAAAAACCGCTGCTGGAACGCGGAGTATATGGACACCCTCTCCGCCCTGAACGACGCCACCCGCGCCATGCAGGAAAACGGCAGCCTGCGGGAGGAGGATCTGCCCGGCCACTTCCGGGACCGCTGTATGAAGCTCTCGGGCTTCGTGGCGGCGGTGAACGGGGAGCTGCGCGGCCTCAACTACCGGCGGCAGCTCCGGGCCCGCCTGGAGGAGAACCGGAGCGTGGCCTGGGGCCAGTACACCGACATCGCGCAGATCCTGGGCCGGGTGGCGGCGGAGCTGGGCAGCCTGAACGGGGCGGAGCCCCTGGCCGAGCGGCGCCTGCTGCGCTATCTGCGCAGCCTGGACGTGGACGCGGAGATCGCCGTGTACCGGGACGGCCGGGGCAGGCTCCGGGTGGTGATCGAGAGCGGCCGCCTCACGCCCCTGACCCGACAGGAGAACTACCTGGAGCGCCTGTCCCAGGTGGTGGGGGTGCGGCTCTGCCGGCCGGAGGAGGGTCTGGAGGGCAGCAGCCGGCTGACCCTGCTGGAGGCGGAGCCCCTGGCGGTGTCCGTGGGCATCGCCGCCCTGAAGAAGAAGGGGGAGCGGGTCAGCGGCGACCGGGGTAGCTATTTCAAGACCGACGCGGGGGTGCTCTGCGTGCTCCTGGCCGACGGCATGGGCGCCGGAGAGGAGGCGGCCCGGGACAGCGCCCGGGTGGTGGCCATCCTGGAGAAGTTCCTGCGCTCCGGGGCGGACCCGGCGGCGGCCATGAAGATCCTGAACTCCGTGCTGCTGCTGCGGGGCGGAGAGAACTGGGGCTTCGCCACGGTGGATCTGATGTGCGTGGATCTCTTCACCGGGGAGACCTGCTTTTACAAGTACGGCGCGGCCCCCTCCTATGTGAAAAGCGGCAAGGCCGTCCGCCGCATCAAGGGGGAGAGTCTGGCCGCCGGGCTGAGCCTGGGGGACGGCGCAGCGCCGGATCTGGTGCGGATGCGCCTGCGTCCCGGCAACACCGCCCTCATCGCCAGCGACGGCGTCATCGCCGACACGGACGACAGCTGGCTGAAAAGCATCCTCGGCGAAGAGCAGACGGACATGAAGGGCCTGGCCCGCGGAGTGCTGCGGGCGGCGGAGGAGCTCTACGGCGCGGGGGACGACATGACGGTGCTGGCCGTGCGGGTGGAGGAGCGGGCATGATTGGCCGGCTGCGCTTTCGCCTGGAAAGCCTGCGGGAGCGGCTATGGCTGCGCCGGAGAGAGCGGCGGCGGGCCGAGCCGCCCCCTCCCGCGGGGCGGGCCCGGAACGTGATCGTGGTCAAGCCCCGGGACCCCCGCTTTCGGGAGGTGATCTATGTCTTGAAGGAGGAGGCCCTTTCCGACCCCGACTGCGGCCGGGAGGAGCTGCTGCGCCAGGCCAGGGAGGCCGCCCGGCGGGAGACGGGGGAGATCCTGCCCGCCGGGCGGCGGCTTTCCCTGTGGCCGGCGGCGCTGCTGCTCCTGGGCGCGCTGGCGATCCTCAAGCTCACGGGCGTGATATGAAGAGAGTGAAAAGTGAAGAGTGAAAAGTGAAGAGTGAAGAGTGAATAGTGAAAAGTGAAAAGTAGGGGCGTCCCTTGGCCGCCCGCGGTTTGAAAGACAGGA
>JAFRQP010000083.1 GCA_017428565.1 Oscillospiraceae bacterium
CGGAGACGCACAGAAAACTGGCACAATTAGAATCCGTAGGAAAACTCCAAGGCATCATTACAACAAATATTGACTGTCTGCACAGCATAGCCGGATCTGAAAATGTGGCTGAGATTCAGGGCAGTTTTGCGAAAAACACTTTCTTGTCTTTCAGCTTCATGCCGCTGCCCCCTTTCAAATCGCGGTTGTATATTCGTTGTAATGCTCATATATTGTAGTTAGTTGGGTATCGTGGAATATCGTTTTATTTGAATATACTCTGAAGAGGATGATACTCCTATTCCAGAAAGAGATTCTTCGATACTGTTTGAATAAACCGGGCACCGTTTGGTTCATTAACCCTGCCTCCAGGCACCGTTTGGCGCATTACAAACAGGTAAATCTCCAACTTTGTCTGCTGGCAAAGTTGGAGATTTATCGCGTTTATGAGACAAAAAAACCTGATTTCCTTCTAATGTCAACGTAAATCGCTCCTGTTGGACCGTTTGGATCCGATAGGAGCGATTATTTGCACTTTTCGGCTTGAAAAACCAGACACCTTTTCTGCCTTTCCGGCTACTCTGCAGAAACAATCCCGCTTTCCTCCTGCTGCCGGACGATTTCGATGAAGTCGCGGGTATAGCGGGAGATATAGCTTCCCTTGCGCGTGGCCGCGACGAAATCCGTCACTACGCGCGGCTCACCGAAGCTGAAGCAGTCGATCGGCCGGGTTTCGGCGCGGTGGCGCAGATGAGACTCGTGGATGAACGAGACGCCGTAGCCCAACGCGACCAGTTCCATGATGGCGGGCAGGTTTCCGGTGCAGAGCACTTTGTCATATTTGATCTTCTCTTCCCGCAAAATGGCGTCCATGATCTGCCGCGTGCGCTGCTGGGGCCGCATCATGATGATCTGCTCGTTTTTCAGCAGGGCCAGATCCAGCTTCGGATAGCGGCTGGCGGGGTTGGGGCGGGCAAAACGTCCCAGCGGATGACCCGCGCATGTGCAGATCAACAGCTCGTCCCCGCCCAGCGTCTCATAACTGATCTGCGGGTTCAGCTCACTTGGCTTGGAGTAAAAAGCCACCTCCACCTGCCCGTCCAGCAGTCTCCGGTCGTTTTCATCGGAATTGCCCTCGAACACGTTGACCTTTACATTGGGATGCATCCGGTGAAAGGCCGGCAGCGTGCAGGGCAGCATATAGGTGCAGCGCATGCTGGCGAAGGCCACGCTGATCTCGCCGACCTCCCGCTTGATGATATCCGCCATTTCCGCGTCCAGATCCCCCTTGAGGGCCAGGATCTGCGACGCTTTTTCCATATATCGCTCCCCGGCGTGGGAGAGCAGATAGCGGTTGCCTACCCGGCGGAAAAGCTTCAGTCCCAGCTCGTCCTCCAGAGCTATTAAGAATTTGCTCAGCGTCGGCTGGCCCACATAGAGAGACTCCGCCGCTTTTGTGATATTCCCTTGCTTGGCGATTGCCAGAACGTAGGTCAGTTCCCGGAAATCCATTCGTTCTTCTCCTTCATGAAAACCATTCATTATTTGAATAGCTTTAAAATTTTTAATTACTATCCAGTTTTTTGATTTTATTGGTGAAAGTGCATAGCTTTCCCGTTTTTTGCTATTCATTCTCCACAAAACTATTCTAACACGGAATAATTCAAATGAAAAGCATGAATTTCACATTTTCAAGACGTCTTGGTATGCTATGGATGGAAGCAAAATACATTTTGATCTGAAAAGGAAGGATGAAGCACATGGTCAAGCTCTACGACTCCGGCGTATTTCTCCTCAACGGAAAGACCCTCATTCCCGAAGCGGAAGCGGTCGCTCTTGACAAAGAGGCGGCGAAAAAAGGCACCATCTCCTACGGCATCCTCCAGGCGCACAACCAGAGCGGCGATCCGAAGAATCTGAAGATCAAGTACGACGCCATCACCAGCCACGACCTCACCTACGTGGGCATCATCCAGACGGCCAGGGCCTCCGGCCTCGACAAGTTCCCCCTGCCCTACATTCTGACCTGCTGCCACAACAGCCTCTGCGCGGTCGGCGGCACCATCAACGAGGACGACCACCTCTTCGGTCTCACCGCCTGCAAGAAGTACGGCGGCATCTTCGTCCCGCCCCACATCGGCGTCATCCACCAGTACATGCGCGAGATGCACGCCGGCTGCGGCAAGATGATCCTGGGCTCCGATTCCCACACCCGCTACGGCGCTCTGGGCACCATGGCCGTGGGCGAGGGCGGCGGCGAGCTGGTCAAGCAGATCCTGGAGCAGACCTGGGACACCGCCTATCCCGAGGTGGTGGCCGTGTATCTGGACGGCAAGCCCCGTCCGGGCGTGGGCCCCCAGGACATCGCCATCGCCATCATCACCGCCGTGTTCAAAAACGGCTACGTGAAGAACAAGGTCATGGAGTTCGTGGGCCCCGGCGTGAGCTCCATGAGCACCGACTACCGCAACGGCATCGACGTGATGACCACCGAGACCACCTGCCTCAGCTCCATCTGGCGCACGGACGAGGACACCCGCGCCTTCCTGACCGACCACGGCCGGGGCGAGGAGTACAAGGAGCTCAACCCCGCCGACACCGCCTGGTACGACGGCTGCATCTATATCGACCTCTCCACGATTCACAGCATGATCGCCCTGCCCTTCCATCCCTCCAACGGCTTTGAGATCCGGGAGCTGAACGCGAATCTGGACGACATCCTCCACGGCGTGGAGAAGGACGTCCAGAAGCTCATCAAGAAGCCGAACCTGCATCTGAACCTCTGGGAGAAGGTGCGCGACGGCGCCCTCTGGGCGGACCAGGGCACCATCGGCGGCTGCGCCGGCGGCAACTACTCCAACATCATGGAGGCCGCCTACCTGCTGAAAGGAAAGAGCACCGGTACCGACGCCTTCTCCCTGGGCGTGTACCCCAGCAGCCAGGCCGTCATGCTGGACCTGATGCGCAAGGGCGCGCTGACCGACCTCATCGCCGCGGGCGCCACCGTGCGCACCGCCTTCTGCGGCCCCTGCTTCGGCGCGGGCGACACCCCGGCCCACGGGCAGCTGGCCATCCGCCATACCACCCGCAACTTCCCGAACCGCGAGGGTTCCAAGCCCGGCAACGGCCAGATCGCTTCCGTCGCGCTGATGGACGCCCGCTCCGTGGCGGCCTCGGCGGCCAACGGCGGCCGCATCACCGCGGCGGACGAGCTGGGCTACGAATTTGACTGCCCCGCCTTCTCCTTCGATCCCACCGCCTACGAGCACCGGGTCTATCAGGGCTTCGGCAAGGCCGACGAGGCTGAGCCCCTGGTCTGCGGCCCGAACATCAAGGACTGGCCCGAGCTGCCCGCCCTGAACGAGAACATGCTCCTGCGGGTCTGCGCCTACATCACCGACCCCGTCACCACCACCGACGAGCTGATCCCCTCCGGCGAGACCGGCTCCTTCCGTTCCAACCCCATGGGCCTGGCGGAGTTCACCCTCAGCCGCCGGGTGCCCGAGTACGTGGGCAAGGCCAAGGCCGT
Source organism: Oscillospiraceae bacterium (assembly GCA_017428565.1). Classification (GTDB taxonomy): domain Bacteria; phylum Bacillota; class Clostridia; order Oscillospirales; family Oscillospiraceae; genus Limivicinus. The sequence continues at coordinate 3,509 of JAFRQP010000083.1, forward strand.
CATGGCCAATGAAAAGGCCCGCAAGGCCGGCGCCTGCCCCGCCGAGGTGCAGGCCAGGCTGGACCAGATCCGCACGATCCCCGGCTTCGAGGGTCTGAAGGACGAGACGGTGGACCTGTCCAGCACCATCTACGCGGTGAAGCCCGGCGACGGCTCCGCCCGCGAGCAGGCCGCCTCCTGCCAGCGCGTGCTGCTGGGCGGCGCCAACATCACCGCGGAATACGCCACCAAGCGCTATCGCTCGAACCTCATCAACTGGGGCATGGTGCCCTTCGTGCTGGCCTCCGAGCCCGACTTTGCCGACGACGACTACATCTTCGTCCCCAATATCCGCGCGGCGCTGGACGGCGACATGACCAAGATCCCGGCCTACGTCCTGGGCGAGACGGTGAAGCCCCTGACCCTCGCCATCGCCCCGCTGACCGACGAGGAGAAGGAGATCATCCGCTGCGGCAGCCTCATCAACTACAACCGCAAGCAGAAGAACGGCTGAGAAAGGAGACCGAACATGGCGAAAAACGTGACCAAACTCCCCGTGACCATCCTCCGCGGCGGCACGAGCAAGGGCGTTTACATTCTGGAAACCGACCTGCCCGCCGACAAGGCTGAGTGGGAACCCCTGCTGCTCCGTCTGATGGGCAGCCCCGACAAAAAGCAGATCGACGGCCTGGGCGGCTCCCAGTCCGTGACCAGCAAGGTGGCCATCATCAAGAAGTCCGACCGGCCCGACGCCGACGTGGACTACACCTTCGCCCAGGTCTCCGTGGACAAGCCCCTGGTCAGCTACAAGGGCAACTGCGGCAACATCTCCTCCGGCGTGGGCCCCTTCGCCATTGAGAAGGGCCTGGTGGAGCCGAAGGAGGGCCTGACCTCCGTGCGCATCTACAACACCAACACCGACAAGATCATCGAGGCGGACGTGGTCACCACGGCCGACGGCGTGGAATACGAGGGCGACTTTGCCATCGCGGGCGTGCCGGGCACGGCCTCCCCCGTGAAGCTGAAGTTCGTGGATCCCGCCGGCACCCTGGGCCACGGCCTGCTGCCCACCGGCAACGCCGTCGACGTGCTGGACGTGCCCGGCTACGGCCCGGTGGAGGTCTCGATCGTCGACGCGGCGAATCCCCTGGTCTTCGCCCGCGCGAAGGATCTGGGCCTCACCGGCAAGGAGCTGCCCGACGAGCTGAACGCGAACGCGGAGAAGCTTGAGCTGCTGGAAAAGGTGCGCGGCCTCGCGGCCGTGAAGCTCGGCCTGATCGAAGACTACACCCGCTCCGCCTGGGACACCCCGGGCATCCCGAAGATGACCTTTGTGGCCGAGGCCGACGACTACGTCACCCCCGACGGCAAGGAGATCAAGAAGGAGCAGATCGACCTGCTGAGCCACATGATGAGTATGCAGAAGACCCATCCCAGCTACGCGATGACCGGTGCCATGTGCACCGCCGCCGCGGCTGTCGTGCCCGGCAGCATCGTGCAGCAGGTGCTTCCGAAGGACGTGGACACGCAGTTCATCCGCATCGGCCATCCGGCCGGAGTGCTGGAATGCGGCGTCGACTTCAAGGAAAACGGCGCGATCCCCGCGATCGACGACACCTTCGGCTTCCGCACGGCCAACCTCCTGATGGAGGGCGTCGCGGTGATCAGAAAGTAAAAGATAAAGGAGAAAAAACATGTCTGAAACAGCTCTTGCGATTCTTTCGCTGGTCGTCCTGGCCGTCGTTGTGGCCATCGGCTTCATCAAGAAGGTCAACCTGGGCTTCCTGGCCCTCGGCGCGGCTTTCATTCTCGGCACCATCGGCGGCATGAAGGCCAAGGCCATCACTGCCGGCTTTGACAGCTCCATGTTCGTCACCCTCGTCGGCGTGACCTTCCTCTTCGGCATGGCCTCCCAGAACGGCACGCTGGACCTCTTCTCCAAAAAGGTCGTCGCGCTGGTCGGCAAGAAGACCGTGCTGATCCCGGTGCTGATGTTCTTCCTCTCCGCCTTCATCTCCGCCATCGGCCCCGGCCACATCGCCGCCGGCATCCTGATGACCACCTTCGCGGTGTACCTGGCCTTCGAGATGAAGATCAACCCCGTCACCACGGCGCTCTTTGCCAAGCTCGGCGCGAACGCGGGCTGCGCCTCGCCCCTGTCGCTGACGGGCGTGCTCGCCAAGTCTCTCACCGAGAAAGAGCTCAGCCGCGTGACCTCCGGCGAGATCGCCGACAGCACCGGCACCCTGCTCAGCCAGCTGCAGAACTACAACACCGCCCATATCTTCTTCTCCACCCTGCTGTCCGGCTTTATCTTCACGCTGATCATCTATGTCGCCACCAAGAGCTACAAGGTCAAGGCTGACAACCCCCTCAAGCTCAAGGACATCCCCAAGTTCAACAAGGCCCAGACCCTCACCATCATCGCCATCGTCGCGATGGTCGTGCTCTGCATCGGCTTCCAGTTCGACACCGGTCTGACCGCCTTTGTCGCGGCTTCCATCCTGATCCTCCTGGGCGCGGCCGACGAGAAGAAGGCCATCAAGGGCATCCCCTGGGGCACGCTGGTGTTCATCTGCGGCGTCGGCACCCTGATCAACGTCATCAACAAGCTCGGCGGCATCTCCATGGTTTCCGACTTCCTCACCGGCATGATGGGACCCAAGAGCGCCACCCCGATCCTGGCTGCCACCTCCGGCATCCTGAGCTGGGTCAGCTCCACCACCGGCGTGGTCATGCCCGCCCTGTTCCCGATCTGCTCTGAGGTCGTTGCCAAGTTCGCCCCGAACCTCCACTATCAGGAGATCATCGCCGCCGTGACCGCCACTTCCTTTGCCGCGGCCATCAGCCCTCTGTCCACCGGCGGAGCCATCATCATGTCTTCTATCGGTGCATCCAAGGAGGTCAGCAACGAGGAGAACAACAAGATGTTCAAGGACCTGTTCCTGCTGTCTGTGGCGAACGTCGCCATCAACATTGTGCTGGCCGCCCTCGGTGTCTTCAGCCTCGGCGGGATCTTCTACTGATTGTTTCTGCAAAAACGCGGAGCGCTGTTCAGAGCGCTCCGCGTTTTCCGCTGAAGAGATCCGCAGATGCGGAAGCAAGGAATGTCTCTTTGATGAGTTTAAGGCTGCGATGAATACGGACGAAATATTTGTTCTTGGACGGTAATATCAACGAGTATCCGCAGGCACCGGTTGCTTCATTAACCCTGCCTCCAGGCACCGTTTGGTGCATTACAGACAGAAATCGTCTTGAAATGTTTCGTTTCAAGGCGATTTTTGTATTTGCGGAAAATTGTTTTTTTATTCCTATTCTTGCTTTTTCATGTTATACTGTCTTCATCCTGGACATAGAGGTTTCGTTATGATTAAGGCCATTATGAAAGACCCGATCTTCCTTTCGCAGAAGTCCGCGCCGGCCACGGTAATGGATCTTCCTGTGGCGCAGGATTTGCGGGACACGTTCGAAGCGCACCGGGACGGCTGCGTGGGCATGGCGGCGAACATGATTGGCGTGGCCAAGCGGATCATCATCTTCGACGACAACGACACAGCGACGGTGATGTTCAACCCGGAGATCGTCAAGTGCTCCGGGCCTTACGAGGCCGAGGAGGGCTGCCTGTCCCTTCCCGGAACGCGAAAGGCCAAGCGCTACCGCTTGATCAAGGTGCAGTACCAGAATGAGCGCTTTGAAACGCGCCTCAAAACTTACTCCGGCTTTACGGCGCAGATCATCCAGCACGAGCTCGATCATTGCAACGGCGTGCTGATATAGGAGATCATATGAAACAAGCTCAATGGACACTGCGAACACATCTTTTCCGGGCGGATGCGTACATCTGCTCCGCGTGCGGGGCTTCCTGCCAAAAGCCAAGCCCAAGCTGTCCGGCCTGCGGTGCAACCATGAAGAAGACGAAATACGATCCCTCCTGGGTGGACGAGGCCGAGGGCCTGTCTGTTATTCTGGATCAGGACTGGTAAACGGGGGGCAAATATGCTGTATCGCTATCAAAACAAACAGGTTCGGATCACGACCGAAGACGGGGCCGTGTTTACCGGGATCGCGGAGGTCTTGCCCTCCGGTTATGGCCTCCATGAGTTTGGAAGGGAAGAAGAGGGCATCCAGCTGGACGACGTGATCCTGTTCAAATCCGATATCCAAAGGATCGAAGAGCTTTCAGAGCCCCCAACCGAAGTCGTGGATCCGCGCAGATTCGACGACATGATGGGCGCTCTGCTGGAAAGCCCGTATTGGATCGTGGATATCCTGCCCGAGCAGGTGAGCGCAGACGCCGCCGGACAGTACTTCGCCGTGGAACGCTACTTCCTGCAGCGGTCGCGGATCGTCCCCCTGCGCCGCAAATACGCCGAGCTCCTTCTGCGGCTGAACTGCTATACTGACATGGCGGTGTCCTTCGACTCCTGCGCGTCCTGGGAGACGAATCCCGACCCGGAGACCTTCGCGGAGCGTGTGGCCGGGCTTTCCGGGAACGAGTTCCTCCGGGCGGTGTTTGCCGAACAGAATGCGATGATCGACTACGACCACAACGACACGTATCTGACGGTATATGATCCGGGTGCTGCGCTGCTGGACAAGGTCCGGGCACTCGCTGCCGGGGCGGGGCTTTTCGTGTGGAGCCCGCCGCAAGAAGAAGCATAAAGAAAGGTTGAGCTGATTCATGATCTTTTATTTCACCGGAACCGGAAACTCCCTGTTTGCAGCCAAGACGCTCGCCCACGAGGGCGAAGAAGTGATCTCGATGATCGAGGCCGTGCGCAGCAAGGCGTTTCACTACACGCTGAAGGATAACGAGCCGCTCGGCTTTGTGTTTCCCGTCTATTTCTACACGGTGAGCGATCCCGTGCTTGAGTTTGTCTCCAACCTGACCGTAGAGAACGCGGGCTTCGTCTACGCGGTCATCCCATGTGGGGCGAGCATCGGCGCTGCGGGCGGCTTTTTGAAGAGCGAGCTGAAAAAGCGCGGCCTGGAGCTGCAGCGGGTCGACGCGCTGGTCGTGCCGGACGGCGCGCTGATCTTCTACGACATCGACTCCCCGGAGAAAATGGGAAAGCGGCTGGAGACGGCGACAAAGGAGCTTGCGTCCATCAAGCAGGCCATCGACAGACGCGAGGGCAACAGCATCAAGGGCAGCCCCGTGCTGGGGAAAATGGGGCTCGCCGCCTACCACGCCTGCATGAGCACGAAAGCGTTTCATGCCGACGAGAAGTGCGTCGGCTGCGGAACATGCGCCTCGATCTGCCCGTCCGGGGCAATCAGCATGGTCGACGGCCGCCCGGCCTGGACGAAAAGCAAATGCCTCAAATGCTGCGGCTGCCTGGGCCGCTGCCCGGTCTCCGCGATCCAGTATGGGAAGAAGACAGCCTCCCGCGGGCGTTACGTGAATCCGGTTCTGAAATGACACCGGGGAAAACACGGAAGAGAAAAAGACAAATAAGGAGATTAGGTTCATGATCCGTAAGATTATCCATATTGATGAGGAAAAGTGCAATGGCTGCGGCCTGTGTGCCAGCGCGTGCCACGAGGGCGCGATCGATATCGTGGGCGGCAAGGCGAAGCTGGTGCGGGAGCATTTCTGCGACGGCTTTGGCGACTGCCTGCCGAACTGCCCCGCCGGCGCGATCAGCTTTGAAGAGAGAGAAGCCCCGGCTTATGACGAGGCGGCGGTGAAGGCGGCTCAGAAGAAGAAAGCCATGGAGAAGCTCATGCGCGAGGTACAGGCCGGAGGCGGCTGCCCCGGCTCGCGGACAATGGAGCTGCGCAGGGAAGCCGCGCCGGAACAGGAGACCGCGCCGGTGAGCGTTCGCCCTGTGTCCCGCCTGAATCAGTGGCCCTGCCAGATCAAGCTCCTGCCGACGCAGGCGCATTTCTTTGACGGCGCGAAGCTGCTGATCGCGGCGGACTGCACAGCCTACGCCTATGCCAACATGCACGAGGACTTCATGAAGGGCAAGATCACCGGCATCGGCTGCCCGAAGCTGGACGCGGTGGACTATTCCGAGAAGCTGACGGCGATCATCCGCGACAACGACGTCAAGAGCGTGACTATCGTGCGCATGGATGTGCCCTGCTGCGGCGGGCTGCAGCGCGCCGCGGAGACAGCCCTCAGAAACAGCGGCAAGTTCATCCCCTGGCAGATCGTGACGATCTCCCGGGATGGAAGGATCCTGGATTAAAAGACGGCATATGAGGGCTCCCGGTGGGCCTCATCATTCTTGAAATCTTCCTCGCAGAATGGATACAATCACACGATAGCTCTGGAAATGCACCCCCTATTTGCACCCCCTGCACCCCCTATAAAGCGGCATGAGCGCCTCCGTTGATGGAGGCGCTCAAAGCATATTCCGGGCTATCTGAACTTCTTTATTACTTCTCCGCTGTCGCCATCGATGCAGATGGACTGGCTCTCGATCTGCTTCGGGCAGATCGCCTCATCGTAATTTAGGCAAGCGTATACGGCTTTAGGATTCTCCGCCGTCATAGCCCAGAAGGGATATTTGATGATGACCGGGGTGTTGGCTCCCACGCCGATTTCCAAATACAAAACATGCCGGCTTTCGACGCTTTTCAGAAAAGACGCATATCTTGCGGATGACTCCTGCCAACCTGCGTCCTCCACAAAGGTATCGTCGCTGCGCAGGTTCATTGCGGCCTTACCGCCCTCCGGGATCTCCGGGAGCAGGTCGTGCGGGACGCGCATCGAGATCTTCCGATCCTGCGGCACATGAAAGATGCCGTTGTCATCCCGGACAAAGCCTTGCGCTTCCATGGCCAGCATGACCCAAGCCTCGTTGTCCCAGGTCTTTTTGATCCTGCCGGACGCGCTTTGAAACAGGCCGTAATCGCCCTGCGTATAGAACAGGCGCTTTTTGTCAAAGCCTGCCCTCTGGAACTGGTGATCCACGTTCGTGGTGATGACGAAGTAGTTCTTATCCTGCACCATCGCAAGCAGATCCTTGTAAACGGGCTTCGGCGGGTCGATATAGCGGTTAAAGTAGATATGCCGCGCCCACCAGGCCCAGCGCGTCTCCTCATCCGGGAAGGGCCAGAAACCGCCGGAATACATATCCGGGATGTGGAATCCGTCAATAAAATCGAAGAAATACCGCTCAAACCGCTCTCCACTGTAGGTGAGGCCCGCCGCAGTGGAGAGGCCCGCGCCCGCGCCAATCACGACGGCTTCGGCGCTGTCCAGTTCCCGTTTCAGCCGCTCGGTGTTCTCCTCGCGCGTTCCCGTCCCATAGGACAGCCCGCTTCGGAAGCTCCTCACGGCGCTCAGCCCCTTCTGGATCGAAGAGGTATATCCGTTTTCTTTTTTAATATAATAGTCTCTCATACAGCTTCCTGTCCTTATCCGAGAACACGTTGAAGATCACGCGATCCATGCGCTCTCCGTGCTCGTCCAGCCATTCCGCGACCGTCCTGACCGCAATCTCTGCGGCCCTGTCTGCCGGGAAATGAAATACGCCTGTGGAGATGCAGCAGAAAGCCACGGACCGCAGACCGTTCTCCGCGCATAAATCCAGCGTGTTGCGATAACAATCGGCAAGCTGCCGTTCATGCTCTTCTGTCAGCGGTCCCTCCACGATCGGCCCTACAATGTGGATGACCTTTTTCGCCGGGAGATTGTAGCCCTCCGTCAGCATGGGTACGGCAGTGGGCTGTTCATAGTCCCTGCCGTACTTTGCCCGAAGCAGCTTCATCTGCCGATCGCACTCCGAGCGGAGCTGCACCCCGGCGAAGGTGTGGATGCAGTTGTCGATGCAGGTGTGCATCGGGACGAAGCAGCCCAGCATCTGCGAGTTGGCCGCGTTGACAATGGCGTCCACGGCAAGCCGCGTGATATCGCCCTGCCAGAGAGAAAGCTGCAAGGCGTGAGCAACTGTGCTACCCTGCTCCGCGAGCGTGGGGATCTCCGCAAGAGGCACGGGCCCCTTTTCGGCGTTTCGTTCGCTCAGGTATTCATCCTGTACGGTGAGCACCTCATCCGGCAGCCTTCGCGGCATGCGGATGTTCATTAGGGATCGAAGGATCCGCCGTTTTCCATCCACATCTTGCGGTGTCTGCAGATCTCTATATTTTTCGGAGTCGGCCTTGAATTCCTCCACGAGATAATCCAGGCGCTGCTCCTGTGTCATTTTCTCTTTCATGTTGAGCCCTCCTGCGAACAAGGCTCCGGAGCAACTGTCCCGGAGCCTTGCACTATTCATTTGCGATCAATTCCAGCGCGCCGGAGCGGAGATCTTCGACGGTATATCGCTTCATCTCGTCTTCCATGGCGCCCTGTATGGCCTGCAGCTTCTGATCGAGCAGAGCGTGAATGTTCCTTCCCACCGGGCATTCGGGATTTGGGTTCTCGTGGAAGTGGAACAGATCGCCGTTTTCGATCGGCTCGATCGCCTCGTACACGTCATAGAATGTGATCTCATTCAGCGGCTTTGTGATCGTGATGCCGCCTGTACCTCTGGCGACCTCGATCAGCCCAGCGGTTTTGAGCTGCGTTAGAATTTTACGAATGATCACAGGATTGGTGTTGATCGATCCGGCAAGGAAGTCGCTGGTTACCTTGTAATCGTCCTTGAACACCTCTACGCAGGTGAAGATATGTAGCGCGACCGTAAATCTGCTGGAAATCTGCATCCGACACCACCTCCTGCGACCATTCTACTCGTTTTTTGCTGTAATTTCAATACTTACATCAAAACTTGCCGTTCTGATTCTGCCAGGTGTCCTCCGCTGCGATGGTCTCCATCACGTCCCAGTGCTCGGCAATCTTGCCGTTCTCGACTCTCCACAGATCATAGTAAGAGGTGGGAGCGCCGCCGAAGGTACCCTCGGAAACCGCGAGAACGTAGTCGCCCTGCGCCAGCACCTGATGCACGGTGGTATAGATCATCTGGATACCCGCTTCGGCAAGAGCCGCGAGAGCCGCGCCGAGACCGGAAAGGCCGTCTGCAATGCCGGTGTTGTGCTGAATGTAGGCATCGCCATCGAAGTAGTCGGGCTTCTTCTGAGGGTTGTTGCCCTGCATCACGTCATACAGGAAGTTCTTGACCAGCTCGCGGTTCGTTTCGGTCTTATCGACGTCCTTCACGGGAGCGACGTTGTCGATCTGGGTGTGGCCGGAGGGGTTCGGCTCGGCCTTGGCAGTGAGATTGTCCCAATGCTCGGCGATCTTGCCGTCTTCATCGAAGCGGAAGATGTCGAACGCGACCTGCTCGCCCATACCGGCGAAGTTGTAAACGGTCTGCAGGAACACCTTGTCGCCGTCGGCATAGGCGCGGATGTTATGGACGGTGGTCTTCACGGCAGCGGAGCCGAGGTAGGCAACGCTGCCGATAAAAGCGTCAGCGCCTGTGCCGTAGGCGAGGTTGTGCTGGATGTAACCGGGAGCCAGAAGCCCCTTTGCAGTTTCGGTGTCGCCGGTAGCAAAAGTGTTGATGAGAGCCAGAGCCTTTTCAATGTTCGTCATGATTGTATCCTCCTGAATTCATGATAGTGTGTTCTTGTTGTAACCATTGTGGTTTCAACTGACGGGCGTAATATAGCACAACCGTGATGTAATGTCAATAGTTACATCAAAAAATTTTCACCTCTGATTAACAAGAAAAGCCCTGCCAGACCATCACATGATCTTGCAAGGCCACAGTTTTTCTTAGGCTTTGATCTCTGTTCCGCACGGCAGCGTGAACCGCAGGTCATCCTTGCCGTAGACGGTGACGTAGGAAACCAGGCTTCCCCAGGCCCGCGAGGAACTCGGCATAGATGATCTCAATAGTCGCGGCTTCTTCCTCGTTGATCACCAGTTCGCCGTGCTCACCCCGGTCGTAGCCCAGGAAGCGGCTGAAAAAGAAATAGGGTTTGAAAACAGGAAAAGCCTCAGACTGTCTGCGCATCGACTGCCCGGGGCTTTTCTTGATCTGTAATCCACGTAATCTCTTTTTGCGCTTTAGAAATGATGGCGCCTAAGGCCGTACTTCACGGAGCGCCTGACTGACAAATAATCACGATACCAGTCGAAATACAGGGGAATTTTGCTGTCAATCATGCTCTCATTGTGATATAATCATCCCAAATAAGCATCTTCACCCACGACCATGTACAAGGACTATTCCGAGGCCTGCACCTGTCTCAACACGGGAAACTCCGTGAAGCACGAGGGCGATAAGCCCATGAATAAAACCTGGCGGCGGGATGCGCCAAGCCCGGCGAAGATTTTGGAGAAGACGAACAAGCTGGCGGTGGGGGAATCTGGAAAACAGGAGAGGAGATCTGACCATGACTTCGGAAAACCTGGTTCATCTCATATTGTTGTTCTTTGCATACGCGTTTCTCGGTTGGTGTATTGAGGTCACATTGAAGTATTTCCAGTTCCATCGGTTCATCAACCGCGGCTTTCTGACCGGGCCCTGGCTTCCGATCTATGGCTCCGGTGCGGCATTGATCACCGTCGCCGTCAAAGGACTTGCGCCATTGGAATCCTCAGTCGGTACAACATTCCTTATCTCTTTCATCCTTTGCGGCATCGTGGAGTATATGACGAGCTTTGTTCTGGAGAAACGCTTCCACGCCCGCTGGTGGGATTACAGCCAAAAGCCGATGAACCTTCATGGCCGTGTATGGATCGGGAATCTGATTCTCTTCGGCCTGGGCGGCGTTTTGATTGTGGAGCTGTTCAATCCGCTGCTCTTTCGGATTTCCGCCCATATGAGCATTCGCCTTCGGGAGGTTTTGGCAATTGTTCTGTCATGTATCTTTGCGGCAGACTATGCCATGTCCCACTTTGTGCTGAAGCTGGTAAAAACCGGAGTTGAGAGCAGCGAAGCAGACAATACAGAGGCGATTAACAAAGAGATCCATCTGCTGCTGCACGACCGATCCTTCTTCCACCGCCGCTTTGCGGAGGCTTATCCGGAGGTCATCTTCAGAACGGAACGCATTACCGCCAGAATGGAAGCGATCAAAGCGGAGACCGAGCGACTTCGCATGGAGGCTGCGCGGCGCGCTGCTGAGATGAGGGAAGAACTTGCGGTGAATCTTGAGCCGACAGCCAAGGTCAAAAACACGATCATCGAAAAGCAGCAGGCGCTGATTGCCCTGCTGTACCAGGAGGATACGGCAAGCGATGAGATGAAGACCCTTAAGCGCGAAGTGGAAGAGAAACAGGCCTTGCTTCAAAAGCGCCGGGACCTTCTGCCAAAGCTGTGAGCATGGCAGACAACACGCTCGCGCAGGAATAGACGACAGTCCCAATAGCATAGAAGAAAAGGACAGGAGGGTTCGCTGCGCGGAGAAGTTCTTTCCGCGACAGCTCAAACACCATGCTTGACAGAGATTTTGCTGAAAAATTCATTGACCGTGTGACCCGCTACACCGAGTATAACGTGAATATCATGGATGAGCGCGGCATTATCATTGCCAGTTGCGACAAAGCCCGCTTCGGACAGTACCATGAGGTCGCATACCGCCTTGTCACCGGGACTGAGGAAATCGCAGACACCACGGGGATGTCGTTCCCAAACGTGTTGCCGGGCATCAATATGGTCATCGCCACCGGCGGGGTGCGTGAGGGTGTGGTGGGGGTGACCGGGGTGCCCGATGAGGTGCGTCCGGTTGCCCTGATGGTGAAAATGGCCTTCGAGACCATGCTCAAGTATGAGCGCCAACAGGAGGAGCAGCGCAGACGCGCCAACAAAAAGGAGCATTTTATCTATCTTCTGACGCAGGTGGAAAACGCCGATCCTGCTCTGCTGCGGGAAATGGCGCGCGATCTGGGCTATCCGGAAGAGATGGTGCGCGCCCCGATCCTGCTGAAAACGCATCCCTGCGAAGCAAGCGAGCTGCTGAAGCTTTTGAGGAATGGGCCGCTGCACACGAACCGGGATTTCAGCTTTGCCCTGGATGACAGCCATGTGCTGGTGTTCAAAGGCTTCCAGCAGCAGAACAAGACCATAAACGCCGCATACCGAGACTTTCTGACGGACTATCTTTCTCCTGTCAAAGGCCGTGCGCAGGCCTACATCGGCAGCTTTCAGGACACCTATCCCCAGTACTGCTACGGCTACCGCCACTGCCGCTGGCTGGAAGAACGCTTTCCGGAGGCCAACGAACCGGTGTTCTTCTATGGGAATCTGAGCGCTTATCTGCGCGAGGCGATCCCCCTGCGGGAGCTGCAGCATGCCTTCAGTGTCTGCCGCAGTCAGATGAGCCCCGAACGCAGACGCAGCTTCTGCGAGACTGTGGGCGCTCTCATCGAAACGAACTATCACTTTCCCGAGGCCGCAGAACGCCTGTTCATCCACAAAAACACTTTGGTTTACCGATACAACGCTATCAAACAGGATCTTGGCATCGATCCCTTGGCGTCCGCGGCTGATCGGGCTTTATTGGAGGCGTTTTACAGCTATCTGCTTCGGACAAGGAAACCGGAAAGCGATTGAGTTTTCTTGCTTATGGAAATCCGCTATCCCACTCGACCGTGATCTTTGTGCTGACGGCACAAAGATCACAGCTTTTTTCAGCTCTGCGCGACATTCGCAAAAAACTGCCCCTGTGCTACAATGCAGACAGCTTAAGGAAATACGAAAAAACGAAAGGAACCAGCAATATGAAAGCGATCATTGCCATTGACTCCTTCAAGGGAAGTCTCAGCTCTCTGCAGGCGGGCGACGCGGTGCGGGAAGGCATCCTTCGCGTATACAAAGACGCGGTGGTGCAGGTGCGGCCTCTGGCTGACGGCGGTGAGGGCACGGTCGAGGCTCTGACGATCGGCATGGGCGGCGAGCTCCAGACCGTCACTGTTACCGGCCCGCTCGGGGAAAAGGCGGAAGCGCAGTACGGCATCCTGGCTGACGGCCTTACGGCCATTGTAGAGATGTCCGCCGCGGCCGGCATCACCATGGTCCCGGAAGAGCAGCGCAACCCGCTCTGCACCACCACCTACGGCGTGGGCGAAATGGTCCGCGACGCCATCCGCAAGGGCTGCCGCCACTTCATCGTGGGCATCGGCGGCAGCGCCACAAACGACGGCGGCGTTGGCATGCTCCAGGCGCTGGGCTACGGGATGCTGGATGAAAACGGCAGGCAGGTGTCCTTTGGCGCGCAGGGCCTTCAGACGCTCAAGACCATCACCGATGACATGGTGATCCCGGAGCTCAAGGACTGCTCCTTCCGCATCGCCTGCGACGTGACCAACCCCCTCTGCGGCGAGAGCGGCTGCAGCGCGATCTACGGCCCGCAGAAGGGCGCGACTCCCTCCATGATCCTGCAGATGGACAAATGGCTGAGGAATTACGCGGATCTGGCTGCTGCCTTCAATCCCAAGGCCGATCCGGACTACCCCGGCACCGGCGCGGCGGGCGGTCTCGGCTTTGCCTTTTTGAGCTTTACCAACGCAGTGCTCGAATCCGGCATCAACATCGTCCTCGATGAGACGAAGCTGGAAGCGTACATCAAGGACGCGGATGTGGTCATCACCGGCGAAGGCCGCCTGGACGGCCAGACCGTCATGGGCAAGGCGCCCATCGGCGTGGCAAAGATCGCAAAGAAGTTCGGCAAGCCCGTCCTTGCCTTTGCCGGATGTGTGACGCCGGATGCGGTCAAGTGCAACGAGCACGGCATCGACGCCTTTTTCCCCATCCTGCGCGGTGTCGTCACTCTGCAGAAGGCCATGGATCCCGCCAACGCCCGCAAGAATATGGCGGATACGGTGGAACAGGTCTTCCGGCTGATGCATCTATCAATCAAATAAGAGAGGGTAAGAAGTATGACAGCTCAATTTTCGACGCTCGGCGCCCTGATCGGACTTGCAATCGCTATCATTCTCATTATCCGCAAGGTCGCCCCGGCCTACTGCCTGGTCCTGGGTGCGTTCATCGGCGGCCTGATCGGCGGCGGCGGACTTGCCGACACGGTCAGCACCATGGTCAGCGGCGCGGGCTCCATGATGAGCTCGGTCCTGCGCATTCTTACCAGCGGCATTCTGGCCGGCGCCCTCATCAAGACCGGCTCCGCCCAGAAGATCGCCGAGACCATCGTGGACAAGCTGGGCCAGAAGCGGGCGATCATGGCCATCTCCATTGCCACCATGATCATCTGCGCCGTCGGTGTGTTCATTGATATCTCTGTGATCACCGTGGCCCCCATCGCCCTCGCCATCGGCGAAAAGGCCGGTCTCAGCAAGAGCGGCGTGCTGCTGGCTATGATCGGCGGCGGCAAGGCCGGCAATATCGTTTCTCCGAACCCCAACACCATCGCCGTGTCCGAGGCTTTTGAACAGCCCCTGACCTCTGTCATGATGCGCAACATCGTTCCGGCCCTTTTCGCCCTCGTTGTGACCATCCTCCTTGCCAATATGCTGGCGAAGAAGAACAACGATCCCATCACCGCCGCCGACCTGGAGGGCAGCGACAAGCAGAATCTCCCCGGCTTCCTGTCCGCGATCCTCGGCCCGGTCGTCGTCATTGTGCTGCTGGCCCTGCGCCCCATCTGCGGCGTCAGCATCGATCCCCTGATCGCCCTGCCTGTGGGCGGCATCGTGAGCGTGCTCGCCACCGGCAACGCAAAGAATCTGGTTTCCTACACCGAGTATGGTCTCAGCAAGGTCATCGGCGTTTCCATCCTGCTGATCGGCACCGGCACCATCGCCGGCATCATCAAGGCTTCCGCCCTGCAGAGCGATGTGACCAATCTTTTGGCTGCCATGCACATGCCCGCCTTCATCCTCGCGCCTCTGTCCGGCTTGCTGATGGCCGCGGCAACGGCCTCCACCACCGCGGGCGCCACCGTTGCGGCCCAGACCTTCTCTTCGGCGCTGCTGTCCGCAGGCGTCCCTGCTCTGGCTGCCGCTGCCATGATCCACGCGGGCGCTACGGTCCTGGATTCTCTGCCCCACGGCTCCTTCTTCCATGCCACCGGCGGCAGTGTCGGCATGAGCATCTCCAGGCGGATGAAGCTCATCCCCTATGAAGCCTTCGTCGGTCTCACAAGCACCGTCGTCGCCGTTGTGATCTATTTGATCGCCGGCTGATCAAGTTCATCAGGCAAGCGTTACGGAAAAGCACCCCGTTTGTCAGACAGTACGGGTTACCGCTGACAAATGGGGTGCTGTTTTCAGCAAGAGAGGTACCTGGCAGGGATACACAGGGGGATGGAAGCGCAGCGGCGCGCAATTCGGAGGCTTCCTGCGCCTCGCTTCGATCCCGCTTCTGGATGCTCGCCATATCATTTTCCTGCCATGGCTTGACATTTTTTGCATTCGTGTGTAGGCTTAGAGGAGAAAACAGCTGCAGTTTGGCATCCGACCCTGTGAATCAAGGGCCCTCCACAAGAGCGGCGGGAGAAAAGAGGAGAAAAAATGCAGAAAAACATTCTTTGCTATGGCGATTCCAATACCTGGGGCTATATCCCGGGTACCGGCGAGCGCTATGCGCCTGAGGTCCGCTGGCCCGGCGTTCTGGCCGCCGCGCTGGGGGAGGGGTATCATATCAGCGAGGACGGGCTGAACGGACGCACCACGAGCTTTGATTTCCCCTGGGCGGATTGCCGCAACGGGCAGACCGGCCTGCCGTATGCGCTCCTTTCGCAGCGTCCGCTGGACCTGCTGATCATCTCCCTGGGGATCAATGACCTGAATGTGGTAGACGCGGCCTTTTCGGCCAGGAGCGCTGCCGGACTCATCCGCAGGACACGGATGCTCCAGGCGGTGCCGGATGCGTGTACACGGATCTTCCGGGATGAAACGAGAATCCTGATCGTTGCCCCGGCGCCGGTGCTCTCGGATTTTGACCAAAGGTTCAACCAGGTATATTATGCCGAGTCCTGCCTGTTGGCGGATCGCTATCGGGAGATGGCGGAGGAAAACGGAGTCGAATACCTGAACGCCGGAGACTATGCCGTGGCTTCCCCTGTAGACTGCGTCCATTATACGCCGGAGTCCCACCGGAACCTGGGCCTCGCCATAGCCCGGAAGGTCCGGGAGATGCTGGGCGACTGATCGGATCACCCGGAAGTGAAAAAGAGAAAACAGCCGAAGCCGGGAGAGTTCCCGGCTTCGGCTGTTTGGCGCTTTCGGCTGTGTCCTTCTCGTCCGATCATCGCTGATTCGTTTTTCGGTATTCTCCCGGGGTCAGGCCGGTCTGACGGCGAAAGACCGCGGTGAAATAGCTCTGGTCGCGGTGCTGACCGGGCAGCGCACGCCCTCCGGCAAGCTGGCCGTGACCTGGCCGAAGTGCTATGCGGATATCCCCTTTGGCAGCGAATTCGGCCCTTATGCGCCCGATGCCGATCACGCCCTCTATCGCGAGGGGATCTATGTGGGCTATCGCTATTTTGACAGCTTCGGCGTCACGCCGCGTTATGCCTTCGGCTACGGCAAAAGCTATACGGACTTCTCGCTGGAAACCAAGGCCGTTGAGCTTATTGGGACAGATGTACAGCTCTCCGTTACGGTCGCGAATACAGGAATGACTTTCTGTGGGATAGAAGTCGTGCAGGTCTACGTCAGCTGCCCGCAGGGCGATCTGGTCAAGGAGTTCCAGCGTCTCGCCGCTTTCGGCAAGACGCAGCTGCTGGCCCCCGGCGCGTCGGAGACGCTAACCCTGCGCTTCCCCCTTTCGACGCTATCCAGCTACGACGAAAAGACTGCGGAGACCTGTCTGGAAGTCGGAAACTACATCCTCCGTGTGGGCGATTCCTCCCGGAATACCGTCCCCGCGGCCAGACTGAGGCTTGCGGAGCGGGTGGCGCTCAGCCGTCACAGGAATCTCTGCGCGGCCGTCAAGACCGTGCAGGAGCTGCAGGCTGCTGCACCCAGAGAGGAACCCCTTCCCGCGGATTTGACCGTTCTGACCATCGACCCCAAGCTGTTCCGGACGGTGGAATACAGCCATGCGCCGAAGCAAGAAGCCCTGTCGGAGAAGACAAGGGCTACTCTTGACAGCTTCACCGCCGAGGACATGGTCAAGTTCTGCGCGGGCACGGGCCTTTTCGGAGAGAGCAGAGGCTTTCGCGTCCCCGGCGCGGTGGGGCACACGACCCCGGACTATCTGGACCGGGGGATCCCCAATCGTGAGCTCTGCGACAGCCCGGCCGAAAGCTGTTATGTCCGCCTACAATAAGATCAACGGGGTCTACTGCGCCAACAACCGGGAGCTCTGCACCCACATCCTCCGCGGCGAGTGGGGCTTTGACGGCCTCGTGATGACCGACTGGCTCTCCACCGGGGAAGACCGGGCCGACGAGGCGGGCTGCCTCAACGCGGGCGTGGATCTCATCATGCCCGGCGGCAAGAAGGTGGTGAAGGCGCTGCTGAATGCGGTCAAAGACGGCCGCCTCAGGCTTGAGACCCTTCGCCTGAGCTGCGGCAGGGTGCTGGAGCAGCTTTTGGAAAAGGACCGGGGATAAGGCGCGGACGCCCCTTGCCGACAAAACAGCCGCAGCGAAAGCCGCCCGCGTGCTGCAATAATCGGACGAATACCCTATTATCCCTCTCGCTTTTTCCGGGATAATAGGGTATAATCATGTCAGAATCCGGAGAAGAGGACGGAGAACGGAAAAAGGCGCAAAACAAATTGAAATACAAGGAGAGCGCATCATGGAAAACGTGGAAAAGGTCTATCAGTTTCTCGACAGCGCGCAAACCTATTACCTGGCGACAGTAGAAGGCGATCAACCCCGGGTGAGACCCTTCGGCACGGCTCTGCTTTTCGACGGGAAGCTCTACATTCAAACCGGTAAGGTCAAGAACGTGTCCAGGCAGCTTGCGGCGAATCCCAAAGCGGAGATTTGCGCGTTCCAGGGCGGCAAGTGGCTGCGCGTGGCCGGCGAACTCGTCAACGACGACAATCACGAGGCGAAGGTCGCCATGCTGGAAAAGCTGCCCAGCCTGAAGGCCATGTACAGCGCCGACGATGACAATATGCAGATGCTGTATTTCAAGAATGCGGAGGCGACCTTCAGTTCCTTTGCCGAAGCGCCCGAAACGCTCCGGTTTTAGAAAGTACGAACCAGGTCTTCTCTTGGAGAAGCCTGTGGCTCACGCAGCGCCGAAACTGCCCCGGGAGAGTGGAACCCCTTTTGTTCCGCCCTCCCGGGGCAGTTTTCTTTTTCCAATCGCTATTTCTTTTTCGCGGCCCGGCACAGCATATAGCCTGCCCACCCGATCCCTTCATTCACAAGCAGCAGAAGCAGCAGCAAGGCTCCAAGATCATCGTCGATCTGCACGGTGGCGTCAATGAGCCGGATTAAGAGCGGGAAACGATCAGCATGATCGCAAGGGTCGAGAGAAGATAGACGGTCTTTTTCATCATGATGCCATCATCAAAGCCACTTTTTCTTTTTGAACAGGATCAGGCAATATGCGACGATCGCAACGCTCAAGACAATGACAGCGGGGTAGCCGAAACGCCATTCCAATTCCGGCATATAGCGGAAATTCATCCCGTACCAGCCGGCGATGAGCGTAAGCGGCATGAAAATCGTGGTGACGACCGTGAGCAGCGTCATGATCCGGTTCTGACGTACCTCCAGCTGGGCGTCATAAAGATCCCGTACCTGCATCGTGTAATCGCGCAGGGAAGCCGCGGTGCTGTGCCGCCGGGTCATATAGTTCATAAACAGGTGGATATAGCGCAGATTCTCCTCCCGGAAGAAGCCGTTTTCGTTCTCCTCCAGCTCCTGGGTCATGTCGATGATCTGCTCATAGTGCACCAGCAGCCTGCGGAGATTACTGCGGATCTCGTTGACACGCGCCAGATCCCCCTGGCCCTGCGAGGACAGGATCGTATCCTCGATCTGATTCAGCTCGTCCTCATAGCGCTCCATGATCGCGAGGTCTCGGACCACGATCTGCTCCAGAAAATCGTGCAGGAAGCGTTCCAGACTCGGCTCCCGCCAGCGCTTCGTGCGGCGGATGGATTGGACCATCTGTTCCGCCTTGCCGCTGTCATCGATGAAAACGATGCCCTTTTCATCCAGGGCATAGGCGAAGCAGAATTCGTTTTCTTCCAGATTCTCCCGGTCGGGGATCTGAAAAGTCCCGGTCAGCGAGTCGAAGTTGACCTCGGCCTTCGTGTTGTGAATGTTCCGGGCGTCCAGATCCAGCTCGATGCCCATATCGAAGCTCTCCCGCTCCCGTTCCCATTCCGGCGTTGTCAAAATCGCAGCATACTGCATGTCCTTTCTGTCAAGAATGTCAGCCCTGGAACAGGGCTGCACCGTTTCTGCCAAAAGATAATAGCTCATGGATCCATCTTCCTTTCTTGATTTTCCCGGAGCAGAATAACACAAACCGGATCGTCTGACCAGCCCGGATTTGGATTCTTCCTGCCGGCCGGCGGCTGCTTGTCTGTTCTGAGCGGCCCCTTACAGGCCGTAGATCTGCCGCAGGCTCTCCGGCATGGAAGCGAACATCATCCGAACGATGCTCTCGGCGGGGCTGATGTTGTCCTGCAGCACCCACTCCCGCGTCATGCCAACCGTGCCATAGCAGTACAAGCGAATGCTGTATCTCAATTGGGTGTCCAGCTGTTCGACGCCCAGCTTTTCCTTTGCCAGCCGGGTATAGCGGTCAACAAAATACTCCAGCATGTACTGCCAGAGCGCGTTCTGGGAGGAATCCTCATAGGCCCGGCGATAAAACAGCATCTCCTGCCGCATTTTGTTCATGCCCGCCGCGGCGGACTCCACCGAGAGAATATCCGTGCTGTCCGCGTCCTGGAAGAAGATCCAGGCCACCAGATCGTATTTGTCCTGAAAATGGTAGTAGAAAGTGGGCCGCTCGATCTCCGCCTCCCGGCAGATCTCCGTTACCCGGATCTTGTCCAGAGGCTTTTTCACCAGCAATCGCTTCATCGCCGCCGCAATCCACAGCTTTGTCCGCTCCGCCATACGCCGCTCCAATCTAACAAAAAGTAAAATCTGTATGGTTTTCTTACTGAATTATACTTCTGTATGTGGAAAAGTGCAAGCCTTTTTGATAGGATAAAGCCAGAAAAACAAGAAAGGAAGTTTTGTTGATGACATTTATGGAACTGGCCCAAAACCGCTACTCTGAGCGCTTCTTTGACTCCCGCCCGGTGGAGGACGAAAAGCTGCGGCAGATCCTGGAGGCGGGGCGCATCGTGCCCACCGCCTGCAACTATCAGCCTCAGCGCTTCTACGTGATGCGCAGCCCCGAAGCCCTTGAAAAGGTGAAGAGCGTGACGCCCTTTCACTACAACGCCCCGCTGGTGCTGCTGGTCTGCTACGATTTAAATACGGTCTGGAAGCAGCCGCGGGATCGGATGTTCCGCAACTACAATTCCGGCGAGCAGGACGCCAGCATCGCCGCCACCACCATGATGTACGAGGCGGAGGAGCTGGGCGTGCACAGCGTGTGGCTCCGGGGCTTTGACGCCCAAACGGTGGCGGAGACCTTTGAACTGCCGGAGCATATCATCCCGGTGATGATGTTCGCCATGGGCTACCCGTCCGAGCGCAGCAAGCCCAACGCCTGGCACTTTAAGCGCATGCCGTTGGACGCCTTCGTCACGGAGCTGTAGGGGGAAGAGGCGTGCATTACACCGGAACCCTGTATCGAAACCCCTATGAGCCGCCCTCTCCCATGCTGGAGATCACCCAGGGCTGCACCCACAACGCCTGCAAGTTCTGCACCATGTACAAGGACGTGCCCTTTCGTATGTCTCCGCTGGAATGGGTAGAGGAGGATCTGCGGGAGATCGCCTCCTGGGCGCCCGATACCCGGCGGCTGCAGCTGATCGGGGCGGACCCCTTCTGCATGAGCTTTTCCCGGCTGGACCGCATCTGCGATCTGGTGCATCAATATCTGCCCCAAGTAAAGATCATGACCATGGCCGCGCGGGTGGACAACGTGAAGAACAAGACCGTGGAGGAGCTGCGCATCCTGCGGGAAAAAGGCATGGCGGAGGTCAACCTGGGCGTGGAGAGCGGCGACGACTGGACCTTGGAGCGCATCAACAAGGGCTATCACGCCGCCGACATTCTGGAGCAGACCCGCAAGCTGGACCAGGCGGGCATCGCCTACTGGATGACCTTCCTCAACGGCGTGGCCGGGCGGGAGCACAGCCGCGAACACGCCCTGCACTCCGCCGAGATCTTCAGCCAATGCCATCCCACTGTCGTGGGCACGGGCGGCCTGACGCTCTTCCCCGGCACCCCGCTGCTGGAAGAGGCGCGGCGCGGCGAGTTTGAACCGCTGACTGAGAAGGAAATGCTGGAAGAGCTGAAGCTCTTCGCGGAGAACCTAAACTGCGACTGCGCCTTTATCACGCACCATACGATCTCCGGCGCCAATCTCACCGGGCCGGACTTCCTGGGCCGGAAAGAGAAGATCGTGGCCGCCCTGCAAAACAGCATCGACCACGGCGATCTGGAGCGCATGGCCGCCATCCGCAGAGGCAAGCGGACGCTGTAAAGCATCTTCCGCCTGAAGGCGCAACAAAGCAAAAGAGCAGAGCTGTATTGGATACAGCTCTGCTCTTTTGATGGGGGCTTTAGCGACGAACAACCCCCGGTTCTACCGGGGGGAATTCAAATGCTTTAGCAAAAGTATCCTCCTGTGATAGAGTGGTAAAGCTTTGGCGACCGCATTACTGCATGAACAAAGAGAGTTTTAGCTAACAGAAAAAGAAAATGCAGGATTGAGAAATAACATCGCCCGTTTACTGGCTGCAGGGCATGAAATGCTATAGTAGTTATTCGATACCCTTTGAGGGGTAAAGCCTGTATTATGCCCTTTCAGGACGCATGCAAACCACCAGTTCACTGATTGTTATGATTTTTCAAAATAGCAGTTTCACAAATACGAAAAAACACTTGACTCTATAGCCGCAATAGACGCTACAGTAAATGCAACAAAGAACAGTTTAGGAGGTGTTTATGAAAACTGGCGAAATATGCTTTGGCGATGTACGTGCAGAGGCAGGGAAAAAAGCAGAGGGCTATGCACCCGTCCTGGACACAGGCTACCGCATGCCCATTACGGTAATTAACGGCGCCCATGAGGGACCGACGGTGTTAATCACCAGCGGTGTCCACGGCGGCGAATATCCCGGCATCCAAACAGCCATTGAGCTCTCCAGGGAGCTGGATCCTCAAAAGATCCATGGGCAGATCGTGCTCATCCATCCGATAAACCTGCACGCTTTCTATCAGCGCGTATCTTACTGCGTCCCGGAGGATGGGAAAAACATCAACCGCGTCTTCCCCGGGAAGCCTGACGGCACCCTGGCCGAACAGATCGCTTATGTGGTCTCCGAGCAGTTCCAGGCCCGCGCGGACTATCACCTGGACCTGCACGGCGGAGACCTGCACGAGCAGCTTCCCAGCTATGTTTACTATCCAAACGTGGAGGATCCCTACGTCGTCAATCGCTCCCGGGAGATCGCCGACATGCTGGAAGCTACCTTCCAGGTCAAAACCAAGAACTTCGGCGGCGCGGTGGGTTCCGCAGGATTGCGCCATCACATCCCTGCACTGCTGATCGAGCGCGGCGGACGCGGGCTCTGGAGCAGGGAAGAGGTGGAGGACTACAAGGCGAATATCCGCAACGTTCTGCGCTTTCTGCAGGTCTGCGAGGGTGAGGCGGTGCGCCCGGAGAAGCAGGCGATCACTGTGGTGGACGACGCCACGCTGGCTGCCTCCCGGAGCAGCGCTTGGTATCCCTGCGTCTCCCTGGGCGACGCCGTCAAAGAAGGGCAACAGATCGGCGAGCTGCGGGATCTTTTCGGCAATGTGCTGGAGACGATCCGGGCACCCTTCGACGGGCTTGTCATTTACATGGTCGTATCGTTGGCTGTGGCGGAGGGCGATCCGCTGATCACCATCGGTATGATATAAAAACTGTGTTTCATTCTTTTAAGGAGGATCATTGCATGGAAAAAAAGTACTCATCTGCGTCGGAGCTGCTCCATTGCGGAGATTCGGTCCAGACTCTGAAGGTTTCCACCGAGGCGATGCCCCTGTATGCGACTACTGCGTTTACCTGGAAGACCCTGTCTGAGGCAGAGGCGACCTACCAGCGCGTAGAACAGGGCTATGATTACACCTATATCCGCACCTGCAACCCCAACCGTGATGCGCTTTCAGAAGTGCTCACCTTCCTGGAGCACGGCGAAAAGTCGCAGATATTCTCCTCAGGCATGGGCGCTATCAGCAGCACGCTGCTGACCCTGGTCCACCCGGGCGATCATATCATTTACTCCAACTGCTGCTACGGCGAGACTTTGGACATCATCCGGGAACTGCTAACCGGCTACGGTGTTGAGACCTCCTGCGTGGACTTCAACGACAACCAGAATATTCTGAACGCCGTGCGGCCCAACACCAAGATGATCTACACCGAGACCGTCGCCAACCCCGCCATCGGCCTGGCCGACATCCCCACCCTGGCGAAGATCGCCCATGAAAACGGCGCGCTGCTGGTGGTGGACAACACCTTCACCACGCCCATCGCGTACAAGCCCCTGGACCACGGCGCGGACCTGGTCATCAACAGCCTGACCAAGTTCATCAATGGTCACAGCGACGCTATCGCAGGCTCCGTGACCGGGCCCAAAGATATGATCAACAAGATCTATCATGTGGGCATGTTCCTGGGCACACCCAGCACGCCCATGGATTCCTGGCTGGTGCTGCGCGGCGTCAAGACCATTGAGCTCCGCCTGCCCAAGCAGATGGCCAATGCCGCCAAGCTGGCCGCGGCCTTGGAGAAGGATCCACACGTGGAAAAGGTCATGCATCCCAGTCTGGAAAGCCATCCCCGTCATAAGCTGGCTCTGGAGATGTTCGGCAGCAACGACCGGATGGGCGCCATGATGAGCATCGTTCTCCCTGAGGACGTGAAGAAGATGGATGATTTCATGTCCAGACTACATCTGTCTCATTACGCACCTACCCTGGGCGGGATCCGCACAACCTTCCAGAATCCCTGCACCTCGTCCCACCGCCACAATTCCGACGCCGAGCGCCGCGCCGCCGGCATCACCCCAGGCATGATCCGCATCTCTGTGGGCTGCGAGGACGCAGATGACCTGATTGCGGACTTCACTCAGGCGCTGAAAGCTTTCGACTGATTCCTTTCTCTCTTTTCACTCCGCGTTTTTCGCACTCCTCTCATCACTCCAGCACAAGAGGGAGGCCGGTTTGCCCCGGCCTCCCTCTTGCGTCATGTTGAACTGCCATGATCCTGCGGGAAAGAGGAGGCGACCTCAGTCGCCCAGGTAGAACTGTACAATAAAAATGGAATCGTCGAAGTCTGAGATACTGGTCTCGATTTCCTCAGCGATGGCAAGCCTGGGCGCGGGGCGGTTCCGGAAAATCTCCCGCACCAGGGAGGGATCCCAGATGCCGCGGCGGAGTTTGGACTGGGTACAGAGATACTCACCAGCTGGAAGGGTCAGCACATTCTTGTGATTGACCTCAGGCTTGGTGGAAAGAAGCATCCCACAGCCGGTAGGGGAATAGTCTATCCTGCAGAAATCCTCGAAATCAATGGGAAAGACAAATTGAAACTGGCAGGGGAGCGTTCTGTATTCGGGCAGGTTTTTCATTCGGAGAAGGCGGCGGTATATCTGGTTTGTGGTCTCGCCCTTTTTGCCGGACTCCAACAGAACATAGCGTTCTTCAAAGTACTGGCGCATGGGGATGTCGGGATAGTCCGTGGAGATCGGGTGGAAGGAATCGCAATAGGAACTGATTTCCCGCAGCAGAGTATCATAGGTGTCCCGCTTTTCCCGGATGATCAGCTTTTGCCGTTCCAGACAATCCTTCAGGTAGCCAGTGCCCCCGTTTTTATAGACCGCCTGGATCTCCTCCAGGGAAAAGCCGAAGCGCTGCAGGTACTTTACCCGGTCGATGAGCTGAAATTGCTCCGGCAGATAATAACGGTATCCGGAGGAGTCGCTGATATAGGCGGGTGAGACCAGACCCATCTTGCTGTAATAGCGGAGCGTCTGCACAGATACGCCGCAGATCTCGGCGGTCTCACCAATGGAGTAATACTGCTTTTCGTTGAAGTTCTTCATCATGCTCCCCCCGGAATCAACTATCTATCGCAGCAGGAACAATAGCTGGCTGCCGACTTTATTATCTCATTATATCAAAGATCCGAAAAACATGCAAGCCGAAGGGAAGCACACCGGAGTTGTTTTCGCAGAGTCGGGGAAAATACGGGCATATCCCCTAAATTTTTGTGCTCATTTTTGGTGATTTTTTTCGACAATAATCAATAAATCCTCGCTTGACTCTATAGTTGCTACAGACAGTATAATGCATTTGAATAAACACTGAAGGGCAAATGAAGCATTTTCCGGCATTTCTGCCAAAACGGCCGTCCTCTTCGGCGGCGCTGAAACAGGGAGCAAGGGAGATCCTTTCCTTGCAGGAAAAGGCAAGCCGGCCGATTGCCTTTACCGGCAAGGGATCCGTCTCCGTTGAACAATACACAGCAGCCTTCGCAATCCGTATCCAAAACAAGCATGGAGAAAAGAAAAGGGCCGGCGGGAAAGGAACGAGGCGCCCGCATACGGTGCATTCGGCAACTATTTCAGCCTGCTCTGGAAAGGGAATGAGGAAAATGTTCAAATTCAAGAAAGCTGAAAAACGCGCGCCAACCTTTATTGAGTCCATCCTGACGGTCGGCGTTCTGGTCGTCCTCATCGCGCTCGGCTTCCTGGTGTTCAACTGGCCTGTGGCCATGATGATGATCGCGGCTGCGATTTTTGCCGCCCTCATGGCCATGCGCTGCGGCTACACCTGGAAAGAGCTGGAGAAGGCGATCAGCACAAAATTCGCATCCATCAACTCCATCATACTGATCCTCTTTTTCCTCGGCGCGGTGGTGGCGTCCTTCGTATACAGCGGCACCATCCCCTACATCGTATCCATCGCCATCAAGATCCTGAACCCGAAGCTGCTCTACGTGGTGACCTTCCTGGCCTGCGCGCTGATGTCCTCCGCCACCGGCGGCTCCTGGTCCACGGCGGCTACGATGGGCATGGCGATGTTCGGCGTGGCCGTGGGCATGAACGCCAACCTGACCGTCACGGCGGCCGCCGCGATCTGCGGCTCCTTCTTCGGCGACAAGATGTCCCCGATCTCCGAGACCACCAACCTGGCTCCGCTGTGCGCCGGCTCCAACCTGTATGAGCACATCGGCTCCATGCTTTGGACTACCGTTCCCACTGCGGTGGTCTGCATCGTGGTCTACCTGCTCTACGGCACCAGCATGACCGGCGGCGAGACGCCCGAGACCGCCGTCAAGATGCTGGAGAGCCTGAACAGCATGTTCAAGTTCAATATCATCCTGCTGATTCCCTTCGTGATCATCATCGTCGCAGCCATCGTCAAGGCGCCGGCGCTGCCCACCATGGTTCTGGCCACCATCAGCGCGCTGCTTCTCGGCGCCTGGTACCAGGGCTTCTCCTTCGCGGACGGCCTGAACGCCTGCCTCGGCGGCTGCACGCCCGCCTCCCTGGGCATCAGCGATACTTCCGGGTATGCGCCTGAGGCCGTCAGCCTGGTGACGAAGGGCGGCATGAAGGGCATGGCCGGCACCATCATCACCGTGTTCTCCGGCTACGTCTTCGCGTCCATCGTCAGCCACGTGGGCTTCATGCAGAAGGCGGTGTCGCCGATCCTGAAGATCTGCCGCAAGAACCGCTTCACCCTGGTGCTCGGCACCCTGGTCACGGACGGTGCCCTGATGGCGCTGGGCGGATCCTCTTATCCCGCCCACATCATCTCTGGCGAGATGTTCCGCAAGGAGTATGCCGAGATGGGCATCGACGCCCGCGTCCTCTCCCGTACGATGGAGGACTTCGGCACCGTCGGCAGCCCGCTGATCCCCTGGACCGGCTCCGGCGCGTACATGGCGGGCCTCTTCGGCATTGCGGCCTACGGCGCCGGCGGCTTTGCGCCGCTGGCCATTCAGTGCTGGCTGACCTCGATCGTGGCCCTGATCCTGGCCGCCACCGGCATCGGCATGTATCCCATGTCCGAGGAGAAGAAGAAGGAGGTCCTCGAGGCTCTGGAGAAGGAGAATTCCACAGAGCAGTAAACGAAATCCATTGAGACAGAAAGGCGGAACGATATGAGATTGATGCACACCAGATTTCCGGACTTCATCGCCAAGATGAAGGCTGCCGCAAGGCTGAACCGTCCGGATACAGAGGTCACGATCGAGGGCATGGAGAACATCAAGACCGGCAAGGTCGCCTCCCTGCGCGTTGGCAGAGTGGAATGCGACCTGGTGGACCTGACCTCCGATCCCGAGATCAAGAAGGTTCAGATCATCGTGGTTCCCAGGATGCCGGAGACTGCCCACACGGTCATCATGAAGGGCATCCGGGAGGACGGAACGGCGAAACGGGCCATTTTGGAAAACATCATTCTGACGACGCCGGCGGCGGAGTGCGAGCTGTACGACGTGGACGAAGTCATTGATCGCCGCACGCCCTTCCGTGTGGCGGAGCCGAAATAGGCCGGATCAGAACGGAATGGCGAAAGAGGATGAAAAAATGGCTGAACTGAAGTATAAGGTGATCCCCAAGGGAGCGGCAGAAGGGCGTATCCCCATTAATCTCATTTATATCGACAAGGCGGACGTGGCCAAGGCCGGGATCCTGATGAAAGAGGCGTGCACCATCGTCGCGAAGGATTTTCACGACGCGGCCTCCATCGACGTGATCGACACCAGCGCGATCACCGTCACCAGCGACGGCATCGTGGCCGACTGCGCCGTGGTCGCCTTCGCCTCGGTGGACAACGGCAAGATCGACCGGGAATTCGGCTTCATCGGCGTGTCCGAGATCCCCTATACCCGCAAGCTGATCGAGGAGGAGCCTCACATGCGGCAATGGGATCTGCTGCACAGCGGAAAGCGGCTGTACCGCGGTCCCTCCTATGAGGACATGATCCCCCGCGCCGCCTTCAACGAGACCCAGACCTACACCGGCCGCATCGCCAACAACAACACGGGCTCCGAGGTCATGGACGTGATCGACATGACCGAGATCCTGACGCCCATTTTCGGCCTGCAGGAGATCATGCAGGACGGCGAGGTCACCATCGGCGTCGCCGGTCCGGAGATCTCCGTCGGCATCGGCATGGTGGTGCGGGAGCGGCAGGGACGGATCTTCAACTGGGCCTACGGCGCCGGCAAGACGGCCCACGCCTCCGGCGTGTTTGCCAAAACCGTCAAGAGCGACTACCCGGCCATCATGGCGCCCAAGCCGGTGCTGGCGAAGAAGATCCTGGAGGCCCTGGACATCGACATGGTTCCCGGACGGGACATCGCCTGTTCGCCGGCGATCCTGTGCGTGGCGAAGGCGGGCGGCTATCCCATCGACCTGGAAAACATCGAGGACAAGGCCTGGGTGGAGCTGGAGAGCATCGGCATCGACAGAGCGTTTCTGGAGGCCGAGACCCAGCCCATTAGCAGGGAGCAGATCCTGGCCGACGCTGACCGGATCATTCCCGGCATCGTGGACCCCAAGACCTTCAAGGTCGCGGACATCTCGGAGATCCGTTACGCCCATTACGCGTGATCCGAAGCAGAAACAAAGACGTCTCCCGTGCAGACTCCTGTTCTGCACGGGAGATTCCTATGGAGGTAAAAAGGATGCAGGAGCTTACCAAATTTTTGTCCGGGGTCCCGCTTCCGGATTTCGTCCGGGTGCGGCAGCGTTTTTCCCGGGAGGAGCTGAGCCCGGAGCAGATCGAGGAAAAGCTGATTCGGGAATTTCAGGCGCTCCGGCCCGTCAGCCCCGGGCAGCGGATCTGCATCACCTGCGGCAGCCGGGGCATCGCCAACATGCCCCTGGTCACGCGGCTTCTGGTCGAGCAGGTCCGTGCCGCCGGCGCCGAGCCCTTCCTGGTTACGGCCATGGGCAGCCACGGCGGCGCCTCTGCGGAGGGGCAGCTTCAGATGCTGCGTAGTCTGGGTATTTCCGAGGAGAGCATGGGCTGCCCGATCCTTTCCTCTATGGAGACGGTAAAACTCACCGAGATCGAGGGTCTTCCGGTGTATATGGACCGCTTCGCGGAGGAGGCAGACGGCATTATTGTGCTGAACCGGGTCAAAATGCACACATCTTTCCGGGGAGACTATGAGAGCGGCCTTCTGAAAATGCTCTCCGTCGGCTTGGGTAAGCAGCGGGGTGCGGACTTGGTCCACGCCGGCGGAGAAGACGATATGGCGCGGCGGATTCGTTTGATCGGAGGCGCGGCGCTTCATGCGGCCCCGGTGGTGCTTGGCGTGGCACTTCTGGAAAACGCCTTTGAAAAGACATTCGCCCTGGAACTGCTCCCCCCTGATCAGATCGAGGCACAGGAGCCTGCGCTGCTCAAGCGGGCCAAAGAGCGCATGGCGCAGATCTATTTCCCAGACTGCGATATCCTAGTGGTGCACAGCATCGGAAAGAATTACAGCGGCGCCGGTGCGGATCCCAATATAGTGGGGCGTTGTGCAAATCCCAAGCTGAAGTCCGGTGTACGCTGCAAACGGATGGCCTTTTTTGATCTGAGCGATGAGTCCCACGGTAACGCTACGGGCATTGGCCGGGCGGACATCGTCTCTCGCAGGCTATATGAAAAAATGGAGTTCAACGAGACCTACTACAATTTCATCACCTGCAACACGCCGGATACCTTTAAGATCCCCGTGGTTCTGGACAGTGACCGGACGGTTCTGCAGGGCTGCATTCAGACCTGCGTTGGCATTGACCGGGACCGCCCCCGTATCCTCATGATGGACAACTCCCTGGAGACGGAGTATCTTCTAATCTCCGAGGCTATGCTGCCGGAGGCGGAGAAGCTCGAGAACGTTGAGATCGTTAGCAATGCCTTTCCCCTCGTTTTCGACGCGGAGGGCACACTTCTCACCCCGATAAAGCCTGTGCTTGCAATTTAGGTGTTTTTTCGGTATTCTGAAGAAAAGGAAGGTGTGGTCCATGCAATCTCAATTTGTGATCGCTCACGCAGACAAGACGGTGCTGCGGATTTCCGGCCTAAGCGTCAAAGGTATGAATACCCGCCAGCTGGAGCAGCTTCTGGAGGTCCGGCTTCTGTCCCGCGTGCGCGTCATCGGCGTCACGGGGGACGCGGTGGAGATGGACGTCTACGGACTCTCCCCGGAGCAGATCCGACAGGATGAGCGTGGGATTATCCAGGCTCTGGCCCTGGCCGACGGGATCACCGTCACGGACCTGGCGAAGATTTGCGACAACAGGAAGATCGTGGACGTGCGCTATGAGGATATCCCCGAGGAGCCCAGCTCCATGTGCATGAGAGAAAGGTGGATCAAGCGGACATGAAGCGTGTTTTTCTTCTCCCTACCGGGGACGAGATCCGAAACGGGCTGGTGCTGGATACTGATTCCCCGGCCATCCTGGAGCGGATCCTGCATTCGTACCCGGAAGCACAGGTCTGCAGATTGCCGCCGGAGTTGGACGATGAGGACGCTATTTTGAGGCGGATCGTGACGCTTGCTGCGGAAGCACCAGATCTGATCCTGCTCATTGGCGGCAGCGGCGGCGGCCACCGCCACAGCAGTACCCTGGGGAAGGACTACACCCACTCGGCGCTGGAGCAATGCCTGCGTCCCGCCTTTTCCAGCGAGATCTACGGGAAGAACGGGCATCTTTGGACCCGTCTGATCTGCGGTAAGTGGGAGAATACCCTGGTGGTGAATGTGCCGGGACCCTATGTGGAGGCCTGTGCAGCTGCGGACGCTTTTCTGGCCGCCTACGGAGCCGGGAAAGGTCTGCGGGAGATCAACCATGCCATGGCAGAGGCGGTATATGCCCAATACCCTGCCGGAGGTGCAGAAGGGAAAAGAAGATGGGACGATACGGTGGAGTTTGCGAAAAATTGACAACGAAACAGGGCTTCCCGCTTTCCTTGGGCCTGCTGTGCCGGAAAGAAGACGAGAAGAACTGGGAAGCGCGCTGTGCGGCCCTGAGAGAACTGAGGATCGAGGATGCGGAGCTCTACGATGTAGACTATCTGTTGGCAGCAGCGCTGAGGGATCTGCTTGACGAGTCGATTCCTGTTGCCGGAGCGGCGATCTGCGTTCCGGCGCTTCCCTCCGGAGCAACTGGAGGCGTGATCGGCTGCCCCCGCCGACCCATTCTTGCGTCCGAAGGAGAGGCGGAGCGCCTTGCGGACGATTTTCTTCTTCTGACAAGACCGGGAGGGCCAGGCCTTGCCGCCAAGGGTGAAACAGAGGAGCTTGTCTGGCTGTGGAAGAAACTATGTTCGTTTCATCTTCCAGAGGACAGAGAGCGGGTCTGCGCGTTGCTTTCCAAACTGGGGACAGGCTGTGCTTTGGCTGTCTATGACGGCAGCGGCGAGGCTTGCGGAGGCGTGTTTGTGCTGACAGAGAGCTGCGTCCGTTGGGCGCTTACGTGCGAGGAGGAGAGCCATGACTGAAGCCGCGGGCAGGATGAGAATCGGCCTCCTGGGCGGCGCATTCGACCCCATTCACAGGGGTCACCTGGCGCTGGCAAGAGCGGCGCTGGAGCTTGAGAACTTGGATCAAGTGCTCTTCGTCGTGGCGGCGGAGCCGCTCCACAAGCGGCCTGAGGCTTCGGCTACGGATCGCCTTGCCATGGTGAGCGCTGCGCTGGAGAAGGAGCCAGGGATGGCCAGTTGTGATGTTGAGTTCGGTATGCAAGGCCCGGTGTACACGGTGGACGCTGTTCAGATGCTTCGTCGGCAACTCCCAAACGCGGAATTTGTGCTGATTTTGGGCGGTGACGCTGCGGTCTCATTTCCGTTCTGGTACGGGAGCGAGCGACTTGCGTCGATGCTGCGCCTGGCCTGTTTCCCACGAGGGGGGGAAGATCTTTTTCCGCCGCTCCGAGATGAATGCGGAGTAGGGGAGGCAACGCTTTTTGCCTGTTATTCCGTGAAGCTCCCTGCCATTTCTTCTTCCCAAATCCGGGAAAGACTGCGCGCAGGAGAGGCCGCATCAGAGCTTCTGCCGCCGGCGGCGGCAGCATTTATCCGCGCAAAAGGCCTTTATCAAGAGCATACATAAAAATAAAAAGATAGAAAAACGAGCGCCCATGGGCGCTCGTTTGCTTTGCTTCCGTCAAAAGACGGATCATTCGATGTCCAGGATGTCCTGAAATCCGGTGACCTCGAAGATCTCCATGATGATCTCGCCGACCTTGCGGATCTTCATGCTGCCCTGGGTGCTGTTCATGGTTTTCTGAGCGAACAGGAGGACGCGCAGACCTGCGGAAGAAATATAATCCAGCTTCTCAAAATCCAGGATCAGCTTGCTCACCTTGGGCAGCTCTTCCTTCAGGACCTGTTCAAGCTCCGGGGAGGTGCTGGTGTCCAGCCGCCCCTCCAGCGCGATGGTCAATTCGTTCTCGTTTGCGATTTTCTTGATCGTCATGGTGCTTCCTCCTTTGTTCCTTGACCCGTGTCGAGCCCGATGCTGGCGGCTTGCGGGGAAGGCCGCGCCGCGTGATTTCCGTTCAAAAATACTTTATCATACAGGGAACAAAATAGCAATACTGTTTCATTTTTGTTTTCTCTTGTGGTATAATGATCTAAAATTGCCTGTTCCGGGATGGAAGTCAAGGCGGATCTGAAGCGGGACGAGATCGGCCGACAGATCATAGAAACAAGGGGAAGAGCGCCGAATGAACAAGGAGAAGAGATTTGAATACGACGCCCTGCTCCGGGAGGACCCGGAGAGCGGCGGCGCCTGGGTGCCCTTCCCCTGGGATCTCCGAAAGGAGTTCGGCAAGGGCCGGCTGAAAGTGCGCGCCAGCTTCGACGGCGTGCCCTATGAGGGCAGCGTCGTCAACATGGGTGTGAAGAACCCGGACGGCAGCGTTTGCTATGTGATCGGCGTGCGGAAAGCGATCCGTATGGCGCTGAACAAGCGCGAGGGAGACCGGATCCGCGTTGTGATCGAGCCGAAGGAGGGGGACTGAGCGTGCGGGAGACAGATAACGATACCCTGCTGTTTTTCGGCGGACATTTGGACGCGCTGGACCTGTATCTGCGCCTGGAGGCGCTTCTGTACGCGAGCTTTCCCGACCTGGAAAAGCGGGTTCAGAAGACCCAGATCAGCTTTTATGCCCGGCATATGTTTGCCTGCGTCTCTTTCGCGCGGGTCCGGAAGAAGGCGGAACTGCCCCGGGGCTTCCTGACGCTGACGCTGGGGCTCCCTGCGCCGCTGGACTCTCCCCGCGTCGCGGTCAAAACAGAGCCCTATCCCGGGCGCTGGACCCAGCATATCGTGCTTTCCGCGCCGGAGGAGCTGGATGAAGAGCTGCTCTCCTGGCTGCGGGAGGCCTATGATTTCGCCAGGCGGAAATGAGGGATAATATGACGATCCGGGAATACATAGCAGGACAGGACGAGGCGATCCGCCCCCGTCTGACGGAGATTTATGATACCATCCGCGCCGCCATCCCCCAGGCGGAGGAGCGTCTGTCCTGGGGAATGCCGACCTTCTGGAAGGGGCGGAACATCATCCATTTTGCCCCGGCCAAAAGGCACATCGGTATCTATCCCGGCAATGACGCGGTGGAAGCCTTTGCGGAGCGGCTGACAGCCTTCAAAACCAGCAAAGGCGCCATCCAGCTGCCCCATGACCGGGAGCTGCCCCTCGCGCTGCTGTCGGAGATGGCCGCCTGGTGCTATGCCCATTACGCGAAATGAGCCCGCCATGAGACAGACCGATCGGGAAATCTGCGCCGTGATTTGCCGCCATGCGGGGATCAAGGCGAAGGACATTGCCAGGGAACTGAACATCGACCGGCAGGAGGTCAACCATATCCTTTATTCCTCGCCCCTGATGAAGGAGCTCTGCTGGCAGGACAGAGACTACTGCTGGCACGGGATCGTGCGGCAGGAGCGGCCCCATGTGGGCCTGCAGGAGTTTGCCGCCTACTACGACCGGGTGGGGAGCTTTCTGCTCCTCAGCGAGGAGGAGTGGATGGCGCGCATGACCGAGGGCTGCGCCAATATCGGCCGGAGTCTCAGCGATACCCGGGGTCTGCTCCACTCCTTCCGGGACTGCCGGGCGCAGATCCTGCGGCTTTTTGAGGATCTGCGGAGCATGGCGGGGGAGCGCTGCCTGGACTGGGAGATCGCCTTTGAGCTGCGGCTGAAGCGCTCCCGCCATGTGCGCATCTACGCGGACGTGCTGATCATCACGGAGGACAAGCTGTTCTCGCTGGAATTCAAGATGAAAAACCGCGTGGAGCCGGAGGAGGTCCTGCAGGCGGCGAAATACGCCCCCTATCTGGAGATCCTGTTCGGCCCGGATTATGAGGTCATCCCGGTGCTGGTGCTGACCGGGGCCAGGGAGGCCTTCGACTTCGAGCAGATCGGGCAGACGGACGCAGTGCTGCCCGTCTGCTCCGGGGACATGCTTTTCAACGTCTTTGACGAATATCTGGGCTTTCTCAACTGAGGAGGGACAACGGGCCCGGACGCTCATTTTGAATCAGTTTGCGTTTTCGGGGACCGCCGTCTCGGCCTGCATGACGCCGCGCAGGGAGTCTCGCAGGATCGTGATGATGGATTCCTGGGCAAAGGCCCGGTCTTCGCCTTTTCGGTTGCGGATCCAGGAGACGATCATCCCGGAAATAGCTTCGCAGTAGAATTCCGCAAGAAAGCTGCGATACGCGTCGGACAGAGGATGATGATACTTCTCCTCCATGCCGCGGATCACGGAATTTGCGATCCCCATAAAATCAGCGTAGAAAAAGCGGCTGAGAAAGTCTCTTCCGATCGCGTCTATGGCACAGTTGATGATGTGCTTGTTGGACTCGATATAATCCATGATGAAGGAGACCGCGTCGCGATAGTCGGTCAGCAGATCGAAATGCTTCAGGATCTCTACGGATTCCTGCTCCAGCATCCAGTGCAAAAGAGCGTAAATGTCTTCGAAATGATAGTAAAAGGTCTTGCGGTTGACGCCGCAGTCCGCGATGATTTCACTGACGGTGATTTTGGAAAAAGACTTGCGAGTCATGATGCGCCGCAGAGAGGCCGCCAGGGCCCGCTTTGTCTGCAGGGAAATCTCTTCGTGCTTCAATTGTTTCACCTCACTTGACCATTATAATGGAATCCGGCGTTTTTGCAAGGAGCAAACGGCGCATTTACCGGACAAATGTGGTGAAATGTGGGAAGATGCCACGAAGAGCGCGTTTTGACCGTTTGCAAGGGTCTCTCGTTCTGCTACAGTAGCAGCAAAGGGGGCGGAAGAATGGAACAGAATTTTATGATGAAACTTGCGGCCTTTATCGTGGAGCGCAGGCGATGGTTCCTTGCCCTTTTTGTGGCTATGATCGTCTTTTCGGTGTTTTCCATCCGCTGGATCCAGGTGGAAGAGGACATCACCAACTACCTACCCGAGGAAGCCGAGGCCAAGCGGGGCCTCTTCATCATGGAGCAGGAGTTCACCACCTACGGCACGGCCAAGGTCATGGTGAAGGGGATCAGCCCGGAGGAGGCGAGCCGGCTTTCCGAGGAGCTTTCCGGCGTGGAGGACGTGGTCCTCGTCCAGTATGACGAGAGCCCTTCCCACTACGCCGAGGGCAGCGCTCTGTTTGACCTGACCTTTGCGGACACCGCCGTGTCGGAGCGCAGCGAGCGGGCGCTGGAGCGGGTGGAGGAGCTGCTGCAGGATCGGGATACCACCATCTACACCGAAGTGGGCTTCAGCCTGTCCAAGCTGCTGGCGGAGCAAATGCTGACGGTGCTGATCTTCGTGGTCATCGTGGTGCTGTCCGTGCTGCTCTTCACCTCCAGCACCTATGCCGAGATCCCGGTGATGGTGCTGACCTTCCTGGTGGCCGCGGTCGTCAACATCGGCACCCACTTTATGATGGGCACCATCTCCTTCGTCTCCAATTCCGTAGGGATCGTGCTGCAGCTTGCTCTGTCGGTGGACTATGCCATCATCTTCTGCAACCGCTACAAGGAGGAGCATGAGCGCCTGGGCGTCCGCGACGCGGTGGTGAAGGCGCTGGCAGCCTCCATCCCGGAGATCTCCGCCAGCAGTCTGACCACCATCGCCGGCCTCACCGCCATGACCATGATGAAGTTCAGCCTTGGCGCGGATCTGGGACTGACGCTGATCAAGGCCATCGTCTGCAGCCTGCTGACGGTGTTTCTCTTCATGCCCGCGCTGCTGATGCTTTTCGGCAAGGCCATGGACAAGACCCGGCACCGCCGCTTTGTCCCCAAGATCAACTTTGTGGGCCGCTTTGCCTATGCCACCCGCTATGTGATGCCGATCTTCTTCGTGCTCCTGGTGGCGGGGGGCTACTATATGGTCCAGCGGGTGAACTACGCTTACGGCATGGACATGGTGCCCGCCTTCCGGCAGACGGAGATGGAGGAGGCCAAGGAGGAGATCCGGGACCGCTTCGGCACCAGCAACGCCGTGGCGTTGATCGTTCCCTCCGGCAGCTTCGGCGCGGAGCGGGCGCTGCTGGAGGAGCTGTCTGCCTGCCCGGAGGTGAAAAGCGCAACAGGGCTTGCGTCCATCCCGGCGATGGACGGCTACTGCATCGGCGACGAGGTGGATTATGCCGAGTTTGCCGCCATTGCCGGCGTGGACGAGACCAGCGCCCAGGCGCTCTTTGCTTACTACGCGGCGGAAAACGGGGATCACCGCGCCGTGCGGGAGGATCTTTCCGGTTACAGGGTCTCGCTGCTGGACATGTTTCTCTTCCTCCATGACCGCATGGAGGCCGGGGACGTGGAGCTGGACGAGAGCCAGGCCCGGATGGTCCGGGAGCTCTACGAGCAGCTCAGCATGGTCCGCTCCCAGCTCACCAGCGAAAACTACAGCCGCATGATCCTGGATCTGAACCTGCCCGTCCAGTCCGAGGAGACCTTCCGCTTCCTGGATCGGATCCACCGGATCGCCGCCCGGTACTATCCCCAGGGCGTGGTCCTCACCGGCGACTCGGTGAGCGCCCTGGGCTTCAAGGACTCCTTCTCCGAGGACAACACCGTGGTGGGCCTCATGAGCCTGGGCCTTGTGATGCTGATCCTGTTTTTCACCTTCCGCTCCTTCGGGATGCCCCTGCTGCTGATCCTGGTGATCCAGGGCAGCATCTGGCTGAATTTCGCTGTCGCCGCGCTGAAGGGCGATTACGTGTTTTTCCTCTGCTACATCATCGTGGGCGCCATTCAGATGGGCGCCAACATCGACTATGCCATCGTGGTATCCTCCCGGTATCGGGAGCTGCGGGAGAGCATGGAAAAAAAAGAAGCCATGATCGAGACGCTGAACCTGGCCTTTCCCACGGTGATCACCTCGGGCCTCATGATGGTCTGCGCCGGGCTTCTGGTGGGCTTCGGCGTGTCCCAGTGCATCGTGGCCGGAATGGGCTACTATGTGGGCACCGGCACCAGCATCTCCCTGGTGCTGATCCTGTTCGCGCTGCCCCAGGTGCTTCTGCTGGGCGAGCAATTTGTGTCCGCCACCACGCTGCAGCCTGAAAAGTCCCGCCTGCTGGGCTTCCTGTCCCGGAACCGGCGGCGTCTTACGGGTGCGCTTCTGGCGGGAGCCTGCCTGTTCGCGCTGCTTGTGGGGCCCGGCTCCGTCAAGCAGGGGGCGGCGCTTCTGAACCAGTCGAGGGAGCAGGTGGATCTGCTCCTGCAGGAGACCGGGGAGCTGCGCAGCCTTGCCCAAAAGCTGGAGGACGAGGGCGCGGATCTGGACGCGCTGAAATATGATTTTGCCCAGCAGCTTGTCACCGACGAGCTGGGCTCCGCCCAGCTTGCCGAGGGAGAACAGCTGCTGCAGGAGGGCGAGGAGCTCTACAACAGCGGTCTGGAAGAGTACAACGAGGGCGCTGCCCAACTGGAAGCAGCGGAGGCCCAGTAC
Organism: Oscillospiraceae bacterium; assembly: GCA_017428565.1. Lineage (GTDB taxonomy): Bacteria > Bacillota > Clostridia > Oscillospirales > Oscillospiraceae > Limivicinus. The sequence continues at coordinate 41,406 of JAFRQP010000083.1, forward strand.
TACGCCGGCGCCTCCCAACTTGCCGACGCCCAGGCCAAGTACGATGCGGGCCTTGCCGCCTACAACGAGGGCGTTGCCCAGTACGAGGCGGCGCAGCAGGAGCTGGCGGAGGGCCAGGCGGCCTACGACGCGGGCCTCGCGGCCTATGAGGAGGGCCAGCAGGCGCTGGCGGAGGGCCAGGCGGCCTATGACGCGGGTCTGGCCGAGTATAACCGGGCCCAGGCCGCGCTGAACGCGGTTGCGCCGCTCTACTGGGCGGCTCTCGGCCTGCAGCAGCGAGTAGAGGAGCTGCAGCGCCAGTATGACGAGGCCATCGCCCAGGAGGACTACGGCCGTGCGACGATCCTGGCCGGGCAGCTGAGTCTGGCCCGCGCCGCTCTGGAGACCCAGCTGGGGGGCATGAGCCTTGCGACGCTGATCACCAGATATGAGGAGGCCCAGGCCCAGCTTGCCGAGGCGGAGCAGCAGCTTGCCGAGGGCAAGCAGGCCCTGGACGAGGGCTACGCCCAGGCGGCGGAGGCGGAGCAGCAGCTTGCCGAGGGCAAGCAGGCCCTGGACGAGGGCTACGCCCAGCTGGCGGAGGCGGAGCAGCAGCTGGCCGATGCCGAACGGCAGCTGGAGGAGGGCAAGCGCGCCCTGGACGAGGGCTATGCCCAGCTTGCCCAGGGCGGCTGGCAGATCTACCAGGGCCGCGAGCAGCTGGACGAGGCCCAGCAGCAGCTGGCCGAAGGCAGCGCCGAGCTGGAGGAGAACCGGGAGAAGCTGGAGGAAGGCCGGGAGCTGCTGGAGGAGAATCTGGAGGCGCTGAACGGGAGCCTGGCGGCTCTGGACCAGTACAGCGACGAAATGGAGCGCCTGCAGCAGGGGCTCCGCATCCTGAAGGAGGAAAAGGGGATCCGGGAGCTGCTGCCGCCCCATCCCGGCGCTTTTGAGGTGCTGGACGCGGCGGAGAGCTATTATCGCGGCCGGCTGCAGGAGATGGAGACCCAGGAGAACGCTGCCCGCATCGCAGGCGCCCTGCTGCTGATCGCGGTGCTGCTTGCGGCAGCGGCGCTGATCCTCTCTCCCAGACGGGACAAAGCGCTGCTGGCCGGCGCGCTGGCCGGCGCCATGGCGGGGCTGTTGAGTCTGGCGGCGCTGCTCTTCTGGCGCAGCCGCTGCGGCGCGCTGGAGGGCCTGCTGCCCCTGGCGGCGCTGCTGCTTGCGATCTTTTCCGCCCTGTTTTCCGAGTTCTTGTTTCGAAAACGGCGTGCCGAGAGAGCGTGATGCTTTCGCGGCGACAGGATCCAGAATAAAGGAGGAACCACCATGAGAACGATTCGCGTAACGGGAAAGGGACAGCTCAGCCTTGCTCCGGATCTGACCAGGATCACCATGACCCTGGAGGGGCTCTGCCCCGAGTACAGCGAGACCCTGCGCCGCTCCTCCGAGGATACGGAGGCCCTGCGGGAGCTGCTCAGCCGCTTCGGCTTTGCCCGCAGCGACCTGAAAACCCTGAATTTCAGCGTGGACGCGGAGTATGAGAGCATCCAGGAGCGGGGCAGCTACAAGCAGCGCTTTGTCGGCTATCGCTTTCACCACAGCATGAAGGTGGAGTTTGATTCCGATAACCAGCGCCTCGGAAAGCTGCTGTACGCCCTGGCCAACGCCCCCGTCAAGACCGAGTTTCGCATCACATATACCGTCAAGGATCCGGAGTCTGCCAAGAACGAGCTGCTGGGCCGGGCGGTAAAGGACGCAGCGGCCAAGGCCGCGGTGCTGGCGGAAGCGGCGGGGCTCAGCCTGGGAGCGATCCAGAGCATCGACTACTCCTTCGGCGAACTCATCTTTGACGTGCAGCCCATGAACCGCATGCTGATGGCGGATCGGAGCCTCTCCGCCAAGGAGAGCTATGATCTGAACATCGAGCCGGATTGCATCCAGGTCTCCGACACGGTGACCCTCGTGTGGGAGATCTGCTGAAGAAAAGCCCGAACCTCGGGAAAGCAGGAGGATGACATGGCAAGGATCCTTGTTTCCGGGCTTTTGAATACGGAGACCACGGCCAGAGTGCGCGGTTTTCCCATCTCCTACTATCCGATCGACTATCCCTTCTTTGGCGTCGGCACAGACGTGTCCGGCGTGGCGCTGAATTTGTCCAAGGCGCTGAAAACCCTGGGGGACGAGGTGCGCCTGACGTCTCTGATCGGCACGGACCCGGCTGCCCGCCTGGTGCTGGAGGAATTGGAGAGGATCGGTCTTTCCCGCGAGGGGGTTCTGCCTGCCCTGCGGGAGACGCCGGCGTCCGTGGTGCTCTTCGAGGAGGGCGGCCGCAGGCAGATCTATTGCGACCTGAAGGATATTCAGGAGAGCGCCTATCCCTTCACGGCGCAGATGCTGGACGGCTGTGAGGCTGTGGCGGCCTGCAACATCAACTTCAATCGCCCGCTCCTGCGTCTGGCGCGGGAGAGGCAGCTGCTCATCGCCAGCGACGTCCATGTGCTCTCCGACCCCGACGACGCCTATAACCGGGACTTTCTGGCGGCAGCGGATCTTCTCTTTTTGAGCGACGAAGGGATCGAGGGGGACAAGGCCGGCTTCCTGCGGGCCCTTGGTGAGCGCTATCACAACCGGGTCCTGGTGCTGGGCATGGGCGCTTCTGGCGCGCTGCTCCACCTCCCGGCGGAGGGCGTGATGCTGGAGCGTCCGGCCTGGAGGATCGGCGGCGCGGTCAACACCGTCGGCGCGGGGGACGCGCTGTTTTCCGCATTTCTGCATTATACACTGAAAGGACTGCCGCCTGCCCGGGCGCTGGATCTTGCCCAGCTTTTCGCCGCGCTGAAGATCCGGCACAGCGGCGCAGCCCGGGGCTTTCCCGACGAAGGAGAGCTCGCGGACGCGCTTTTGCGCTACAGCCAGTGAAAGAGGCTTGACGGCGCGCCGGGATAGCGGGTAAGATAAAGGCAGCCTTCCATTGAGACGCCATGAGGGGAGAGAGGAACATGCAACTGCAGGATTATGAACGGGAACACGCCCAGACCGTCCGCAGACTGGGGGCGGAGTGCACGGTGCTCTTGAAGCGGAACGGGGACTTCCCTCTGGAAAAGCCGGGTGACATCGCCCTGTTCGGCAGCGGCGCCCGGCTCACCGTCAAGGGCGGCACCGGCTCGGGAGAGGTGAATTCCCGCTATTTCGTGACGGTGGAAGAAGGGCTGGAGAACGCGGGCTTTACCGTGACCAGCAAGTACTGGCTGGAGACCTACGCCCTTCTCCGCGCCGCGGCCCGGGAACGCTATCTGCAGCAGCTCCGCGCCGAGGCCAGGAAAAAGCATAAGATTGTCGCCCTGGAGTTTATGGGCGCGGTGATGCCGGAGCCGGAGTACAACATCCCCCTCTACGGGGAGGGCGACACCGCCGTCTATGTGCTCTCCCGCATCTCCGGCGAGGGCTCGGACCGCGCGCCCGTCCCCGGGGATATCCTGCTGACGGAGACGGAGATCCGGGACATCCTTTGCCTGCAGAAAAAGTATAAACGCTTCCTCCTGGTGCTGAACGTAGGCGGCGTGGTGGATCTGAGCCCGGTGATGGCTGTGGACAACATCCTGCTGCTGAGCCAGCTGGGGGCGGAGACCGGCAACATCCTGGCGGACCTTCTGCTGGGCAGGGCCTATCCCTCCGGGAAGCTGGCCACCACCTGGGCGGCCTGGGAGGACTATCCCAGCATCGGTGAATTCGGCGGCCGGGATGAGACGCGCTATAAGGAGGGCGTTTTCGTCGGCTACCGCTATTTTGATACAGTCGGGAAGAAGCCCCTGTTTCCCTTCGGCTTCGGCCTGGGCTATACGGACTTCGCCCTCAAGGCCGGCTCGATCCGCCGGGAGGGGGAGACCGTGCGGGTGACCACCAGGGTCCGCAACACCGGCGCATTTCCCGGGAAAGAGACGGTGCAGCTCTATGTCTCCCAGCCAGGCGAGCTGCTGGACCAGCCCGAGCAGGTGCTGGCCGCCTTTGCCAAGACTCCGGAGCTGCAGCCGGGGGAGAGCTGCGAGCTCACCCTGCAGTTTGATCTGAGAGAGCTTGCCTACTACGACGAGGAGGACAGCGCCTGGAGCCTGGAGCGGGGAAGCTATGTGCTGCGTCTGGGCAGCAGCAGCGCCTCCGCGGCGCAGATCGGAGTCCTGCAGCTGCGCAGGGACGCGGTGACGCTCCAGTGCAGAGCCTGCTGCGGCAAGCCGGATTTCAAGGACTGGAGACCGGTCACCAAAACGAGGAAAAAGCCGCGGTCCCTGCACACCCTGCGCCTGAACGCCAAATCCATCGAGAAACGCAAGGTGTCCTACCGCCGGGAGGAGGAGATCGACTCTCGCGTGGAGGAGCTGAGCGATGAGGAGCTGAGTCTGCTGGGCGTGGGCGCCTTTGAGGGCGGCGGCATGCTGAGCATCATCGGCAACGCCGGCAAATCCGTGGCCGGCGCCGCCGGAGAGACGACCCGCGCCCTGGGGGAGAAGGGGATCCCCTCCCTGGTGATGGCGGACGGGCCGGCGGGCCTGCGGCTCAGCAAGCTGTACACCGTGGACGAGAAAGGGGTCCATCCGGTGGGGGAGACCCTGCCGGAGAGCGTGGGGGAGCTGCTGCCCGCGCCTGCCGCCTGGCTGCTGCGCAGACTGGGCGCAAAGCCCCCGAAGGGGGAGCTGCATACCCAGTATGCCACGGCCATCCCCATCGGCACGGCCCTTGCCCAGAGCTGGAATCTCGAACTGGCCCGCTCCTGCGGCGACATCGTGGGTGCGGAGATGGAGCGCTTCGGCGTGCATCTGTGGCTCGCCCCGGCGCTGAACCTGCACCGGGACATCCGCTGCGGCCGGAATTTTGAGTATTTCTCCGAGGACCCGCTGATCTCGGGCAAAATGGCGGCGGCCCTGACCCTGGGGGTCCAGGGCCATCCCGGCTGCGGGGTGACCATCAAGCACTTCGCCGCCAACAACCAGGAGTACAACCGCTACAACAATAACAGCCAGGTCAGCGAGCGCGCGCTGCGGGAGCTGTATCTCCGTGGCTTCGGCATCTGCGTGCGGGAGAGCCAGCCCCTTGCCGTCATGACCTCGTATAACCTGCTCAACGGCGTCCACACCGCGGAGCAGCGGGATCTGATCGAGCGGATCCTGCGCTGCGAGTTCGGGTTTCAGGGCATTGTGATGACGGACTGGATCATCGGCTCGATGCAGGGCAAATCCAAAAAGCACAAGGCTCCCAACGCCGGGCGCATCGCCGCCGGGGGGGGAGATTTGACCATGCCCGGTTCCGCGGGCGACCAGAAGGCCATTTTGAAGGCGCTGAAGAAGAAAAAGCTCAGCCGGAAGCAGCTGCAGATCAATGCCAGCCGAGTGCTGCGCATGGCCGGCAGACTGCATGCGGAGCGGGAATAAAGCGAATCGGGCGTCCCCGACGGAAAGGATCGTTTCAGCGGCCTTTTCCGCCGGGGACGCTTTGGCTTCGACAGAAAAATTGCGAGCCCAAGCGCAGCTGCCGCACTTTCATTCTCTGCGGCGTTGACTTTCAAAAGAAGAAATGGTACCATAAAACCAAAGAATCTGAAACACTGCGATAGGAGGAATAAACATGAAAACAAAGCGTTTGTTGTCCCTGCTCCTGGCGCTGTTGATGCTGGTTTCCCTGCTTGCGGCCTGCGGAGAAAGTCCGAAGGAAGAGCCCGCGGCGCAGGAGGAGGCCGAAGCGGCGCAGGAACCTGCCGCCGAAGACGCGGCTCCCGCGGAGGAGGCGCCGGCGGAGGAAGAGTATTTCCTGGAAAAAGAGCCCGGCTGCAATCAGCTGACGCTCTACTGGAACCACCCGACGGCGGACTATTCCAAGTGCGACGTGTGGGTCTGGTACCCCGGGGGAGACGGAGGCGGCCAGCCCTTTTATCCCTGCGCTTACGGCGTGAAGTGCATGATCAACGTGCCTGAGGATGTGACCGAGGTGGGCTTCATCGTCCGGCGCGACTGCTCCAATCCCGGCGGCAAGTCCTGGGGCGACGCCACCAAGGATGTGGAGGAGGACCGCTTTGTGACCATGACCGGCGCGAACACCGTGATCTATCTGAAGCCGGGCGATTCCATGCAGTACACCAGCCCGGACGGCGGCGCGACGCTGAATCCGATCCGCTCCTTTACTCTGGCGGGCATCATCTCCTCGAATCAGATCCACTATGTGGTCAGCCCCGCCACCATGATCGAGAGTCTGGACCAGATCCACGTGCGGCAGGACGGACGGGAGATCGAGATCGCGGAGCTCTCCAGTCTGAACAACCGCGTCACGGTGGGCAACATCACCCTCAAGGAGGATCTGGACGTGTCCAAGACCTATACGGTGGAGATCGAGGGCTACGGCGAGATCGCGGCCATCCCTACGGACATCTTTGACAGCGAGGACTTTATCGCAAACTATACCTATGACGGCGACGATCTTGGCGCCGTGATCCACGGAGATCATACCACCTTCAAGGTCTGGGCTCCCACGGCCAGCGCCGTGACCTTGAATCTCTTTGAGGCCGGCGACGGGGTGGACGCCTACGAGACCGTGGAGATGACCCGGGAGGACAAGGGTGTGTGGAGCGCCGAGGTCGCCTGCGGCCACGGCACCTATTACACCTACTCTGTCACCCACGCCCTGGGCACCCAGGAGGCGGTGGACCCCTACGCCCGCGCGGTGGGCGTGAACGGCGACCGGGGCATGGTGGTGGACCTGTCCCTCACCGATCCGGAGGGCTTCCGGGCCAGCGGCTATTATGACGGCCTGGGCTGCTATGGGGACGCGGTGATCTGGGAGGTCCATGTGCGCGACTTCTCCAACACCATCGCCTCTTCCCAGTACCCCGGCAAGTACCTGGCCTTTACCGAGACCGGCCTTACCAATTCCAGCGGCCTGCCCGTGGGCGTGGACTATCTGAGAGAGCTGGGGATCACCCACGTGCATCTCCAGCCGGTGTACGACTATGCCACCGTGGACGAGAGCAGCGATGAGCCGCAGTTCAACTGGGGCTACGATCCCAAGAACTACAACGCCCCGGAGGGCAGCTATTCCACCGACCCCTACCACGGGGAAGTCCGCATCCTGGAGTTCAAGCGCATGGTGCAGAGCCTGCATGAGAACGGCATGGGCGTGGTCATGGACGTGGTGTACAACCACACCTATTCCATGGACTCCAATCTGAACCGCATCGTGCCCTATTACTACTACCGCGTGAACTACGACGGCACGCCCTCCAACGGCAGCGGCTGCGGCAACGAGACGGCCTCCGACCGGTTGATGTTCCGCAAGTACATGGTGGACAGCGTCCGCTACTGGGCGGAGGAGTATAAGCTGGACGGCTTCCGCTTCGACCTGATGGCCCTGCACGATGTAGAGACCATGCAGGCCATCGAGCAGGCTGTGCACGAGGTCAACCCCCAGGCACTCATTTACGGTGAGGGCTGGACCGGCGGCACCACCCCGCTGCGGGAGAACCTGCGGGCCAACCAGGCCAATATCAGCCAGATCCACGCCAGCGGCGAGGGGATCGGCGCGGTGGCCGTCTTCAATGACGCCATCCGCGACGGGCTGAAGGGCAGCGTGTTCGACCAGAAGGACGGCGGCTATGCCAACGGCAATGTCAACAAGAGCACTGCCGCCAGCGTCGCCTTCGGCATCCAGGGCGGCGTGCGTACCGGTGCGACCACCTGGGCCGTGGACGACGCCATGGTCGTCAACTACGTCTCCTGCCACGACAACAATACCCTGTGGGACAAGCTCCTGGCCACCAATCCCGACGCCTCTACAGAGGAGCTGCTGGCCATGAACCGCTTCTGCGCGGAGATCGTGATGCTCTCCCGCGGCACGCCCTTCTTCCTGGCCGGCGAGGAGATGCTGCGCACCAAGGACGGCGACCACAACAGCTATGCTTCCTCCGACGCGGTCAACAACCTGGATTGGGAGGCTCTGACCCCCGACAGCGACCAGTGGCAGATGGTGCAGTACTATCGCCAGCTCATCTCCATGCGCCGGGAGAACGATTTCTTCACCCAGGCGGAGGTAACCGCGGAGGTGCAGGAGGATCTGAGCATCAAGGTCACCTGGACCATGGAGGGCGAGATCGTGGCCTTCGCGCTCATCAACCCCAACGACGGCGAGCTGCAGGCGGAGCTGCCCGAGGGCGAATGGACGCTGCTGCTGGGCGAGAGCATGGAGACCGTTCCCTCCCGCGGCGTGCTGATCGTAAAGCGCTGATCGAAACAGACATTGCCAAAAAAGGACGCTGTGCGGAAAATGCACAGCGTCCTTTTCAGCGGCGGCGTTCACAGAATTTTATCTTGAACGATACTGCTCACAATGGCGACCACGGCGGCGGCGATCATCGCCACAACGCCCAGCGTCGGCTTGACCAGCAGGATGACGATGCCGACCACGGAGCCGATCACCGTGGACAGCAGGGGATGGAAGCCCACGCCAAAAAGCTTGTCCAACAGAAAAGAGGCGAGCCAGGCGGCGGCGATCACGCCGAGGATCAAAACATAGGCCAGCGATTCAAGCATGTGTCAACACCCTTTCAGAGACAGATAATTCGTGCGCGTTTGGCAGCACGACGCGGATATTATAGTCTGTTCCCCCTGTTTATTCAAGTTGTTTTTGAAGAAAAGGGACTTTGTATCCGGAAAGATGGCTTGTAAGCCTGCAGCCTTTCATGTACAATAGAGCAAGAGGTGATAAGACCCATGACCCTTCTGCAGATGTACTATATCCTGGAGATCGACCGCAGCGGCTCCATGAACAAGGCGGCCCAGCGGCTTTTTCTGTCCCAGTCCGCCCTGTCCAGCGCGATCCTGGAGGTGGAGAGGGAGCTTGGCATCACGGTGTTCCATCGCTCCAACCGGGGCATCAGTCTGACGGAGGACGGCAAGGAGCTGGTCGCGCAGATCACGCCCCTGGTGGAGCAGAGCCGGAAGCTGAGCCGCTACTACTCTCGCCGGAAGGGAAAGGACTGGCAGCGCCTTTCCGTCGCGGCCCAGCGCTATCCCTTCTGCGCCAGGGCCTTTGTGGAGCTGCTGCAGGATCTGGGCCCCGGGCCCATGCAGATGAGCCTCAAGGAGCTGGACATGTCCGCCGTGATCCGGGAGGTCGCCCTGGGGGAGAGCGAGCTGGGCGTGCTGTTCGTGTCGGATCTGACGGAGCACGCGGTGTTTCGCACCCTGGAGGAGAGCGGCCTGAGCTTTCAGCCCCTGGTCCGTCTGAAGCCCCGCGTCTTCATGCGGAAGGGACACCCCCTGGCGGGGGAGCCTTCCGTGACGATGGAGCAGCTGAAGGCCTATCCCCACGTGGTTTTTGCCCAGTCGGAAGGCGATCTGAATTTTGCCGAGGAGGCGGTGCCCGGCTCCGGATCGGATTTTGAGCGGATGGTGACCGTCAGCGACCGGGCTACGATCTACAATGTGATGGCCCACACGGACTGCGTCTCCACCGGCAGCGGCGTGCTCCCGCCGGGCTATGCGGACGAAAATCTGGTTTCCGTCCCGCTGGAGGGGCAGCAGGACATGCGCCTTGGCTGCATCCACCGGCGCTCCGTCCCTTTGACGGAGCTGGAGCGGGCCTTCGTGGAGCGCCTGAAAGCGATCACAAAAGAGATGAAATAAGAACGGAGGCCGCCTTTTGGGGCGGCCTCGCGATCATTTTGTCCTTTTGCGCCTTTTTCGGCGCAGACCGCAAAGCAGCCTCAGAGCCCGGCCATGGCCTGCTCCAGATCCGCGATCAGATCCTCTGCGTTCTCCAGTCCCGCGGATAGGCGGATCAGGCCCGGAGCGATGCCCGCCGCACGCAGTTCCTCCTCGTTGTAGGTGGAGTGAGTCATGGAGGCGGGGTGCTCAATGAGACTCTCCGCGTCGCCCAGGGAGACGGCCACGGTGATGAGCTCGAGGGCGTTCACCAGCTTCATGCCGGCAGCCTTGCCGCCGCGGACCTCAAAGCTCAGCATCCCGCCGAAATCCTTCATCTGCCGGGCTGCCACCTCATGCCCCTTGTGGCTGGAAAGCCCCGGGTAGTTCACCTTCTCCACAGCGGGGTGCCCGACCAGAAAAGCCGAGATCTTCGCCGCGTTTTCGCAGTGCCGCGCCATGCGCAGCTCCAGAGTTTTCAGCCCGCGCAGCAGCAGCCAGGCCGCAAAGGGATCCAGCACCGCGCCGGTCATGTCCTTCAGACCGAAGAGCCGCACCTGCTGGATGAAGTCCGCCTTGCCCACCACAAAGCCCGCGACCACGTCGCCGTGTCCGTTCAGATACTTGGTGGCGGAGTGCACCACCACGTCCGCGCCCAGCGCCAGCGGATTCTGCAGAGCGGGGGAGGCGAAGGTGTTGTCGCAGATCACCTTGATATCGGGATTGAAGGCGTGGGCCTCTTGCGCCACGGCGGCGATGTCGGTGATTTTCAGCGTGGGGTTGGCCGGAGTCTCCAGATAGACGGCCACGGTGTTCTCCTTCAGATGGGCGCGCAGCGCCTGCAGATCCGAGGTGTCGATAAAGTCCACCTCCACGCCGTAGCGGCTGATGCCGTGGTTCAGCAGCGCAAAGGTGCAGCCGTAGAGCGTGCCGTCCGCGATGATGTGCTTGCCGGCCCCCGCGACGGTCCACAGGGTGGAGGAGATGGCGCCCATGCCGGAGGCCGTTGCCAGGCAGGCCTCGCCTCCCTCCAGCGCGGCGACCTTGTTTTCCAGCACCGCGGTGGTGGGATTGCCCAGGCGGGTATAGATATAGCCGTTTTCCGCTCCCGCAAAGCGGCGGCCGCCCTGCTCGCAGCTGTCAAAAACAAAGGTGGAGCTCTGATAAATCGGAGTGGAAAGCGCGCCGTACTGCGCGTCCTTGACATTGCCTGCGTGGATGGCCTTGGTACCGAAACCGCATGCTTCCTGCTTCATAAGAACGCCTCCTGCTTCGCAATTATTTGTTTTGCCCAAAAATCAAGGGAGATCCTCCCTTAAAAATCTACCATATTTCACAAAACCTGGGTAACGCTCAAATATCGGAACCCGCCATAGATTTAATTTATAACAAGTCGGGAAAGCTGTCGGCAGCCCCTTGCTCCCGGGAGATTCCTGTGATACACTGAAGAAAAAAGGGGAGGGGAAGGGAACATGCACACCCTGATCGAGCTGTATGACGAGAGACCCCTGGAAAACGTCCTGGGCGTCGAGGTGTTTCACCCCCAAAGGGTGATTTACGTGTGTCCGGACACGATCGCCGCGGAGCAGCGCGTCCAGCGCCAGCTGCGGGACTATTTCCGCCACCGGGGACTGGAGCCGGAGATCAGCTTTGTCCGCGCCGATATCTATGATACGGAGGCCATGCTGCGCACGCTGCGCCGCACGGTAGGACAGGAGGCGGACTGCGCCCTGGACATCACCGGCGGCACGGACGCGGTGCTCTTCGCGGCGGGACTTCTCTGCGCCGAGCGGGCCGTCCCGGTGTTCACCTACAGCCGCCGGCGGAACAAGTTTTACGATATCCGCAACGCGCCCTTTGCCTCCAAGCTGCCCTGCGAGGTGCGCTTCAGCGTGGAGGACTGCTTCCGCATGGCCGGCGGCTCTATGCGCACCGGCCGGGTGGACAACGGGATCCTGAGCCGCTATCTGCCGGACTTTGATCCCTTCTTTGATCTCTATCTCCGCCATCGGCGGGAGTGGACCCAGACCGTCACCTATCTGCAGCGCGTGTCCCAGAACGCCCCTGACGCGCCGGTGGCGCTGGACGTGAACGCGCCCTACACCGTCAAGGGGGAGCGCGCCGCCCGCATCAGCGCCCCGGAGGAGACGCTGCGGGAGCTGGAGGAGCTGGGCTTCCTGCATGATCTGCGGATCGTGACGGGGGAGAGCGTCAGCTTTACCTTCCGGGACGAGCAGATCCGCACCTGGCTGCGCGACGTGGGCAGCGTTCTGGAGCTCTATGTCTACAAGGCCTGCCTGGATACGGCGCTTTTTGACGATGTGCGCACCAGCGCGGTGGTGGACTGGGAAGGGGACCGGCGGGACAATGCGGTCTCCAACGAGCTGGACGTGATGTGCACCCGCGGCGTGACGCCGGTCTTTATCAGCTGCAAGACCTGCGACGTGAAGACCGAGGCGCTCAACGAGCTGGCCGTGCTGCGGGACCGCTTCGGCGGTCAGATCGCCCGGGCGGCCATCGTCACCGCTGAGCGGGTCCGCGCCGTGACCCGGAACCGGGCGGCGGAGCTGAACATCCAGGTCATCGATCTGAACGACCTGCAGGCCGGGCGCATCCAAAGCCGGATCCGCAGTCTGATGCGCGAGCAGCGTTGACAACAAAAAAACGCTCCTCCGGGAAAACCTGGAGGGGCGTTTCATATGGATTTGTTCAGCCGTTCAGCGCGCCCGGATCCAGCTGGACCGTCCCGGTAACCTGGCAGGCACCGTCCGGCGCTTCGTAGACGAAGACCAGCTGAGCGCCCTTGCAGAGCACGCAGTGATTGGTGCCGTTCACGACCTGGGAGGCCAGGTGCAGCAGGCCGTCTTCCAGCTCAACGGAGGACTCCCGGTCCACAGACCAGCCGCCCAGCAGGGCCCCGGGGGCGTTTTCGGCGGCTTTGACTTCGCCGCTTTCGGCGATATCGCCGATGTCCAGCGTCACGATGTTCCGGATCTCCGCGCCGCCCTGCAGGTCGGCGTAGACGTAGACCAGCGCGTAATAGGGAACGGCGTCGGGATAGACCACCGCCGCCTCGCAGAGGATGCAGTAGTTGGTGCCGGAGACCAGCTGGGTGCCGATCAGCGCAACGGGCGTGTAGTTGACGCCCACAAGGCCCTCCATGGCCTTGTCAAAAGCGGCTTGGGCCTCGTCGGTCACGGCGGCGTCCGCAGGGATCGTCCAGCCGCCCACCAGGGCGGGCGCGTCCCCTTCGTCATTTCCGGTCTCTTCCGTCTCGGCCTGTCCGCAGGCGGACAGGGCCAGGAGCAGGATCAGAGCAAGCAGCAGCGCAAACAGTTTCTTCATTTTTTTCTACCTTCTTTCATCTTCATGTACCGACGCTATAGACGACGGAGGACGGAAATTGTTCCTGCGATTTTCAACAATATTTCAAAATTTTCTAATATGACACATCGCCGGAAAAAAGAGCAGCAGCCCATTCGTCAGGAGCATTCCCTGCGGCCTGACAAACGGGCTGCTGTTCCATCCGATCAACAATTCCGCGCTAAATCAGTCCTTCTGAAAGCAGCATTTCCACGACCCGCGCCTCCCGTTCGAACATCATCCGGTTATAAGGGCTTTCCTTCACCCTGCGGTTCTTTTCCATGGCGGAAGCAGGATCTATGTACTCCAGCTCATAGGATTCCGCCTTTTCGTAATCATCGAGATTTTGGGATACCAGGCCGTCCACAGCGTCGCAGAGATAGTAGTAATTGTCCTGAACAAAGCATTCGGAAGGATTATGATCGCTTTTTTGGATCCGATGCACATATCCGTATTCTTTTACGGTCTCCGGAATGACGATCAGTCCTGCTTCTTCCTGCGTTTCCCGGATCATGGCTTCAATGGGACTTTCTCCGTCTTTTATTCCGCCGCCCGGGAATTTGTAGTAATCATATTTCTGACTGTGAATCATGGCGAGCTTCCCGTTTCGGATCATGATGCTTCTGGCAGAATCCCGCGTAAAAATCTGCGTGCATGCATCATAATCCTTTTTGTCCATTTCAAACAGCAGTCTCATATGCCATCGCCCCACGCTATCGGATTGATCGATCTGAGTATACCATACGCCGGCAGAAATAACAACGAAGAAAGCCCTTTTGCCCTGAGGACAGAAGAGCTTTCTTTGATGGCAGAGACGGAGGGATTCGCATGCATATTTCGCAGGGTAGGGGGTCGTGCAAAACAAAGGTGACAGCGTGCGAAAAATCAAGGTATTCGCCAGTGTTCGCACTGGCTCATGCACAGCCCACCGGGCTGTGCGTACATGATTCGAATCCCTCGTCTTTTCCTACCAAAAAGAAGGACAGGCACATGGCCTGTCCTTCTTTTTGGTGGAGCAAATGCATTCAAATCCGAACTATTATCTTCGGCGGGGAGATCGGAGGAAGCCAGGTCGATGAAGGAGACCTGCTTGCCGCCGCGGATGTTGTAGAATATAATCACGCGATCATCATAGAGGTAGATGGAGTTGATAAAGACATCTATGATCCGTTTGCGGAATTCCGGGTCGAGAGGGTCGCCGGTGCAGATTTTTTTCAGCCAAGCGCGCACCTCTGTTTCTGTAAGCTGGATCCCCTGGGCGATGCGGAGGCGGGCGAGCTCGCCCTCCATTTCCTGCTTCTGCGCTTCCAGCGCCTCCATGCGGTCATAGATCTTTTTGTGGGCGATCTTGGGTGCATCCACCAGGGCGTCCAGGAGCTTGTCGGTCTCACGGTCGATCTGATTCAGCGCCTTTTCCAGATCCGTCACGCGGGTATCGGAGAATTCTTTTTTGTACTCCTCCACAACAGCCTTTGCAACGAGACTTGCGCGCGCGGGCGTCAGGACATATTGAATCGTCTGTTCGACCACATACCACTCGATGAAATCCTTGCGCTCGTTTTTCTTCTTGCAGGTATGCTTTTTCTTTTTGTTTGCGCAGGCATAATAGTAATGCACGGCGCCGGTTTTGGATTTGCCGGATTCGCCCACCATCGGGGCGCCGCAGACACCGCAAAAGGCTTTCCCCTGGAGAAGATAATCCACATGAGCCTTGGAGGCTGCCGGCGCGTGGGAGACAGCTTTCAGGCGTGCCTGCACCTTGTCGAAAAGCTCCTGGCTGATCATCGGCTCAGCCAGATCCGGCACGACCTCGCCGCTGTATTTATACTGGCCGATGTAGACGGTATTGGAAAGAGCTGCCTGGAAGCTGGTGACGGAGAGAGGCCGACCACGCGCACCGACGTAGCCCCTGCGACTGAGCTCGGCGATGATTTCCTTTTTGGGAACGCCTTCCGCGTATTGCTCAAAGAGGTATCGAATAGCGGGGGCGGTTTTATCGTCAATCACGAGCTTTCCGTCCAGCACCCGGTATCCGTATGGGATGCTGCCGCCGCAAAACTTTCCCTTGGAAATGCTCTCACGCTGGCCGCGGCGGATATTCTGAGAGAGGTTGGCAGAGTAGTATTCCGCCATGGATTCCAGCAAGCCCTCCAGAATGATGCCCTCGGGGCTGTCCGTGATGTTCTCCTTGACAGAGACCACCTTGACACCGAACTTTTTCAGGCGGGCTTTATAGATGGCGCTGTCATAGCGATTGCGGGCGAAGCGATCCAGCTTCCAGACGATGACCATCTCGAACTGCTTCTTGGCGGCGTCGTCAATCATGCGCTGGAAGTCCGGGCGCTGATCCTTGGTGCCGGTCAAGGCACGGTCGATATATTCCCCGACTACATGGATGCCCTGCTGCTCCGCCCAGGCGTAGTTGTCGTGCAGCTGGCCCTCTATGGATTGCTCTGTCTGTCCATGGGAGGAATAGCGGGCATAAATCACTGCGTTCATGCATTTCTCCTTGATTTTTCAGCCAAAACGCAGTATACTATAACTGCGATTTGGACAAGTGGTGTTGGCTCATTTCGCAGCCCGTTCCGGGAAACCGGGGCGGGCATTTTTTATTTGTATATAATCCCGTCACCATCCCCGAGTATCAGATCTGTGCCGTCAAAATCGCACCAGAATGTTGCTGCATAAAGGGATTGGTCATCAATAGCCGGGATCTTCCAGCAGATGTTTACAGTATCAATCTCCACATCAGGGTAAACCGCAAGAAGGCATTGCAAAATCGTCTCCGAGTATTCCTCAACTGCTGTTCGCGCCTCTGCTTTTGTGCAATCTCCATAGTAAGTAAGATAAAGCCTGACAAAGCTGAGTTCTTGCCGGTTCTCATCAAATGAGATTTCCGGGTTATGGTTCTGTGTTACATTCCATCCAGCTTTACGGGATAGGTTCTGAATCGTCGAATAAAGAGAAGACAGAATCTCGTTTTCAGAAGAGAAAGGCTCAGAAGCTGTGGCCATGTCAAGACCCTGTATTCTGTCGTTCCTTGGGGTCGGAGCCGGAGTGGGAACGGGCGTGGGAGAGAGAGTTGGCTTGGGGGATGGAATCGGAGTGGGCTGCGATATACTGGATCCAGCAGGACGCGAAGTGGTTCTCGGCTGATTTGCGGATTCGGAGATGCGGCCACAAGCGCATAGAATGAAGGAAAGAAGCAAAAGCAGAAGAACAGAGATCCTTTTCACAGCTTAGTCCTCCATATCATGTATTGCTTTTTCAAACCGTCATATTCCGCATCTGAGATCAGGGGAGTGCGCAGAACATAGTAATACCACGCGCATTTCGCAAGACGGCTTTCCAAATCCTGATAATCCTTCAAAAACTTGTCCCTCTCGGTCAGCCCGTCCTGGTTCAGAACACCGAGAGACATGGCAAGGCGCACCATATGCTTGCAGGCGGTAGGATTCGCTTTCTTGAGATTGATATTGAAATCGGGGCAGGTGCAGCTTTCCAGCGTAGCATAATAGCGGGCACCGTCAGATCCTTCGCACTCAATAGACGGCTTTGCCCCATCATTTATAGAAACAACTTTTACCTTTCCCGCACGAGCGGCACGGGGCGCATCGGTGGAACCCCATTTCCATTCCATTGTACAGCCTCCCTTACTCACGCATTATCAGCCAACTGGCTCGGATCAGTTTTTTTATTGAATTTGTCCGAACGGACAAGGGTGTCCGCATCGTCCAGCAGCTTTTCCTGCCCTTCCTCGTTAAGCTGATAAAACAGCGACAGAAGCGCTTCGTCTCTTTGAGCCGAGGCGCTTTTTTTATTATCGGAAGAAAAATAAAGATCACCGTGGGCGATGTTTTCGATGTCAAGGTTAAGAGCTTGAAAAACACGGATCATGGTGCTGACTCCGGCATTGGAAATGCCCCTCTTGAGCGCGGAATCAAGTGTGGAGTAGGAAATGCCAAGTTCCGTAGTAAAAGCGCGGACACTGCCGTACTGAGTTAGTATTTCGGATTTCAGCTGTTCTTCGATAGTCATGTTCATTCCTCCCTTACTTGTAATTTTATACGAAGAGGCGTGAGTAGTCAAGAAAGAATTTCCGAAATTGCGTAAAAATTTTCCGAAATCCCCTTGACAATTCACGCAAAAGCGGTTATTCTGTCGAATAGAAAAACGCTTTTGCGTGAAAGTGGGGTGAAGACATGAGTAACCTTGCAGCAGAGATGGCCCGGTACGGTGTTTCCGCCGCTGATATTCAGAACGTGCTTGGCTGCACGGACAAGACGGTAAAGAACAAGATGACCGGTGCAACGGAGTTTTCCGTCGGTGAGGCAATGAAGATTCGGGAAGCCTTTTTCCCGGGTATGCGGCTCGAATATCTCTTTGCGCAGCCGGAAAACAGAAGGGCTTGATGCAGTATGGCGAAGGAAGAAAAGTACATCCAGGTTGGCGTGACGGCGCTGCGTGGGCCGGACGGGAATTTCCTGCCGGCGGTACCGCTTTATATCAAGGCGGAGGACGGCGCCGCGGAGGCCGAGGAGAAGCTGATCCAGGACATTGGGCACCTGCTGGCCCTGCGGATGAAAGCCTATATGGACGGCTGCAGAGAAGCGGGGGTGCCGGTGTGAGCGAAGGGAAACCCCTCAGTCGCTGCGCGACAGCTCCCCTTTCAGGGGAGCCGAAGGCCAGCGTCGAGACCCCTATCGACCTGCGGCCACTTCCCCAGAAGAGGGAAGCAGGAGCGGTTGGCCGGTGGCCGACGGTGATCGCCTGCGATTTTGACGGGACGCTTTGCGAGAGAGCCTGGCCGGAGATCGGTGCGCCGCACTGGCCCATCATTCACGAGCTGATCCGGCGGCAGCGCGAGGGCGCCCGCATCATCCTGTGGACGTGCCGGGAGGGCGAGCTGCTGGAAAACGCGGTAATGTGGTGCCTGAACCACGGAATCAAATTCGACGCCATCAACAGCAACGTGGCCGAGAGGATCGAACAGTACGGCGACGACCCGCGAAAGGTCAGCGCTGATGAATACTGGGACGATCGGAGCGTGCTGGTGAGCGGGGGCAATTCGCTCCTGCGGGCGGAGCCGGAGTGCTACTGGATGCAGACATGGGAAGAGACCACTTTGACCTGTGCCGGGCAGAAGGGAAAGAGCCGGTTCGGAGTTTGGATCCGGGGTTTATGGAAGCGGATTGTCTCTAAAGGGACTAGGCGCACAGAGGGCTCGGGCTTACGCCCTCGGCAATGCGCCGTCGCCACGGGCGCACGGCGCCCTTGCAATGACACCCCTTTCGTCAGCCTGGAGGCTGACACCTCCCCCGAAGGGGGGAGGCAAGGGAGGAAAGCGGATTGCCACACTGTAGCGCCGATCAGTGATCGGCGAACAATGGACGGCCGAGCAATGCTCGGCCCTACGGTTCGCAATGACAGGGAGAGTGGGAGACCATGAGAGAAATTGAAAGACACCTCTGCGCCCAGTGCGCACAGGAAATGAAGGGCGCTTTTCTCCATTACGAGGAGCTGAAGGCGCCTCCTGCGAAAAAGGAGGAGTGCGACTGGTGCCACCGGATGTGCTACGGCACGAGGTACCGGATCTCCTACGGGAGGAAAGAGGGATGAAGGAAGAACGGATTGCCACACCAGTGACACGGTCACTGGTTCGCAATGACACCCCTTCGTCACTGCCGCGGGCGGCAGCGACACCTCCCCTTTCAGGGGAGGCAAGGGCCGCCGAGGGCGTCGGCCTGGAGGAGTGCAACCTTGCGTCTCGACCGGCGTTTCTTGCCGAATGCCTGAACAAGCCCTGGAGAATTAGTGACGAGGCGATGGAGCTTCTGGAGCGGGCGGACGAGGCTTTGGATGACCGGCCGCGCAGCTATGGAGAGACGATCCTGGAGCGGGAAGACCTGCTCGCGCGCCTGCTGCGGGCCTATGCAAAAGGGCACGACACATTTCAGGCTTGGGCAGGGGTGTTGTTTTCCTTCTGCATGGATGACGATAGCTTCGACTACTGGAAGGCTGTGCGTACCATCCTGTATATCTATGGGAAGCGAGCGATTCTGTGACGGATGCCGGTATCTGAAAATCGAGAGACCGGTGAACGAATACGACGAGTGGGCGGCGCTCTGTCTGGATCCGGGAAAGCCGGCGTGGCTTGGGGCGCGGCGCACTGTGGACACTGCACCATTCAGTTGGGAACGGGGGCCGTTCGGAATCGTCCGCCCGGTCTGGTGCCAGGGAAAGAAGGAGCCAACACCATGAAAACGAGAGAAACGAAAACGAAAGCCGGCAAAAAAACGCCGGCTGTGTCTTTCGACGAAGGCAAAAAAAGCAATTCCATGTTGGGCGTCCTAGCCCGGGAGTGCGAGGAGCAAAAGCTCCAGTTGCTTGCGGATATATGTGATCTCTGCCACTATCCGTTCATCTTGAAAGATGATGGGGAGAAGGAAGAGAAGTGCTCCGAATGTACGATCAGTGGAGATCTGGAGGCGCTGCTGAAAAAGCAGCGCACGGTTACCACCGGGGAAGTCATGGCCATTGTAGCGGAGGAAATGCACACGGTGGAGCTCGCTGCGGGAGGAACCCACGATGCCGGTACTGCACTGGTATGAGATCCCGTGCCCGGTATGCGGCGCGGAGGAGACCAACTCCTGGGACAAGCGCATTTCCCGCGCCCTGGGGTATAAGCATATCGTCTGCGAGAAGTGCATCGCAAAAGAGTACGACGTGACGCCGGAGGAGCTGCGGGAGACGATGCAAAAGCACTTCGGCCTGCTGCCCTGCCCCGGGCTGCCGGATTTATGAGCGAGATCAACAAGATCAGCCAAAAGCTGCTTGCCGAGGGCTGGACACAGGATCAGACGCCGCCGGGGATGAAGCCCTGGAACAAATGGAATGGCGGATGGGAATACCACCCACAGAGCCGACGAGATGTCGTATTTGAGACGCCATGCGGATTGCTGTACCGAAGAGACGAACTCTCCTACAGCGGGCACATGTCCTTTATGGGCGTGGAATGGACAGAAGAAAACGACTCTATCACCACATTTTGCCCCTATTACGGCAGGACGGAACCATGCCCGGATAACGACCCTTTGCTGGAAAGCGTACATGCCGGATGCCACTATGAAAACCTGCACTTTTGCGCCCTGCATGAGACGGACAAGCCTTTTTGCTATGAGCAGAGCGCACGGCGCATACTCGACGAGGCTGACAGGCTGAAGGAGGAGCGCTGGGAGGCTTTTTCCCAGGCGCGCGGCGGGCGGGTTTGCCAACAGCAAAGCCGCTACAACCGCTCGACGGGCGAATGGAGCGCGTTTTACGACCCCATGTACTGCACTCAAATGGGCTGCAGCACTTGCAAGATCTTGGGCAAGGAGCTATCTGACAAACGCGGGAATGTGTTTTACGATGTGCGGGTGGAATGGACGGTCAAGGGAGACGGATTTCTTCCCGACGAAAAGCGGGCGAGCATCACGAAGGGAATCAAGTTCTTGAAGAAACCCTGTTCCCTTACGCTTTGCGAGGTGATCGCCAAGACCTGCAGGGAGGACATCACCAGGCACGAAACCATGCGACATCATATAGACCTTTTCTTTGGCAGGATCGACAGCGTAGAGGTTTTCAATATCCGCGCTGAGGCCAAGGCGGGGCGGGATCTGCAGCAGGATCTGAAGGATCTGGCGGACGGCCTCGAAATCCACCACGCCGCCGACGATCTGGCCGCAGCAGCACAGGCCAAACGGGAGCACCGGAACGAGCTGAAAAAGCAGAACCGGGCGAAGGCGGAGAAGAAGATCCGCCAAGAAGGCTATCAAAACCTATCTGCCTTGGACAAACACCGAGTGAAAAAGCACCTGGAGCCGGAAGAGATCCGACGCATAGAGCGGGAACGCGCCGCCCAAGAGGCGGACGAGGCCGCCGGCGTGGGACAAAATATCAGCTTATTCGAGGATGGATTATGACTGCACAAATCAATCTTCATGAACGACAGGAGCCAATACCATGAGAGGAATCAAAGCAGAATTTGTACAGGACGATGGGGCTACGTACTACAAGTTTTCAAGCAGCGATGAAATCGGCATCACACAACGAGCACAAATCAATCTCTTAGACGAGATCATCGTCGATAACTTCGCCGGGGGCGGTGGGGCCTCGACAGGCATTGAGCTTGCCACCGGGCGGCCGGTGACGATCGCCATCAACCACGACCCGGCGGCCATCCTGATGCACAAGACCAACCACCCGCACACGCTGCACCTGCAGGCGTCCGTCTGGGACGTGGACCCGGAGGAGGTCTGCGCCGGTCGGCCGGTGGGCCTGGCCTGGTTTTCCCCGGATTGCAAGCACTTTTCCAAGGCCAAGGGCAGCGCCCTTGTAGACCGCAATATCCGCGGCCTCGCGTGGATCGTGCTGCGCTGGGCGGGCACGGTGCGCCCGCGGGTGATCATCCTGGAAAATGTGGAGGAGTTCACGACCTGGGGGCCGGTGCGCAAGGGCAAGCCGATCAAGAGCAAGCAGGGTCAGACCTTCAAGAAATGGCTCAGTCAGCTCAAAGATCTGGGCTATCACGTCGAATACCGGGAGCTTGTGGCCGCCGACTACGGCGCGCCGACCACGCGCAAGCGCTTTGTGCTGGTGGCTCGCTGCGACGGAAAGCCCATCGTCTGGCCCGCACGCACCAACGCGCCGAAGGACAGCGAGGAGGTCAAGAGCGGGAAGCTGCTGCCCTGGCGCGCTGCGGCGGAGATTATCGACTTCTCCCTGCCTATGTACTCGATCTTTGCCACGAAGGAGGAGATCAAGGAGAAGTACGGCGTCACCGTGGTGCGGCCGCTGGCGGAGAACACCCAGCGCCGGGCGATCCGGGGCGTGGACAAGTACACCATCAAGAGCGGGGATCCATTCCTGATCCCCGTGGGCTACGGGGAGCGGGCCGGGCAGGCGCCGCGGGTGCACGACATCAACGCGCCGCTGCCGACGGTGGTCTCCACGGTCAAGCAGCATCTGGTGGAGCCGCTGGTGGCACCGTTCGTCGCGCAGGCAAAATTTCAGAACGCCGCGCAGGACATTCAGAAGCCCCTCAGCACGATCACGTCGGTGGGCGCGCATGAGCTGGTGGAGCCGGTAATTTCCCCCTATCTTGCCGACTGCAATCACGCCGGAGAGGGGCATGTTGCCGCGGTAGATGATCCGCTTGGGGTAATCACGCAGAAATGCACCAAGGGGCTTGTTGGGCCTCTGCTGGCACCCTACACCTTCTCCAACACCGGCGGGTCTGTGGGCGCTCCTGCAGATCAGCCCATCGGAACCGTGCGGACGGCCGGCGGGCAGGTGCTGGCGGCGGCCAACCTGATGCAGTATCACACGGAGCAGGGCGAGGAAAACGCCCGGGTGAACAATCTGGACGATCCTCTCCCGACGGTGGACGCCTCCAACCGCTACGGCCTCGCGGCCGCGCATCTGACGGAGTATTACGGCAACGGCAATCCGCTGGATCCACGGGACCCGATGCACACCGTCACCGGTCACGACCGGGAGGCACTGGCTGCGGTACACCTGGACAAGTATTTTGCCGGCGGCTACAAGTGCGCCGGGAACGGCGCGGACGAGCCGCTATCCACGATCACAGTTGAGCCGCGGCACGGTCTGGTGGCAACACATATCCAGAAGTATTTCGGTGGTGTGGTGGGCGCGAAGGCGTCTGAGCCGCTGCCGACGGTGACGGCTATCGACCATAACGCGCTGACTGCCGCCCATGTCATGGAGTTCAAGGGGCAGGACGTCGGGCAGAGCCTACAAAAGCCCCTACGGACGATCACCGCGGGCGGCGGCGAGTTCGGCCTTGCATCTGTGCGGATCGAGAAATACCCCTCCGTCACCGCCGCGGACGGCGGCGACACCTCCCCTTGCAGGGGAGGCGAAGCGGGCGACCGCAAGGGTCGCCCCTACGGGTTTTGGCCGGAGATCCGGGCGCTGCTGAACAAGCATTGCGGCTACACCCTCGCAGACGACGAGATTCTTCTGCTGCGCATCGGCGGAGCCTGGTATTACCTCTCGGACATCACCATGCGGATGCTGACGCCAAAGGAGCTTTACGCGGCTATGGGCTTCCCACCGGATTACATCATCGAGCGGGACTACACCGGCAAGCCCTATCCCAAGAGCGCCCAGGTGGCGCGCTGCGGGAACGCGGTGTGCCCGCAGATGGCAAGCGCGGTGGTGCGGGCCAATCTCCCGGAGTGGGCGGTGGAGCTTCACACGATGGCCGAGCTGGAAAGGATGGTTGCGGTATGAGGGAGCGGCTGCTGGAGGATGCGCAGAGCATGGAGGACGGGATGATTCGTCCGGGCGATGCTTTCGGGAACAGTTGGAGAAGTCCACAAGAGACCGGATCCTTTGGGCGGTGTGCAAGGCATTCTATGACATTATCGTCTGGATCCTCAAGCACGATAAAGGAGTATGACCATGAGCAAGAGAACCAACCCGAAGAAGATCCCCCGCACCCAGGCGGACGTTGACCGTGCGCAAGAGCAGGGACGATTGGACGGCATGGAGTTCATGGCAACACTGACGCTCTGGATCCTGCTGGACAGGCACGACGCACCGGACGAGGACGTGCAGGTGCTCAATGAGGAGATCAAGTATCTCATGGACAGCATCACAAAGGGCTACGTCTCCTACCCGGATATTCGCCGAGCGATGAAGGAGGAGCACGACACGGAGGTGGTGTTTCGGTGAGTATGAATGCCATCTTCAAATACCCGGGCTCCAAGTGGAGAATCGCGGAGTGGATCGTGAGCTTCTTCCCCAAGCATCACAGCTATCTGGAACCCTTCTTCGGGAGCGGGGCGGTGCTGTTTAACAAGCCTCGCAGCAACATAGAGACCGTCAATGACCTGAACGGGGATGTGGTCAATCTCTTCCGATGGATCCGGGAAAATCCGGAGAAACTGGCGCAGCAGGTCTTTCTTATGCCTTACGCCCGAGATGTATACGTATGGGCGTATCAGCCGTCAAAGGATAGTCTGGAACGGGCAGTCAAGACGCTGGTCAAGATGCAGATGGGCCACGGGTTCCGCATGACAGGAGAGAAGGTTGGATGGAAGATAGACATTCAAGGCCGGGAAAAAGCATACGCAGCCGGTCAATGGTGCGCTTTGCCTGATGTGATCCGGCAGGCGGCGGAGCGGCTGCGGGGCGTACAGATCGAGAACCGCCCGGCAGTGGAGGTGATTCGGCGGTTTTACTTTCCCAATGTGCTGATCTACGCGGATCCGCCGTATTTGATGGAGACCCGATGCGGGCGGGAGCAGTACAGTCACGAAATGACGGACGCAGACCATGCGAAGCTGCTGGAGACCCTGCGGGATCATCCCGGGCCGGTGCTCTTGAGCGGATATGAATGCGGGCTATACCAGGAGATGCTTTCGGGCTGGCATAAGGAGACGATCTCCAGCACCGACCAAAAGGGAAGGCCGCGCGTGGAATGCCTGTGGATGAACTTCGAGCCGCCGGCTCGACAGTATTCGATTTTTGAAAAAGACTAAAAGGAGGCCAACACCATGGACAAAACGAAAATCGAATGGGCGGATGCAACGTGGAACCCGGTCACGGGCTGCTTCCACGGCTGCGAATACTGCTACGCCCGGCGGATTGTGGAGCGCTTCGCCCCGCCCTATGCGCCGCGCCTGGGCGACCCGGGCATGGAGGGCGCGGCCAAGCTCGACAGCGACGAGGGCATGGACACCATGCTTGAGCTCGAAAAGCCCTATAAGCCGGAGAGGCGCGTGATCCCCTATCCGATGGGCTTTTACCCCACGCTGCACAAGTACAGGCTCAACCAGCCGCGCAAATGGGCAGAGCCGCGCACGATCTTTGTGTGCAGCATGGCTGATCTATTCGGCGAATGGGTGCCGGATGAATGGATCCACCTTGTATTTGACGCCTGCCGGGAAGCTCCACAGCACCGCTATTTGTTCCTGACCAAGAACTGGATGCGGGCGAGCAAATTTACTTATGAAGATAACTGGTGGGTCGGTAGAACATATACGCACACGGAAAACCCACTTCTGCCGGGCGCCTCAAAGGACGAAAACCTATATCTCTGCTATGGCTGCCCGAACCACAAAGGCGTCGTACTTGGCGACCTTAGAAACACGTTCCTTTCCATTGAACCCCTCCACGGTCCGGTCGATGATCTCGCCTATTATACGCACAGCTATGGCTACCAATGGGTAATCGTCGGCGCGGAAACGGGAAATCGAAAAGACCGAATCATCCCCAAAGTGGAGTGGGTCAAAAAGATCGTTGATGACTGCAAGCTGCGAAATATCCCTGTCTTTATGAAGGACAGCCTGATCCCGATTATCGGCGAGGAAAACATGCTGCGGCAATTCCCATGGGAGGAGGGCAGGCAATGAAAATCATGATCGACCAGGGCGGATTTATGCCGGAGCGCGCCCACGACACGGACGCCGGGCTTGATCTCCGTTCCCCTGTCAGCACTTGGGTACACCCGTTTGAGCACTGCGTGATTGATACGGGCGTACACGTTGCCATCCCGGCGGGCTATGTTGGCCTTATCACCAGCAAATCCGGACTCATGGCAAAGGGCATCACCTGTCGCGGAACCATCGACAGCGGATATACCGGCAGCATCAAGGCCGTTCTGTACAACCACGGAGCTGAGGGTTACGGGATCCACCGCTACGATAAGATATGCCAACTTGTCCTTCTCCCGATCATCACGCCGGAGCTTGAAGTTGTTGATACGCTCGACGAAACGGAGCGCGGAGAGAACGGCTTCGGCAGCACAGGACGATAAAGGAGGGCCAACACCATGATCTTTCTTGCAAAAGGGCATTGCTTCCTCGGCCGGAGACGGGTTGACAAAAATGGGAATGTCGTGGAGGAATCGGCGGCGCGGTTTGAGGCTGACCCGGAGGGCGGCAGCGTGGCCGTCGGCGTTCTGGACGACGATACGATGGAGCCGACCGCCCCGGCAGAAGTATTCGGCGACTATGACCCCTGGGGCTACCTGAGCCACGCGCTGCAGCTGCTGAAACCGACGCGCCGCGGAAACATTCCCGATTTTGAGAGCATCTTCAAAAAGGCGTATCAGGACTACGGCAACACCGACTGCCCGGCGCTGCATTACTGCGAGCGGGCAAACTGTGCCGACTGTATTGTGCATCAGTGGATGGAGGAGGTTGAAGAGGAATGACACTCAAGCAATGCACCCGTGAGGAGTTGATCTTCATCATTGAGCGCCTGCAGTTTTACAGCTTTTCCAACGATTACTACCTGAACATGGCTCTGAGGGATGTGGAGGAGCAACGCTTTGACAGAAAGATTGAGGAGAGCCAGCGGCTTAGCAAGCTGAGCGCTCAGAAACGCCGCGCGGCTGTGGACCTCATGAAGCCCTATGAGGGAACGCCTCTGTCATCTGTTCCCGCTTCCATTCTCAAAAAGGCGGACGTCCTTTTGAAAGAAGCCAGGGAAGCGGACAGAAAATGGTTCAAACTGAATGGAATTGGGGCGGCAAAGGGAAGGAGCGCGAAGCATGAAACTTGAACGAATCAAGCCGCGGATCATCACGATCCGCCTGACGCAGGAAGAAAGCGATCCGGATTACGGCTCCTGCCTATGGGCGGTTTTCAAGCTCGACCTTGACCGGTATGAGATCAGCATTACCGGCGACTGCGGCAACTATGCCTGCGGATGGCATCCGACGCCCAAAACCGAGAGCTTCCTGCACCTGATCGGGCGCATGGACGAGGGCTATTTCCTGGATAAGATCGCAAACAGGAGCCGGATCGACCAGCAGGAAACCTATAACAGCGTCCTGCAATTGCTGGAGTGCACGGGCATTGCGATTGACGCTATTGACGAGGACGATCGCGACGCCCTGCTTGCCGCATGCGGCAGCTATGACACAGATTCTCACGGTGTCCTTTCTGAAATTCGGGAAGTCCTGGAGGAAATGGAAGTAAGTAAACAGGTCGATACATTCGATCTTTGCGGATGCATCGAGATGGATTACACCCCCAGCCAAAAGAAAATCGCTGAGGTTTTCAGGAAGTACATCCGGCCATTTGCACGGTATTCAGACCGGGAGTGGGTCGAGGAGCCTTATACGCTGGCACCAATCGAGGACTACGACGGCCTGAAAAGGAAATACGTCGTGCTGAAAGCGGATACCGGCGCGGTCGTGGAAAACTGCTTTGTTCTCCGCCCTGAAAAGGACTGTGCGGCTAGAGAAGCGCTCCTTGCCTATGCCAACAGCACCGGAAACAAGGTGCTGGCGAAAGACATCATGGCGTGGCTCGACGATCTTTCGGGAGGGTACTGACGATGCCGCGAATGAAGCCGATGTTATTCAATACCCAGATGGTCCGGGCGACGCTGGCAGGAGATAAAACGGCCACAAGGCGCATCATCCGCAATCAGCCGACGATCGGTGCGGAGCTGATCTGCGAGAACCTGCTGCCCGAGACGGTGGAGGCCGGCGCGGGCGCGGTGTTCGCTTGGTCGGACGGCACGGTTAGTGGGGCACCATGGGCAGAAGGTGATATTCTGTGGGTCCGGGAGGCATGGGGAGACTATCGGGAGCACTACGAGGACGGAGAAGGACCGTATATCCTCTACCGCGCGGATTATCCTGACGGGGCAAAATCTGTTCCGTTCCCTGAAAACGAAAAAACAGACTATGCAGACTCTTGGGATCTGCCTAAATGGCATCCGTCCATTCATATGCCGCGAGAGTACGCGCGGATCTTCCTGCGCGTTAAGAAAGTGCGCGCACAGCTGCTCAAAGAAATAACGAGAGAGGAAATCAAAGCCGAGGGCATCACGCAGGAAGCCATGGAAAGGATGCTGTCTCCAGGTTCGTCCGCACCGAGGTGGGTTGTTGACACGATCTATAAGCGCCTCTTTTCCGAGCTTTGGAACAGTACGATAAAACCCGACAAGATAGATTCATGCGGGTGGGTAGCCTCCCCATGGGTCTGGGTGATCGAGTATGAGCGATGCGAGAAGCCGGAGGAGGACGTGGAATGAAAAGCAGAGAAGAGCTCCCTGATTTGATGGTTGAGCTGATTGATAGCGTCAACACCGAAACCGGGATCCCCAAGTTTCCCAAGCGCGCGACGGAGATCATCCGGGAAATCGCCGCATGGGCTAAAGAAACTAAGATATACGTCGAGCACAAGGAGAAAGCGGAATCGTTCTGGACGGCCGGAGCGACGCCTTCCGACATCTACTACTATATGCTCGGGCTGGTTGCCGAAGCGCCGACTGCCATACACCGCGACGCGTCCGTTATCATGCACATGCCGGCATTGGAAAAGGCTCTGGATGCGCAGAGGCGCTGCCGCGTCTGCGGCTGCACGGATGATAACGCCTGCATGCCGCACAGCTGCTATTGGGTCGAGGACGACCTTTGCAGCGAGTGTGCCGGCAAGGAGCGGGCCGCCGAGGGCGTCGGCCCCTACGGGGAGACGGATTGCCACACCAGTGACACGGTCACTGGTTCGCAATGACAGGGGTGGCGTATGAATCATGACGCGACGCATTGCGCGGACTGCGGTGCCGGGTGCCCGAAGGGGTGCTACCGGGCAGAGTTGACGCGGGAGCTGTGGCGCCGGCCTGATCTTTCGGGGGTACCGATAAGCTGGGCACATCTGCGCGGGTCAAAGGAGTGCCCGCGGCCCCGGGAGGACACAGCATGAAGCCACCGATAGGAAGAAAATACTGCCGGTGCCCGAAATGCGGTTATTTCGGCGGACGGCACAGAACCTGCCGCGTGTTCAACGGGAGGAAAATCGAACTGCGGCACAAGATCCGCTGCTCGGTGTGCCACCTGTCTACGGAGGGCTACTGGACACCGGAAGAAGCCCGGGACGCATGGAACAAGCTGGCGGAGTGAGGAGAAAGAGAGACTTTTGAGAAGAAAAAAGGCCGCAGCATTTCACAAAAACGCTGCAGCCATTGTCTAGATTTATAAGTAACTTTTCGCTAAAACAAATGCCAAAACAGCTAAGCCTCCGAAGAGAACAAGGTTAATTACTACGCTAAGGTGAGTCTTATGGATTTCGGCGATTTTCAAGTCTCCGTCATGTTTGCGCCTATATTCTTCAGGAAGCATGTCTATCAACGCCTGATATGTATCTCCTATTGCCGCCAGACGTCGTGCCAGTCCCAAAGAAATGATTAAAAAAGTAATTGCCATAATAAAGCCAACTACCGGAAAAATGACAGGGCTGAATGACGGAAAAACAACGCCCAGCCTCTGTGCTGCATTAGGAAAAATAATTACAATCAATGTTGCGTAGAAGAAATGAACTGTTTGAGTCCAGAGAAAACTGTCTCTGTGTATCCATTCGGACAAATAAATCTCCATCAATTTCAAATGCTGTTCAGGAACATCTTCGACTTTATTCTTTCTGTTTCCGTCCATTATAAACCCTTCTTTCTATTTTCGTTATGGCAAAACAAGAATAGCATATTATTACCAGTTCTTCAATGATGACTTCTACTCAAAGAGCTTTTGAGATTAGAAAGGTGTAAATGACAATGACCGACACAAATATGGAATAGGAGGGACGGATCATGAGTGCAACGGTAACTTCCACCGAAATTAAGATCGCGCTCTCCCATAAGCACATCAAGGATTTCTTTCTGACCGAGTGCAAGAGCGGGTCAACCTGGTTCACGGTGCCGGGCGACATGAAGATCCTGGACGCCCTCGCCATTCGCAAGAGCTGGGCGAATCCCTGTTTTACGGGGTACGAGATCAAGATCTCCCGCGGGGACTTTCTCCGGGACAGCAAGTTTTACCGCTACGAGGAGATCTGCAACTCCCTGTACCTGGTTTGCCCGAAGGGCATGATCGACCGGACGGAGCTGCCGGAGAGCGTGGGGCTGATGTATTACGACCCGGACAAGAAGACCCTGACGACGCGGAAAAAGGCCATCTACCGGGAAATCACATACAGCCCTGATCTGCTGCTGTACATCATCTATTCCCGGCTGGATTCGGACAGATACCCTTTCTTTGACAGCAAGAGGGAGTATTTCGAGGAATACGTGGCCCAGAAGAAAAACAGCAAGAATCTGGCCTACTTCGTCAGCACTCGCCTTGTACAGGAGAACGCGGAGCTGATCAAGCAGGTGGAGGCCTTGGGCCACTTCCGGGAGGAGTACGAACGGCACCGGGCGATCATGAAGGTGCTGGAGAAGTACCATATTTGGGCCTTTCGCGGAGAGGATTATGCGGAGAACCTTGACAAGCGCCTTTCCCGAACCGTCCCGGAGGATATTTCCGCGGTTCGCAGCACGCTTGAGAACGTAGTAGAACGGCTCAAGCGAATGGAGGCGGCCAACGCCGGAGAGGAGGCGGCCGACACATGAGCGAGCAATATTGCCTGTTCGACGGGGAGCGGGCCGCCGAGGGCGTCGGCCTCCACAAGGAGACGGATTGCCACACCAGTGACACGGTCACTGGCTCGCAATGACAGGGGTGGCGTATGAATACTTCTGAAACCACGGTCTGGATCCGTGAGTGGATCGAGAGCAAAAGCGGCGATTGGGGCAGATCTGGGCTGACGAGGTGTGAAAAGTGCGGCGGAGAAGGGCAGAGCGATTTCAGATTTTGCCCTTGGTGCGGAAGAAAGGCGGCCGGCGCAAAGACTGTTACAGTGTTAAAGGACGGTGAAACGTATGACTGATCCAAGAGAACTTGCAAAACTGTTTCCACCGCGGGAGCGTAAGCCTCTCACCTACTACGATCTCATTGTAAGCAAATCGCCGGAAGAACTGGCGGAGTGGATTGAAACTATCGCTTCATGCGAAAGGTGCCCCAGCAGGGAAACAGTGCAAAAGATCCATGGGTCGTGTGTTGGCGTAAGAGTTATTTCCAGAGCATCATGCAAATTAAAATGGCTTGCTTATCTGAAACAGGAGGCGCAGGGCGGGGTATGAGCGAGCATTATTGCCTGTTCGACGGGGAGCGGGCCGCCGAGGGCGTCGGCCCCTACAAGGCGGACGAGCGGGCACGCCGAGGGTGGCGAGGCCCGGCGCCCGGCATGCGGTTTTTGAGGATTGGGCTGGCGGACGGGTCAAGCAACGTCGTGGAAACCAAGTTCTCCATGTTCGAGCTCTCCAATGAGCTGCGCAGCAAGGCGAAGGTCGCACTCACGCTGGCCGATGGGCGCGGCGTCGAGGTCAAGAGCCTGGACGTGGCCTATCTGGAAAACGTGTACCGCGTGCTGGTATAAGCCGTATGGACAACATCATCAACTTTGATCCGGAAGCGGTGCTCTGCCCTTTCTGCCGGAAGCGTATCGCCACGCGGCTGTGTGACGCGCCGATCGGCAGGCAGCATTGGTGCGGGCATCCGCCGCGGACAGTTCAGATCCCCGGCGCCGACTATTGGCCCTGGCAGACGCCCATGCACGTCACCTTGACCTGCGACCGGCCGATCTGCGAGAGCTGCGCGACCAGGGTCGGCGAGGAGATCGACTATTGCCCGGACTGTATCAGACGCATCATGACGCAGGGAAAAAACCATGGGAAAATTGATTGATCTGACCGGAAAAGCCTTCGGGCGGCTGCGCGTATTAGAGCGGGACGGACAATACCGATCCCCCAACAGCCCGGAGAGTATGGATACCGTTTGGCGCTGTCTCTGTGATCCTGAGCTGGGCGGCTGCGGGAATACCAGTTGGGTGCTGGGCTCCAACCTGCGCGCGGGGAAGGTGCGCTCCTGCGGCTGTCTGCGGGCGGATATGATGCGAGAGCGCGCGAAAGCGAGAAAGACGAGGCAAGAGCATGAAACAGTTTGAGGGAAAAACGCTGGGCTATATGGCACGGCGCAGCGGGTTCCGGCTGAAGGGCTATCGGGTCTATGCGCTGCAGGATCCCGAGGATCAGAACGGCGTCCGGATCGGGGAAGAGTACGAGCTGGGACGCATCCTGCAGGAGCACCCGGAGCTGCGGCGGAGCCGCATCGTGCGGATCGAGGACCATTTCGGGCTGACGATCCTGCGCGTGCGGGGAAAGCAGACATGAGCAGCGACGGCAGGATCCGGGTGATCGCTCCAGGGCCGGGGCGATGCCGGATCTGCGCTGCCAAGCACCGGCCCGGGACGCCGCATGAGGTCAAGAGCCTTTATTATCAGGTGCGGTTTTATCTGGAACATAAGCGCTTCCCCACCGCGGAGGACGCGGGCGGGGAGAGAGATCCTTCGCTGCGCTCAGGATGACAGGGAGAATGACCCCTACCGGCCTTCGGCCACCTCCCCCGGAGGGGGAGGCAAGGACGGGGGACGGATTGCCACGGCCCCGGAGGGGC
Organism: Oscillospiraceae bacterium; assembly: GCA_017428565.1. GTDB lineage: Bacteria > Bacillota > Clostridia > Oscillospirales > Oscillospiraceae > Limivicinus. The sequence goes on from JAFRQP010000083.1 coordinate 73,785, forward strand.
CTCGCAATGACACCCCTTCATCACCGCCGACCCCTCAGTCATGGCCGCGGGCGACCATGACAGCTCCCCTTGCCGGGGAGCCAAGAGCGGCGACAGCTCCCCTTGCCGGGGAGCCAAGAGCGGCGACAGCTCCCCTTGCCGGGGAGGCAAGGACGGGGGGACGGATTGCCACGGCCCCGGAGGGGCCTCGCAATGACACCCCTTCGTCACCGCCGACCCCTCAGTCATGGCCTCGGGCGACCATGACAGCTCCCCTTGCAGGGGAGCCAAGAGCGGTGACAGCTCCCCTTGCCGGGGAGGCAAGGACGGGGAAACGGATTGCCACCGGCCATGGGCTTTCGCTCCTCGCAATGACGGAGCGGGGGAGGCAAGCGGGCGGCTATTAGCCGCCCCTACGGAGAGAACGAGGGGAACGGATTGCCACCGGCCATGGGCTTTCGCTCCTCGCAATGACAGAAAACAGGAGGCCAACACCATGCCAAATCGCATTATCAAGGAAAGTATCTGTACCAGTGAAGAGGTAGAGCAACTGAACGCGTTTCAGGAAACTGTGTTCTATCGGCTGATCGTGAACTGTGACGACTTCGGGCGCATGGACGCCCGTGCGAAGATCTTGAAATCTAAGCTTTTCCCCTTAAAGGACGTTCGCGTGGAAACAATTGAGGCCGCCCTGGAGGCGTTAGCCTCTGCGGAACTGGTGATCCTCTACGAGGTAGACGGAAAGCCCTTCCTGCAGATGAAAACGTGGGGCAAGCATCAGCAGATCCGCGCAAAAAAGAGCAAATACCCGGCTCCTGTGGGCATTTGTGACGGCTTGCCGACAGATGATAACCAAGGAAATCATTTGATAGCAGATGATAGCAAATGCCCCCGTAATCCAATCCAATCCGAATCCCAATCCGAATCCGAAACGAATGGAAATACCGCGCACGCGCGGGAGGAAGAGAACGGCAGCAGCCCGGAATCTCCCGACGGTTTGGAAGAGCCTTCTTCGCCGCTGCACGGTGGGACACCCGCGACCAGGCGCGAGAAGAAAGGGGACGACGGCTTTGAGGCGCTATGGGCGGCCTTCCCTGTGAAGTATGGGGACATCCAGGAGGCGTATTACGAATACCTCGGTGTGCTCCAAAGCGGTGTTTCGCCGGAGGTGCTGATCGAAGCGGCGCAGAAGCAGGCCGCGGTGAAAGGCCGCTTTATGCCTGGCGCTGCCAAATGGCTGAAAAATAAGGGGTGGACGGAACCGGCGCCGGAGCCCAAGGAAGGAAACTCCGTCGGAAGAGCCGCATCGGCGGGGAAGAATCTGACCTTCATGGACGTGCTGCAGAACAGGAGGCAAGGCACATGACAGAAAAAGAAACTGCGGAAATCATGACCCTGATCCAGGGAGAATACCCGCACTCCTTTGCCAAGCTCGACGAGAGACAATTTGCGTTGAAGCTGGAATTGTGGATCAAAGAATTTGCGGGAGACGATTACAATCTGGTCTATACTGCGGTTCGTTTGCTGCTGGAGACGAGCATCCAGTTTGCGCCCAATATCGGGCAGATCCGGGAGAAGATGCGGATGCTGACGGCAACAGAGGAGCTGAGCGAGGCGGACGCCTGGTCGATGGTGTCCAAAGCCTGCAAGAACGGTCTATATGGCTACGAGAGGGAATACCAGAAGCTGCCGGAGACCGTGCAGAAGGCCATCGGCGCGCCGGAGCAGCTGCGGGAATGGGCGATGATGGACGCGGACACGGTGCAGAGCGTGGTGGCCTCCAATTTCCGCCGGAGCTACCGGGCGCAGCAGAGCCGGGAGAAGGAGCTTGCCATGATCCCGCCGGGGATCCGGGAGAGCCTGGCGGCAATTTCCGAGCGAATGCGGCTGACAGATGGGAGGGCGGCGTCATGACCGAAAAGGAAACCAGAGCGGAGCAGATCCGCGCTTATGAGAACCGGGACGAGCTCCAGCCCGGCGACGTGCTGATCCTTGTGTGCAGCGACACGATGGGCGGCGGGGAGCTGGCTGTATTCGCGCTGCCCAGCGGGGAAAAGCTGATCCTTCCCCAGGACAGAGGGAAGAGCCTGAGCAAAGGGGACAGCCTGCGGCTGCGGTGCGCTGCAGTGGCCACCGGAAAAAACGGCTACGGCAGGTTCGTGGACTACGTTTTCACGGCGGAGGACGGAAGGACGATCCGCATCAACGGCCCGGACGCGCAGGCCCTGTCAGAGAAACGGCGGCAGCCGGTTGTGATCCGCAATCTGGATATTCCGATCCTGCAGGAGGTCATGGGCTGCATGCAGGGCGTGAAGCAGGCGGAGCAGCGGCGCCAGTGGCAAAAGGATCGGCTGACCCGCATGACCCAGAGCCTGACCGGTATGCCGGGCGGCGGGGGGCCAAAGGGCCTTGACAGCGCCATAGCGGCGATGGACGAGCTGAGCCGGGAGGAGGTGGCCGCCTATACGGATTACGCCACACAGCTGCGGCTTGCAGAGAGGATCCTGAACGAGATCCCCAGCGCCCAGATGCGGAGCCTGGTGACGCTGAAATATGTGATGAACCGACCGGATCGGGAGATCCGGGACGCCCTGGCCATGACAAGAGGAGCGTATGAGCGGACGAAACGCCGGATCGAGCAGGCAGAGCGCATGACGAAGGTGGAGTGGCCGGAACGGTACCAGCTTGAGGAAGACAGCGAGGAGGGGTAAGGGATGGGAATCTATCTGCCAAACATGAAGATGCCGGAAAAGGGACAAATGCTCGTTATATTTCCAGACGGGACAAGTTATGTGTGCTTCAACGGGATGCGAGAACGTCTCGCGCAGACCGAGGCCGTCCCCGTCCTGCCGCATGGGAGATTGATTGATGCGAACGCGCTATTTGAGGCAGTCTTCAAGGTGTGGGGGATCGAGTATGATGCGAGTGACTGCAATACGCTGATGAGCCTTATAAATGACGCCCCCACCGTCATCCCGACAGAGGAGGGCGAGGAAATGAAAGAGAAGCCGATTTGGGAACCGCTCCGAGAAGACAGCAAGGAGGGGTAAGAGATGGGCGGCGGAAAGGCAGACATGAAACAGATTGACCCCGGAACTGGCCTTACCTTAGAAGAGCTGATTGATGCTTTTATCAGAAAACCGCGTGAAGCAAAAAAACTTAAAGCGTATTTGACCAGAAACATAGCAAAAGAGAGTGAAGGGCGGCGCGAATATGAAGGCCGCCATTGAGTGCGCACAATACTGCGAATTATATGAGTCAACACATGACCCGAGCACGGGCGTACTATGAGGAGGGTAATTCTGAAGTACTTGTTGAAATTGCAAGGCCGATGTGATAACATGGTACCATCGCCAGAGATGGGACAGACGGACAAGATTTGCTTGCCCGTCTTTTTTTATACCCGGAAAGGACGAGGGAACGGATTGCCACACCAGCGTGCGCGCTGGTTCGCAATGACAGGCCTTCGGCCTGGGCGGGCGATTCGTGAATCGCCCCTACGGGAAAACCCCTTCCGTCGCAACTCCCTCAGTCAGCCTGACGGCTGACAGACCCAAGGCCCTCAATGAGGGAGCCAGGGCGACACCTCCCCCAGAGGGGGAGGCAAGGACGAGGGGAACGGATTGCACCCGCAGGGCAGACCCCACATCAGCGTGCGCGCTGGTTCGCAATGACAGGCCTTCGGCCTGCGCGGGCGATTCGTGAATCGCCCCTACGGGGAGACTACAAGGAAGTGATGACATGGCCGGTGGGGGTTACCTTGAAATAGACGCAAGCGAGCTCAACGACGAGATCAAGCGGCTGCGCGAAGTTTTGACGCCGCAGCGCGTCGAGCAGGTGATGGCCCGTATTTTTCGGAGAACCGGAGGCCATGTGAGACAGATCCTGAAAAAGGATCTGCCGCGTCAGTATTACGCAAGGCCGCGAGAGATCGGGGAAGCGGTGAAAAATGCGAAGCTCAGCAGCGGAGTAATGGGGGTTGGCTGCACGATCCCCATCCGGGCGCCGCGGAAGAACATCGGAAGCGGCTTTGCCGCCAGCGGCGGCGCCCATGGCTGGGCGAGCCTGAGACGGAAATACCGGGTCAAGGCGCGCATCGTGAAATCCGGACAGAGTACACTCCCCGCAAAAATGGAGGATCAGGGCGACATGCCGCCGTTTCGGAACCTGGGCTCCAGGCTGGGCGGGCTGACCTTTACCAGAAAAGGCAAGGCCAGGCTCCCCATCGTCAGGGTTTCCGGCATCGGCATCCCGCAAATGCCGATGAACCGATCCAAGCAAGACGTGCAGAGGGATATTATGACCTATATGCGGAACCGAATGGAGCACGAGATCCAGTGGGAGATCGCGCACGGAAGGTAGGCTCCAAGATGGAATTGACAAAGAAAGAGCTCGCAACGGTAGCGGGCTACACCTATCGGCGGCTCCACGACATAGACCGGGATTTGCCGAAAGAGAAAAAACTGTTTGTTGCAGGCGAGGGCGGAAAGTACGACCTCGCCATTTTTGTACAGCGATGGGTCGCCTACAACGTGGACTGCGAGGTCGAGGCGGTAGACGACCTGGATGTGGTCAAGGCGCGGCATGAGGTAGTAAAGACCCAGAAGACCGAATTGGAGGTTGCCCGGATGCGGGGGCAGCTCGTAGACGTGCAGGACGTGAAGCGGCTGTGGGGCGATATTGCCAACACCGTGATGCAGAACCTGATCCGCCTTCCGAGCAAGCTGGCTCCGTCCTTGAAAATGATGGACAACACCGAACAGATCGCCGCCATCATCGACGCGGAGATCCGGGGCGTACTGAACGGCCTCGCAGATACGCCGCTGCCGGAGTACGCGGCGGAGGAAACTGCTGAGCCAGGAGATGGCGAGGAAGACGAGTAAGAAGAGGGGAACGGATTGCCACACCAGCGTGCGCGCTGGTTCGCAATGACAGGCCTTCGGCCTGGGCGGGCGATTCGTGAATCGCCCCTACGGGAAACCCCTTCGTCTGCTGCGCAGACACCTCCCCTTGCAGGGGAGGCAAGAGCGGGCGACCACAGGTCGCCCCTACGGGAAAACCCCTTCCGTCGCAACTCCCTCAGTCAGCCTGACGGCTGACAGACCCAAGGCCCACAATGAGGGAGCCAGGGCGACACCTCCCCCAGAGGGGAGGCAAGGATGGTGGAAGGCTATAAGAGGAAGTGATGATATGAGTAACGAACCCACCTTTCGGGAGCGGGCGCTTTTTCTGCTGAATCCCAGGAAGGGGAATGCAGCATACCGGCAGCGGCTGGAGAGAGAGGCGGAACAAGCCGCCCAGGAGCCTGGGCGGAAGGCCGGCCCGGCCAGGATGAGCTATGGTCAGCACGGCGCAAGCCGAACGCTGAACAGCATGATCGGTTGGATCATCGAGGCCGGGAACGCGGAGGACAATATCGACCAGTATTCCTCCATGCTGCGGCAGCGGGCCCGAGACCTCTATGCAGGCGGTGGCCTGGGACGCTCCGGCCCGAAGACGCTGACGACCTCGGTGGTAGGCTGGGGCATCATGCCGAAGCCCAAGATCGACGGCGATTTCCTTGGACTGAGCGACGAAACACGGGAGGAAGCGGAGCGGAAGATCCTGCGAGAGTGGCGGCTCTGGGCGGAAAACAATATGTGCGACGCGGAGCGCCGACAGAATTTTTACGGCCTGCAGGAGCTTGCCTTTCTCTCCATGCTGATGAGCGGGGACGTGTTCGCCCTGTTCGGCATGGCGGAGAATAAACGAACGCCCTATCAGACGACGATCCGCCTGCTGGAGGCGGATCGGATCTGCACGCCGGACAGCAGCGGGGAGAGCGAGATCAAGGAAAGCGGCAACGGCGGGCGGATCATTGACGGCGTGGAAATCGACAAGGCCGGCGCCGTGCTGCGCTATCACATTGCCAGCCGAAGCCCGCTTGCGGCCAATGACAACAGCGAGCTGAGCTGGACGGCGGTGGACGCCTACGGGAAAGACACCGGCTTTCCCAACATTCTGCATATCATGACCCACGAGCGGCCGGAGCAGAGACGCGGGATCCCGTTTATTGCGGCGGAGATTGAAGCGCTGAAGCAGTTTGACCGTTACATGAAATCAGAGCTTGCGGCCAACGTGGTTTCCGCCATGCTGACGGCCTTCGTGATCAGCGAGGAGGACGACGGCAAGGCCGGCATGGAGGACGCGGTAAACGACGAGGAAAAGGTGACGGACGACGAGCTGAAGTTAGAGCTTGCGCCGGGCGCCATCTACGATCTGCCGCCGGGGAAAAAGATCGAGACCATCAATCCGCTGCGCTCCAACAGCCAGTTTGAAGCCTTTGTCAACACCTCCATCATGGTGATCGCCTCCTCCATGGGAATCCCGAAGGAAGTGCTGATCAAGAAATACGAGACCAACTACACCGCCGCAAGAGCGGCGCTGTTGGATTTCTGGAGGACGGTGCGGGTGTACCGGACACGGTTCAACACCATGTTCAACCAGCCCATCTATGAGCAGTTCCTTTCCGAGGCGGTAGCTGCCGGACGCATTGAAGCGCCCGGCTTTTTTGATGACCCGGCGGTGCGGCAGGCGTGGTGCGGCTGCGACTGGAGAGGCGCCAACATGGGCCATGTGGATCCGCTGAAGGAGGTCAAGGCCGCCGAGGGCAGGATCCGGAACAACATCACCACCCAGGAGCAGGAGGCCAGCGAGTATAACGGCAACGACTGGGCCGCCAATGTGCGGCAGCGGAAGCGGGAGGTTGCCGTGATGCGGGAGATGGGGCTGGACGGAGCCGAGAAAAGCGACGATTCGACCGGAGAGGATCCGGGAGAGGAAGAGGAGGATTAAGCATGCCGAAGAGAGACTGTTTTCGCCTGATGACCGGAACGCCGCGCATGATCGCGGGAACGGACGAGGGCGAGGTGATGCTGTACGGCGAGATCGTGCCGGACTACAGCAAGTATTACAAAGAGGCATACCCGCAGGATAAGAGCGCCGCAGATTTTGACCAGGCGATCAAGCAGATCAAGGCGGACGGCGCCAAGCGGCTGCTGCTGCGCATCAACAGCCCGGGCGGCATTGTGACCCAGGCGGTGGCCATGCGCGCCATTCTGGCCGGAGCGGGTTTCGAGGCGATCACCATCCGGATCGAGGGCCTGTGCGCCAGCGCGGCGACGATCCCGGCCACGCTGCCGGGCGCAAAAGTGATCATCACGCCGGGGAGCGAGTACATGATCCACAATCCCTGGAGTTGGGCGGTGGGCAATGCCAACGAGATGGAAAAGACCGTGGAGCACCTGCGGAGCCTTGAGGCAAGCAGCCGTGGCTTTTACGCCGCCAAGACCGGGCAGAGCGAGGAGCAGATCAAGAGCTGGATGGACGCGGAGACCTGGCTGAGCGCCGAGGACGCGGTAAAATACGGCTTTGCCGACGAGCTTGCCGCGGAGGGGAACAGCGAGAGCCAGGCGGCGGCCTGCGTATCGAAGGACGTGATGAGCGTCATGCGGGGACTGTATAAGGCGGTGCCGGAGCAGATTGCCGTAAAGGACGAGGAAGAGAAAAAGACGGATTGCCACGACAGTGACACGGGTCACTGTCTCGCAATGACAAGTAATGTCAGTAACGGTACTCCTGTTGCCGGGGCGCCGACTGAAATAGATCAAAACGAGGAGGAACAGAAAACCATGGAGATCAACGAACTCACCGCTGAGCAGCTTCAGGCGCAGAACCCGGCCCTGTTCAACCAGGTGCAGCAGAATGCTGTGCAGGCGGAGCGCGAGCGTCTTGCGGAAATCGACGCGATGACCACGCCCGGCTACGAGAAGATGGCTGCGAAGGCCAAGGCTGACGGCACGTCCGCCATGGACTTCCACAAGCAGATCGTGCAGGCCATGAAGGAGAAAGGCGCCGGTTTCCTGCAGCAGCGGCGTGAGGAGACCAATCCGGCCCAGGAGGTCGCAGGTGCGGCCGCCGGCGGCCAGGCCAACGAGCAGAAGGAGCTTGACGACTTTGCCAAGAGCATGGCGGAGTACGCCAAGAACTACGTGAGCAGCGGCGAAGGCGGCATGTTCTAAGAAAGACGCTGAAGCGTCACCTTCCCCTCAGGGAGAAGGCAGAATATGGGAACCCCTTCCGTCATCCGGCTTGCGTGAGACGCCGGATGACACCTCCCCCGGAGGGGGAGGCAAGAAAATGAAAGGAGAAGAAAAAATGAGCGATCTTTACAGTGTGATCGGCGAGAAGGGCTATTCCAACCTGCTGGCCGACCCCCAGGGCGCGGATGTCATTTCCATCCCCTGCAAACCCGGCAGCGGCACTATTTCCCGCGGCACCCTGATGTACCGGGAGGCGACGGGCATGTGGTCGCCTGCGGCTGCGGCCAATGTGGTGAACACCAATCAGCTCGCGGTTCTGAACGAGGACGTGGACACCGGGAGCGCCCCCGCGTCGGGCACGACTGCCGTGGCCGAGGACGCCGCGGCTTACCGCGCCGGATGCTTTGTGGACGGGGCGGTCAAGCTGGCCGCCGGTGCGGCTCTGACGGCGGCGCACAAGGTGATCCTGCGGATGCAGGGCATCGTGTTCGACCCGATGGAGAGCACCAGCACCTTCGACAATTACGTGACCGGATCCTGATCGGGAATATCCCCCAGTCAGCCAGAGGGCTGACAGCCCCCTTTAGGCAAGGGGGCCAAAGATGAAAGGAGAATGAAAAATGCCTCTTGATATTTATTCTACCCGTGCGCAGCTGGCGGCAATCGACCTGCTGCCCCGGGAATACAGCTTCCTCTTTGACACCTTCGCCCGGGACGTGGGCGCGGTGGAGGACACCAAGGCCATCTACGACTACCGGAAGGGCAGCCGGCGCATGGCGCCGACGGTGCATCCCGGTACCGGCGGCGTGCTGATGAGCCGCGACGGCTACGAGACCCGGGAGATCGGCTTCTGCTGCATCGCCCCGGAGCGCATGATCGAGGCCGAGAACCTGCAGGGCAGGATGTTCGGCGAGCGCGTCCTGGGCGCGATGACGCCCCAGGAGCGGGAGAAGAAGCTGCTGGCCCGCGACCTGGTGGATATGCGCAAGGCGATCCAGCGCCGGAGAGAGTGGATGGTTCGCCAGGTGCTGCTGACCGGCAAGCTGGAGATCTTTACCTACACCAACGAGGGCCGCAGCAAGAAGGCCAGCATGGTGGCCGACTACGGCTTTACCAACTTCTTCACGCCGGATACGAGTTGGGATCAGGCGGGCGCCAAGATCGACGATGATATGCACGAGATCTTTGATCTGGTGTACGAGGGCCTTGGCTATGTGGACAAGCTGGTGATGGCGCCGGACGTTGCCGCCTGTCTGCGGGACAACAGCAATTATATCCGGCTCTTTGACGGCCGCAACATCAACATGGGCGAGCTGAACACCCGGTACCGCGGCAGCGGTCTGCGCTTCCTGGGCTGGAACAGCGACGGCGTGGAGATGTATTCTCTGAGCGGCACCTTTGTGGACGACGACGGCCAGGTGCAGCCCATCCTGCCCAGCGGCACGCTGCTGGCCGGCGCCGACGGCATCCTGAAAGTGCCCCACGGCCCGGTTACGCAGGTGGAGGAGACCGGCCCCAACGCCCAGCACAAGACCTACATCAAGAAGGAAGTGCCCCTCCGCTATGGCAGCATCGACGGCAACAGCATCAAGAACCGTCTGACCAGCGACCCGACGGTGGTGCCCTTCAATGTGGACGCCTGGGCCGTGGCCACGGTGCTCTAAGGAGGCCGCCATGTTTTGTGCCAAACACCACGTCCGCGTGAACGGCGTCATGTACCGCCCGGGTGAGGTGATCGAGGAGGATCCCAACGCCGTATGGCATCTGAAGGTGGGCGCGATCGAGAAGATTGCGCCTGCAGCGGGTGAAACGCCTTCTGACACCGGAGACGAGACCTCCCCCAATGGGGGAGGCGAGCGGGCCGCCGAGGACGGCGATCCCCGCGAGGAGGAAACCCCTCCGTCTGCTGCGCAGACACCTCCCCTTACAGGGGAGGCTGGCGAGGAGGCCGCGCCGGCGGAGAAGACGGATTGCCACACCAGTGCTGCGGCACTGGTTCGCAATGACAACTTGGGGGAGACCGAGCCGGAGGAAATCGACGAGGAGGCCGAGCCGGAGGAAATCGACGAGGAGGCCGAGCCGGAGGAGATCGACGTGATGGCGGGGATCGTGACGGAGCCCGCCCAGGAGAAGCCCGCACCGGCCAAGCGGAAAAGCAGCAGCCGGAAGCGCGAGGGAGGGAAGAGCAAATGAAGGTGACCGAGCTCAAAACCGGGAAGCTGCTGGACGTGAACGACAGTTACGGCGCCCGTCTGGTGGAGCAGGGGAAAGCCGTTCCGACGCCGCCGGTGGCGGAAGAAGTCGGCGCGGCTTTTCCGCAGCGGTCGAAAAACCGGAGGGAAAGCGAAAGCCCGAACGATTTTTCGGGCACCGCAAGGCGGGAGGCCGTGCCGACGCAAAGACAGGAAAAGGCTGCGGCCGCCGGAGCGAAAAATAAACCCGGCAAGAAAGCTGTGGAAAACCCCTCCACCGCTTGCGCGGTTCCCCTCCCCTTGACAGGGGAGGCATAAAATGTCGCTGAAGGATCGGATCGCAGCGGATATTGGGCGCGTCTTCATGAACCGGGAGCATTTTGCCGAAACCCATTTCTGGAACGGGAAGCAGATCGTTTGCGTGCCCGACGAGGAAGAGGCTTTGAAGCGAAAAAACAACAACGTGAACGATATTTCCTGGGACAACAACACCCGGGAAATTTTGCTTCACACGCCGCTTGAGGAGCTGCCTGGCGGACGAGAGCCGGAGCCCAATACCCAGGTGTTTCTGGACGGGCGAACCATGTGGGTCGTCAATGTGGGGCACAACATGGGGATGCTGGACATTCTGCTGTCTGCGCGCGACCCGAGAGAGCTGATGTGAGGAGGCCATGATGCGTACACGAGCAAGGCTGGAGAAGCTGAAGGAATGGACGATACGGGAGCTCTGCACCGGGAGGAGCATGAAGGCACCGGGCGGCGGCATGAATCTGGCGGAAGTGCGGCTGACGGAGCCGAAATGCTATCTGGCCTGGGCACCCTCGCGGCTCGACCAATCCGGGAGATTGTTTGAGGCACTGCCGGAGAGCATTGCGCCGGGCATCATCATCATGCCCAACCAATCCACGGTGAAAAACATGGAGGAGAGACGCTTTGACCGTTACAGCGGCATTCACCGCCCCCAGGAGCTGGGGCAGACGCTGAACGTCAGCATCCTGTTCTGTGTCTATGAGCCGGGGACGCGGCTGCCGGGCTTCGCGGAAAGCGCCGAGAAAAACGGGAAGGGCATGGATCTGGGACTGCTCCAGGAGGGGACGGAAACAGGCCTCTTCACGCTGATGGACTGGATGGACGACTGCAAGGAAAAGCTGCTTGGAGCAAGGATCATCCCCGAAACGGATCTGTTTCTGGACGAGGCCAGTATGACCTACAGCCTTTACACCGATCAGAGCTATGTGGTTGACCGCAGGCCGATGTACTACGGCTTTGTGAACGCGAGCTTCGGATGCTACGCTGAAGAACGGCCCAACCCGGATCTTGAGCAATACCTGGAGTGAGGGGAGAACCCTTCCGTCGCCTTCGGCGACACCTCCCCCAGGGGTGGAGGCAAGACGGCCGAGCACTGATCGGCCCTACGGTTCCCAATGACAGGCCTTCGGTCTGCGCGGGCGATTCGTGAATCGCCCCTACGAGGGGAGGTGCCCACCGCCCGGTGAGTGCACTGGGCACCTCCCCCAATGGGGGAGGCTGGAGAGCTGGATTGCCACACCAGAGCTGCGGCCTGGTTCGCAATGACGAATCCCCCAGTCAGCCTTTGGCTGACAGCTCCCTTTAGGCAAGGGGGCCAAAGATGAAAGGAGCATACCCCTCAGGCGCTGACGCGCCAGCTCCCCTTAGCAGGGGAGCCTATAAGGAAAGGAGATTATAAAAAATGTCTGAATACCTGCATGGCGCCTATGGCAAGATCCAGCCGGTGGGATCCCGCGTGGCGGATACGAGCCTGGACGCTATCGTTTACATCGGCACCGCGCCTGTCCACACGCTGGAGGGCGGCGCCGACAAGGTCAACAAGCCGATCCTGGTGCACAACATCGCCGAGGCCCGGAACCTGCTGGGCTACAGCGAGGATTGGGCGAAGTACACGCTGTGCGAGGCGATGCACGTCCACCTGGAGCACAAGGGCGTGGGCCCGCTGATTTTCATCAACGTCCTGAACCCGGCGACCCACCGCAGCAGCGAGGCCACCACCGCCTCTCTCACCCCTGCCAACGGCAGGATCACGGTGGCGAATGCCGAGAGCATCATCCTGGACACGGTGACGGTGAAGGCCGGTCAGACCGACAAGGTGAAGGGCACGGACTATGCCATCGCCTACAACAGCGAGAAGAAGACCATCGTGATCTCCGAGCTGTCCGCCGGTTCCCTGGGCAGCTCCGCGCTGACTGTGAGCTACTACACCATCGACGCCACCGCGGTTGTGGCCTCCGATGTGATCGGCAGCACCGACGGGGCGGGTCTTAACGCCGGCCTTTATGCCGTCGCCAACGTGTACCAGGAGACCGGACACATCCCCGCCTTTCTGGCGGCGCCCGGTTTCTCCTCCATCCCCGCGGTGCACAACGTGATGGCGCAGATCAGCAGCAAAATCAACGGCCACTGGGACGCCTATCTGTTTGTGGATCTCCCGATCCTGGACGGGGAGACCGCTGTCACGCTGGCCACGGCTGCGACCTGGAAGGCCAGCAACAATTATAACCGGGAGAACGAGACGGTTTACTTCCCGCTGGCGCAGGGCGTGGACGGGAAGACCTATCACCTTTCGGTGCTGGCGGCGGCCAATTTCCAGGAGCTGCTGCTGGATCAGGACGGCATCCCCTGGCGCACGGCCAGCAACACCGCCTGCCCGCTGATCCAGAACCTGTATCTGGGCGCCGCGTCCGCCGGCCGCGTCTATGACGACACGCTGATCAACGAGAAGCTGTGCAAGAACGGCATCGCAAGCGCGGCCTTTGTGGGCGGCCGCTGGGCGATCTGGGGCTGCCACAGCGCGGATTACAGCGCGGAGGGCGGCGACTATATCAACGTGGCTGAGACCAACCGGATGATGCTCTACTACATCTGCAACGATTTCCAGCACCGCCGGCCCAGCGACGTGGACAAGCCCATGAGCGCGAACGACCTGCAGAGCATCCTGGCCGAGGAGCAGACCAGGCTTGACGCCCTGCAGAAGATCGGCGCGCTGAGCTACGGCGAGGTGCATCTGAACGCCTCCGCCGACGCCCGCAGCGACATCATGCAGGGCGACTACTCCTTCGTGTTCAACGTGACGACCACGCCGCTGGCCAAGAGCCTGACCGCGATCGTCAACTGGACGGACGAGGGCTTTGTCACCTACTTCGAGAACGTGATCTAAGGAGGGAGTTTTATGCCGCAGAAGGTTTACAACAACGTAGAAGGGCATCGGCTGATCGACAACAAGCGCACCGTGGAGGATGTGACCAAGATCGACCTTCCGGAGGTCAAGCACCCCACCACCACTATCAGCGCCGCCGGCATGGCCATGGATGTGGACATGCCCAACACCACCCACCTGGAGGCCATGGAATTCGGCGTCGGGCACAACAACGGCGTGAACTGCAAGTATCTGGCCGATCCCGGCAAGCACCTGATCGAGGTGCGCACCGTCCGGCAGCGCTACAATGTGGCCAAGGGCGAGATCGAGCACGAGAGCGTGAAGTTTCGGATCACGGGCGTGCACGTGTCCACCCAGAAGGGCAGCATTGAGATGGGCAATCCCTATGGCAGTACGGACAAATACTCTGTGCTGCGGTATGAGGAGGAGATCGACGGCAAGGTCGTGACCATCGCGGACGCCACCGCCGGCCTGATCCGCTACAACGGGGTGGACTGCACCAGCGTTGTGGAAAACATGCTGAATTAATACTAAATAGACAAAGCGCCGGGTTCCATCCCGGCGCTTTGCGCTGCGATGGGAAAGGAGGGATGAACTGTGCCGTATCGCAAGGTGGGCTACCTGGAGCAAAGCTGGTACATCGTCAAGGGCGGATTCAAGGAACTGCTCTCGGGGCGGGCGTTTAAGCATCCGTATAAACAGGTTCGCACCAAGCAGCCGGACGGCTCATTCCTTACAACGTGGGAGCCTAAAAGGAGGAAGCAAGATGAGCGTAAGGATCGGACACGCGAGCATCGCGGAGACCGGAACGGTTAACGGGACAGCTGGCGATCAGACAGGCCGGGAGGTCTGCACCCGGAGCTGGTGGGACGGAGGGTGGCTGTTTGCCGCTATCCACCCGGACGCCGGCGTGAGGGAGAGGCACGCGGCCGCCGTGGAGGCGGCGTGCGCAAATGACCAAATCGGCTACAGTCAGAACAGCCGCAACACCCTGTATCAACAGGCAAAAGCGGTTGGCCTTGAACTCGCTCGGATCAAGGTCAAATGCAACTGCGACTGCAGCAGCCTCCAAAACTGCGCAGCGGTGGCATCCGGCGCGCCCGGAGTGGGCTATGGGAGCAACGGATGGACAACCCGCACCATGGAGGCGGAGCTGCGCAAGGCCGGCTATGTGATCCTCAAAAACACGGAGCTGCTCCGGAGTTCGGCCTACTGTGTGCGCGGGATGATCTATGTGAGCAGCGGGCACACCGTCTGTGGACTGGACAACGGCAGCAAGGCCGCGGATACCCTGCGGATCGCAGGAACCACAGGGGGAAGTTCCTCTGCCGGAGAGGAAACGCCCGCGCCGGCCAAAACGGTACCGCTGGACTTCCGCTACAAGGTTCCTCTTCCGCTGCTGAAGCAGGGCGCGAGCGGGCCTTATGTCAAGGCGCTGCAGTGGCTGCTGATCGGGAGAGGTCTCAGCTGCGGCGGCGAAAAGGACGACCGGGGCGTAGAGAAGCCGGACGGACAGTTCGGCACCGAGACGAAGAAGGCCGTGATCACCTTCCAGCGCTACGAGGATCTGACCGTTGACGGAGAAGCTGGCGGCGAGGTCTGGGACGCGCTGCACAGAATGTAAAGCAGCGAAGATCCGTCCACCGGAGGAAGGCAAGGGACGGAGAAACGGATTGCCACACTGTAGCGCCGATCACTGATCGGCGAACAATGGACGGCCGAGCAATGCTCGGCCCTACATTTCGCAATGACAAGAAAGCGGGGGAGCCTCCAAGGAAAACCCCTCAGTCAGCCCGTTGGGCTGCCAGCTCCCCTTTCAGGGGAGCCTACAAGGAAACCCCTCAGTCAGCCCGTTGGGCTGCCAGCTCCCCTTTCAGGGGAGCCTACAAGGAAACCCCTCAGTCAGCCCGTTGGGCTGCCAGCTCCCCTTTCAGGGGAGCCTACAAGGAAAGGATGATTAAAAATGAAAAATGAAATGAATGACAAGGCGAAGGCCGAAAAAAAGAACGAAATGACCGAGCATGACCGGGAGGAAATGAAAAAGCAGTTTTTGGAGCGGGTGGAGGAAATCCGCGAAAAAAGCAAGGAGGCCAACGAGGCCATGGGCGCGGGCAAGGGCCGTCTGCGGCTGGAAACGCCGATCCAGGCGGGGGAGAAGGAGATCACGGAGCTGCCCTATGACTTTACCGCGCTGACCGGGACGGAATACACCGACGCGATGGACACCGACCCCAACGCCCAGCAGATTTTTCGCATCACCTATCGGCAGGGTCTGGCTCTGTTTGCGAAGGCGGCGAGCAAGGAGACCGACGGCGTGGACATGCGGGATATTATCGACCGTCTCGGTGTGACGGACGCTGTGGAGGGCGTGCAGCTGGCAACGCTTTTTTTCAGCGCGTCGACCCGGGCGGGCCGACTGCGTATCTCGAAAAAATAATCACGGCGGCCATGATCACCCACACGCCGATCCCGGATTTTCTGAACATGAGCTTGCACAGATTCCACACGATGTGGGGCGCAATGCTGAATGTGCTGGAAAAACGGCAGAAGAAGTGAAGAGAATCCCCTGCTGCCGTTTCAGGAGGACAGGGAAAGAACAGAGGTGAACGCTCGTGAGCGCACTATCTGAGCTGTGGCGGCATACCTGCGCCATGCTGAAGCCGCCGCGGCCCCAGACGGTATCAGAGTGGGCGGACGAAAACAGAGTGCTTGTATCCGAGGCCAGCGCAGAGCCCGGCGCGTGGCGGACGGATCGGGCACCCTATCAACGGGAGATCATGGACAGCTTCACGCAGCCGGGGATCTGGCAGATCGTGATCATGGCCAGCGCCCAGGTGGGCAAGAGTGAGATCGAGCTGAACATGATGGGCTGCGCCATTGACAACGACCCGGGGCCGATGCTGTATATCCAGCCGACGAAGGAGGTCGCGGAGGACTACTCCAAGCGACGCATTGCGCCGATGATTGCGGCCTGTCCGTCGCTGCGGGAGAAGGTCTATAAGGCGCGGGCCCGTGACGCGGCAAATACCATTACCATGAAAACCTTCCCGGGCGGGAGCCTGGCCATTATCGGGGCGAACAGCCCGGCGGATCTGAGCAGCAAGCCGGTACGCTATATCTTTATGGACGAAACGGATCGCTTCCCGGCAAGCGCCGGGACAGAGGGCGACCCGCAGGAGCTGGCAGAAAGACGCACCGAGACCTTCCGCCACAACCGGAAGATCATCAAGACCTCCACGCCCACCATCAAGGGCGGCAGCAGGATCGAGAGGGATTACATGGACGGAACGCAGGAGGAGTGGCACACGGAGTGTCCGCACTGTCACCACTACAGCTTCATCCGCTTCGGGGACATCCACTTTGAAAAAGAGGATTACAAAACGGCCAGCGGCGAGGATGACTTCCACGTGAAGCTCGTCACCTGGCGCTGCCCGACCTGCAAGCGGGACATCGGGGAGTTTGAGGCAAAGCGGCTGCCCGCAAAATGGGTCAGCAAAAACCCAAAAGCGCTCCAAAACGGGATCCGGTCTTTTCGTTTGAACGCCTTTATGTCGCCATGGTCAGACTGGAAGGATATTGTGCGAAAGTTTTTGAAGGCGCACAAGGATCCGGAAAAGCTGAAAACCTTTTACAACACCATCCTGGGGGAGAGCTGGGAGGTCAGGGAATCCAACGGCCTGGTGGAGAAGCTGTTTCAGCGGCGGGAGCATTACACCGCAGAGGTTCCGCCCGGCGTGCTGCTGCTCACCATGGGCATCGACACGCAGGACAACCGCCTGGAATACGAGGTGGTAGGCTGGGATCGGAATGAGCAGAGCTGGGGGATCAGCAGGGGCATCATTCCGGGACGGGCTGACGCGCCCGGCGTTTGGGAAGAGGTGGACGCCCTGCTGGATCGGGAATGGAAGCTTCAAAACGGGATGCGAATGCGGATCCTGGCGACCTTCATCGACAGCGGCGGTCACTTTACCCAGGATATTTACAAAGCCTGCGCCAAGCGGGCAAGCCGAAGGATCTGGCCGATCAAGGGCGAGGGCGGCGAAGGAAAGCAGCTCTGCCGCCCCATGAAGCGCAGCGGCGGCAAGGAAGACGGTGTGAAATTCGTGTTGGGCGTAGACGCCGGGAAAGAAGCCATCCTCTATTCCGCAGGCATTGAGGAAGAGGGAAAGGGCTATATGCACTTTCCGCTGGACTACCGGGCGGGCTATGATCTGGAATTTTTCAAGGGGCTGCTGTCCGAGCGGATGGTGATCCACCGCCGCAGCGGCCAGAGCGTGGTCGCCTGGGAAAAAATCTATGAGAGAAACGAGCCGCTTGACTGCCGGAACTACGCACGGGCGGCTTACCGATATTTCAACTGGCACTTCGACGAGCTGGAGCGGGTCATTTCCGGGGAAGAGGAGCGCCACATTATCAGCAAAACAGAGGAGACCCGGCGAAAGCAGCGACACGTTGTGAGCCGGGGAATCCAGGTTTAGGAGATGAGCGTATGGCATTTACGTCCGCATACACGCTGGAGGAAGCCCGGGACATGCTGCAGAAATGGAAGGAATGCGAGTATGCGCTGGCCAGCGGGCAGGCCGAATACTACAAGGTGGGATCCCGGGAATACCGGGCGATCGACCTGGGAGAGATTGCGGCGCGCATTCAGTATTTCAAGAACCTTGTCGACAGTCTGAGCGGGAACGGGAGAACCACCCGCGTGACCCGGGTGGTGTTCCGGGATCTGTAGGGGACGGGAAAACGGATTGCCACACCAGCGTGCGTGCTGGTTCGCAATGACAGGCCTTCGGCACAGCCGCAACCCCCTCAGTCATGGCCGCGGGCGACCATGACAGCTCCCCTTGCAGGGGAGCCAAGAGCGCGGGGAAGGCAGGCGGCGGAGCGATCGGGGAATCGTTTCCTACGGAGGTAGTGCATGAAAATCATTTATGAAAACACGGACATCTCAAAATACGTCCAGGTGAGACATTGTATCGTCCGCGATACGGCGGGGGAGCGCTGTGACAGCCTGGAGCTTGAGATGGAGGACGCGGGGAAATGGTTCCGCTGGGAGCCGAAACGAGACGACCGCATCCGCGTCACGCACCAGGATTATGACGCGGGCGAAATGTACCTGCACAGCATCCTGCCGGCGGACGGCAGGTTTCTGATCCGGGCGACGGCCCTGCCCTGTGCGGCCAGGAACCGGATTTATCGGAGCTATGCCGGGAAAACGCTGGAGGAGATCATGAGCAGCTGCGGTGCAAGCAGCGGAATGGGATCCCGGATTTACGGGCTGGACGGGAAAACGAAAATCCCCTATGTCCAGCAGGAGGACGAGAGCTGCGCCGCCTTTTTGAGCCGTTTGCTGCGGATGGAGGGGGCGGAGCTGAAATGCGTGGACGGACGCCTTACGGCCATCGGGATCCTCTACGCCCAGGAGAGGAACGCCCATCAGACGATCCGCCTTTCCGCGGATCAGGCGGGCATTGAGCTCCAAAATACGGGAGAAAAAGCACGAACGCTTACCGTGCGGACGGCGTTTGCATCCTGCACGGCATCAGATGAAGGTGTTTCGCTCGGGATCCAGATCCTCCGGAACGATCTGCCCGCAAGGACTGAGCTGCAGGCGGGGCGCTGGGCACGCGGATTGCTTCTGGCGCACAACCGGCGCTGCGAAACCCTGTGCCTGCAGAGTGAGTTTAACCAGGGCTTTACGGCCATGACCCGGATCGACGTGACGGGCGGCACCGCCATGGATGGGAACTGGCTGATTGCAGACGCGGAGCACGATCTGATCGAGGGCACGTCCAAAGTGAGGATGCACCGGTGCATCTCGACGATCCGATAAAAGGAGCATGGGCATGGGCGCCACAATTGAAAGAGGAATCATCAAAGCGGCGGGGGATGACGGCTATACCGTTGCCTCCCTGGATCGGGAGGGGATCGAATCCCTGCCGCTTTCGGCAATAGACGAGACAGCATACACCGTGGGAGACACGGTGTATTTCTTTTTGTTTGGAGACGGCACAGGGAAAATCCTCTGTGCGGTGTAATCCGGCACGGGAGAGGTATGACGCATGGCGAAACAGAATCTTGAAACCCTGATCACCATCAACGCTCGCGCGGGAAACGGCTTTTCCAAGCTGGGGAACACGCTGACGGAGATGGGCAGCATCGTAAACGGTTTCTCGCAGCAGCTGATCAGCTTCGGGAAGGATTCCGTGACCGTATACCGCAACTATGAGCGGAGCATGAAGGACGCGGAGGTGGCGCTTTCGACCACCTACGGACGGAACACGGCAGAGCTCGCGCGGACGATGGAGGAGCTGGACGCGGCCGCAACCGAGTGGGCGGCGACCACGATTTTTCATACAAACGACGTTGCTGACGCGATCTCCGTCGCGGCGCACGCGGGTTGGGATCTGGAGGAGATCCTGGTGGGCTTGCCGGCTGCCATGCAGCTGGCCCAGGCCGGCGGGCTGGATCTGAGCGAATCAGTCAACTACATTGTGAAGGCCACCAGCGCCGCAGGGGTCGGCTTTGAGGATCTGACGAACTTCACGGATCAGTGGACATTTGCCGCCAACAGCAGCGCTTCAGACATCCGGGAATACGGCGACGCGATGCTGCGCATGGGCAGCACCATGCGCTTTGCGGGCAACACGGAAGAGCTGATGACCCTGATCGCCGTGACGGCAAATGCAGGCGCGGTAGGCGCGGAGGCGGGCACCCAGATCCGCAACTCCATCCTGCGCCTGATCGCACCGACGGACAAGGCAGAGCGAGCCATGGCGCAGCTGGGCGCGGCCAGCCAGGAAACGGTTGATCTGATGGGGGACGCGGATCTTGCGGCCTCCAATCTGATCCTGACCCAGCACGGCTTCAGCGCTTACGACGAGCAGGGCAATCTGAAAAATATCCTGGAGATCTACCGGGAGCTGTACCTTGCGCTGGGGGAGATCGCAGGGGGCTTTGACAATATCGAACGGAATCAGGACGCCATCCGCATCCTGTCCAGCATTTTCCCGACGAGGACGATCACGGAGGCCATCACCCTGCTGCGGGGCGCATCGGAGGGCTACGACGGGCTCTTTGCCGCCATGCAGAACGGAGCGGCGGATGGTTACGGCGCCTATGCCGCGGTGACCATGATGGATTCCCTGGACGGGAAGCTTGAGATTTTTGAGAGCAAGGTAGAGCGGCTGGAGCAGGTCATCGGCCAGGAGCTGCGCGACGACGTGATCGGCGCGGCGGACTGGGCGGGCGGCCTGATCGACAGTCTGGCGGAAATGGATCCGGCGGGGCTCAGCGCACTGGTGAGCGGGCTGGAGGTCGTGGCGGGTGCCGGCCCGGCGCTGTTGGCGGCGGGAGGCGCGTTCCGTCTCCTCGGAGCGGTTTTCGGCGGGCCTGTGGGCATGACCGCCGCTGCTTTGGTGGGCGTCGGAGCTGGTCTTGCGGCTCTGAGCGATTGGAACGAATCGCAGTTTGAACGCAATTTCGGCACCATGGAGCTGGATATGGCTGCCATCGACGGCTATATCCATTCCATCGGCGACGGCTTCCGGGACGCCTACGCGGAGGCCAATGAATTCCGGGACGCGGTGAACGGTGCGCTGAAGGACTATGAGGACGCCAGCGGGAGCCTGAGCAGCAGTCTGATGAGCAAGATGCTGACCAAGGCGAAGCTGACCGACGCGGACAAGCGGGAGCTGGAGCGGCTGGCCGATCAGATGTACAGCTCGCTGACCGACGCCATCAGCAACAGCGCGGCTGCCACGCAGAGCTATTGGGCCCAGCTGCTGAGCAACGGGGACGACGGCGGGCAGGTTTATGCGCAGATCATGGATCTTACCAACCAGGCCTCCCAGGAGGCGATGCTGGAGGCGGAGCAAATCAGCCAGGATCTTAGAGCCGCGCTGACCAGCGCCTTTGCCGACGGGGAGATCAGCCCGGAGGAATATCAGAATATCCTGGGCTATATGAACGCCTATAACGACGCCATCGCGCGTGCGGCGGCTGAGGCCAAGAGCGAGGACGATTATGTACGGATGCAGGGCTATCTGCAAAAGGCACAGTCGGCCAGCTGGGACGAGGTCGAGGGAATCATTGGAGAAGCCACAGCAGACCGAGACCAGGTCCTGCAGGAGCAGGAGGACGCCTATCAGGAGGAGCGATTCCGGCTGGAGTACCGCTGGGACCGGGCCATCGAAGAGGGCTGGATGATCAACGGCCAGCTTGCCACGCTGGAGGGAAAACAGGCGGCACTGGAGACCTTGGACGAGGAGTTTCAGAAGCAGCAGGACAGGAGCTCCGCCGCCTATGATCAACTCATTTTAGATCTGTACGAGACGGCTTTGATGCAGAGCGATCTCGCCGGGCCCTACCAGGACGTGCTCGGCATAGCCGGGCAATACAGAAGTGGTGAAATCAACTGGGCAATGGCACGGCAAAAGATCATTGACCAGTACGGACGTGATTTACATGGGACCTTGCCCAATCTGATCTGGGGAGCGGAAGCAAGCGACCTGGGTGAGATCCTTTCGACCATGAGAAGTTTTTACGGCGGAGCCGAGGGCCTGGCGGAGAAGATCTCATACTATGAGGGCATCGGCGACAAGGAAACGGCGGAAAGGCTGCTGAACATGGCGTTGGCAGGGAACCTTATCGAATATACGGAAGGGTTTGAGTTTATCGCTGAAGGTCAGGAAGAGAGCGATCGAGAGATTTTCGGAAGATGGCTTGATCCGTTCCACTACAGGGAGGAAGAAAGGGACAGATACCCTGTTTATGGAGCAAGCGCACCCGCATACACATTCCCAGAAAATGAAAACGCGCCGCCGGGCGAAATCACATGGATCCAACTCGGGTCCGGAACACCGGCGGTGGAGGTGCCGGTGACGGCGGACACCACGGAGCTGGATCAGACGCTGCAGAACTATCAGGCGCCGCCCATCGTGGCAAGGGTTTTCGGCATGAAGGAGTACGCCGGCGGCGGACGGGCAACCCAGGCCTCCATCTTCGGCGAGGCCGGGGCGGAATGGGCGATCCCGGAGGAGCACAGCGAGCGGACGGCGGCGCTGCTGAACGCCGCGAGAGCGGCCAGCGGATGGAGCTGGCCGGATCTGCTGGCCCGCTTCGGCGGGCTGAACGCGAACGCGAGCCACACGCCGACCACCATCGTCTACAGCCCGACGATCCACGCGCAGGACGCCGCCGGTGTGGAAGAGGCGCTGCGCCGGGACAAAAAACGGATGGAAAAATGGTTGGAGGAGATGAAGGCGCGGGACGCCGCGGAGGTGTACACATGAAAACAACAGAGGGGATCTACCTGTGCAGCGCCGGAGAGAGCTTCGACCTGATCGCACTGCAGGTGTACGGCCACGAAAAATACGCCGCGGAGCTGCTGTGCGCAAACCCGTCCCTCTGCCGGATACCCGTGTTTTCGGGCGGCGAACGCTTGACACTGCCTTCGGTGGAGCTGCCGGAGGAGACGGGATATGAGCGCTATGCGCCGGCGCGGGCGCCCTGGAAGGAGTGAGCGATCAGCATGGCAGAAATGGGACGCTGGGCCGGACATGCCTTTATCGTCTCGCCCAATCTGATCCGCAGCTGGTCAGATCTGCAGATCAAGGGATCCAGCGGGACGGAAAACAAGGAGAGCGAAGGACAGCAGTATGTGACGCGAAAAAAGGGGAACGCCGCGGAGCTGAGCTTTACGCTGCGGCTGCACGCGCTGACGGGCTGCTCCGTCCGGGAGGAGGCCATGGCCTTTGTGGAGGAAGCAATGGCCGGCGAGAGCGATTATTTTTACATCGGAGGGGAGAAGCTGCTCCCCTGCCAAATGATGCTGACGGACGCGACCGTCAGCGAGACGGAGATCACAAACAGCGGGATCTGGGTGCGCGCCGACGTGCAGATCACCATGCGGCAGGCGAGCCCGAAGGATCGGGAGGAGACGCCGGAGGCCGCCCAGGAAAACGGACGGGCGCACAGCCAGAAGACGCTCAACGGACGGCGCGGCGGCTATAACAACGGCGTCAAGTTTGTACAGATGATCATGTGAGGTGGGAAATGGCAAGGTATCAAATCGACAACTTACCGGCGCCCATCGACTTCCAGGCGACAGATAAGACGCTGCGGCGCCTGCAGAATGCCAAGAACCTGCTGATGTGCCGGATGGGCGAGGTGCCCTTTGACCGCTTCCGCGGATTTGACACGACGCTTTTAGAGCTGCCGCTCCCAGAGCTGCGCACGGAGCTGCTGCCGGAGCTCGACCGCTTGATGATCTGGGAGCCCGGCGCGGAGGTGGTGAGCGCGGAGGCAACGCTGCTGACGGGGGGCGAGCTCTATATCAAAGTAATCCTTGAGATCAGTGAATGAGAGGGGCATGGAAATGGACAGCGGAGAACTGCACTATTTGACCTATGACCCGGAGGCAATCTGGGCGGAAATGATGGACGCGTATCAGGCCGAAGGCGGCGACGCGCTCTATCCGGGTGACGAGAAGGAGCTGCTTTTGCGCAGCGTGCTGGCGGACATCACCCAGGTGCTGGCCGGTGTTGACAACGCGCTGAGGATGCAGACCTTGCGCTATGCGGCGGGGGAATACCTGGACGTGATGGGGGAAGGGCGGAGCTGC
This sequence comes from Oscillospiraceae bacterium, assembly GCA_017428565.1. Classification (GTDB taxonomy): domain Bacteria; phylum Bacillota; class Clostridia; order Oscillospirales; family Oscillospiraceae; genus Limivicinus. The sequence goes on from JAFRQP010000083.1 coordinate 97,854, forward strand.
CCGCGGATCGAGGCGAGCAAGGCTAAGGCCACGGTGCGGATCCACACCCGCACGACCGGCCGTGCCGTCACCCTGGGGAAGGGTACGGCAATGACCGCCAACGGGGAAATGTTTTATCTGCTGACGGACAATCTGAGCCTGTCCGGGTATGAGCAGAGCCTGACGGCTGAAATCGAGGCGGAGCGGGCAGGAAGCGCCGGAAACGGGCTGCTGGCCGGGACGCAGATGCAGCTTGCCGTATCACAGGAGGCGGTGGACACGATCTTTGCAAGCGCCGACGCAGTGGGCGGAAATGAGCGGGAAGAGGATGAGGTCTACCGGGATAGGATCCGCAATTATTGGCTGACCAGCGTAACCACCGGCCCCGCCCGGCAGTACGAGGCGGCGGCCATGGGCGTGAGCAGCGCGATCGTGGACGCGAAAGCGCTGAGAATCGGCGCGGGGCAGGTTGGCGTCTATCTGATCCTCTCAGATGATACCGGCGCGGCCGCCATCCTGCAGGCTGTGACGGAGGCGCTGTCCGACGAGGAGCTGCGGCCGCTTACCGACCAAGTGACGGTGTCCGTCGCGGAGGAAATCACTTATACGCTGAATGTCCAGTACGCCGCCGACGCGGGCAGCACCACCAGCGCGGCCATCGCCGCGGCGGTTGCCGCCTATACGGAATGGCAGGACAACAGCGTCGGCCGTGCCTTCGACCCGAACCGGCTGAACGCCTATCTTTACCAGGCGGGATGCACAAGGGTCATCTGGGGAGAGGGCAGCAAACTGGGAGAGGACGGCGCTGTGGAATACACAGAGATCCCGGCCAGCTCCCGGTTGAAGGGCAGCATCACTCTGACCGCCTTGACGAGCTGAAAAGCGGGGTGAGGGGATGTTTACGGTTGAGATCGAGAAATGGATCCCCCGCTTTCTGACGAGGGATCGGAACTGCTACGCCCTGGCGAAGGGGATCGAGGCGGGACTGAACGCGCTGAACCGAATCGCGGAGGCCGGGCTTGCCTGCCTTTCGGATGTGGAAACCATGCCCGAGTGGAGACTGGACGAGCTGGCCTGGGAATATGCGGCGGACTGGTATGATCCCCAGGCGGAGATCCCGGAAAAGCGAAGCCAGATCGCCGGCGCCTTTGCCTTTTATAACCGTTTGGGAACGGTCTATGCCGTCAAGAAAGCGGTGGAGGCGACCTTCGGCGCCGGCCGGGTGGAGGAATGGTATCAGTACAACGGCACGCCATATCATTTCCGCATTTTTGCCGACGGATCGAGCATGAGCGGAGCCGGCAGCCTGAAGCTCCAGCGGATGGTGCAACGGGTGCAAAACGTCCGGAGCGTACTGGATCAGATCTGCTTCACAGGAGAGAGCGAGGCCGCGGCGCTGATCACGGTGGGCGCAGCCGTGACCGGCGCTCAGGGAGAAATCCACGCACTTGCAAGGGAGGATTAACTATGTGGAATCAAGCTGCAATCACAAATGCCGGGCGCGAGGTATTGGCAAGCGCCGCGGCGGGCAATCTGCTGACCATCGACAATGCCGCAAGCGGATCCGGAACGGTTGAGGCCGATGCGCTGAAAAGCTGCACGGACGTCTCCTCACGGAAAAAGACGCTGACCGTGACAGGCGTAAGGAGCAGCGGAGCGGGGATCACCGTGGAGGTCATGCTGACAGCGGCGGAAACGGCCTACCAGGCGCGGCAGATCGGCGTGTTCGGCCACACCGGAACGGGAGCGGCTGTGCTGCTTGCCATCTTCCAGGACGCGGACGGGATCGCCATCCCGTCTACCGGCGATATGCCCGATTTCGCCTATGTGTTTTACGCCACGATCCAGGTCGGAAATGTTTCCAGCATTACGGCGACGGTGGATCCGAGCGCGCTGGTCACCCAATCCCAGCTGCAGAACGCCGTCAGCACCGCCGTCCAGCAGCTCAGCACCAGGGAGCTGACGCTGACGCTGGACAAGGACGACTGGGAGGCTGACGGAGATTTTTATACCCAGACCGTTTCCTGCGAAGGGATGACGGCAAATTCCAAGGCGGCCGCAGGGCCTGCCGCGGATAGCTGGATCGCAGCGCAGGAGGCGAATCTGTTTCCGCCCGTGCCCGGCGCCGGGGCACTCAGCTTCAAGAGTGAGTATAGGCCGAGCGCGGATATTGATGTGATCGTACACATCTACGGGTGAGGTGCGGGTATGGTAGTTTGGAATGGCCCGCGCGGCATGCCGAAAATTACGGCGGCGGATCTTGAATACAACGGGAACATGCTCTTTACCAGCGACGGAGAAAACTGGGAGGCTGCGCTGCTGGATGGAGACGCGGCCACGCTGCGCTTCAAAAAGGATCCCGGTTTGGTCGACATCTTCATGGTGGCCGGCGGCCAGAGCGCCTCGTATTATGCCGGCGCGGAGCAGAACGCCTACAGCGGCCCGTCCCACGGCTGCCCGGGAGGCGCGGGCGGCGAGTGCGTGACGCTGGAGGCCGTGAAGCTGGAAAAGGAAACGGATTACACCGTCAGCATCGGCGGAAGCGACCAGGACACGACGATCAATCTTGACGAGAGAACGTACAGGGCGCGCTCCGGTTACGGCTCCGCGGGCGGCGTGGGCGCGACCGTTTCTTCGTCCGGCACCATCGTGCCTGCGAACGGTGACGACGGCGTTTTTGCTTACGGAGAGGATCAAGACACGCTGCTGATCGACGACTTCGCAGGGCATAAGTTCGGCCCAGGCGGCGGAGGCGGAGGCGCTCACCTTGGATCAAACGGCGCGTTCAGCGGGGCAGGGCTCGGCGGCGAAAGCAATGGGGCCGAACACCAGCACGGGAAAGGCGGCCGTTATCTCCGAGGTTATCCGGGCTCTGCAAACGGTGCGGACGGCTATGCCAATCACGGCCAGGGCGGCGGTGGCCCCGCCTACTGGTGGATGGGCAGCGCGTCCCGTTACGGGGACGGAACGGAAAACGCTCTTGGCAAAGGCGGCAGCGGTGTGATGTTTATCCGGGGACACCGGAGAGCGAGGTAACAGGAGGGCGATATGGGAAAAATAGATTTTTCGATCGGCCAACCAGAGCCGGTACCAGAGGAAAAGAAGATCCTGGTGAATGTGAAGGGACGACATGCAAGCGCCGTCTACCGGGATCTTATCACGTCCGGAAGCCGGGGGATCTATGCGTCCTTCACCTTTGACGCGGTTTGGGACGATCTGACCAAGATCGCGGTATTTGAAGGCAGCGAGCGCAAAATCGACGTGGAGCTGACCGGCGAGAGCTGCGAGGTGCCGCCGGAGGTCATGGAGATGCCCACGAGCTATCTGCGTATCGGCGTCTACGGCGTGGACGGGACGGGGAGCATTGTGATCCCGACCGTTTATGCGAGTGTCCGACGCATCGAGCAGGGAACCGATCCGAGCGGAGAGCACCCGGCAGAGAAAACGAAAACGCTTGTCGAGAAGTTGATGGAAGCCGCCCAGGCGGCCCGGGATGCCGCCGCGGCAGCGGAGCGCCTGGCGCAGAGCGTCCGGGACGACGCCGACGCCGGCGAGTTTGACGGGGAGGACGGCAACGGCATATGGTGGACAGTCTCCCGGATCACGTCAACAGGCGTTCCTGGCTACGGAGAAATTCGCGCATCTTATCTGAAAGGCCGCAGCGGAGCACCAGCCGCCCACGATTTGGTCGTTGGCCCTCTGATTGGAGAGACCAGCAGCATAGCGAATCTATACGAAATTTCTTCCGTGGTTGGTCAATACTGCGCGCTAAGGGGAATCGGCACCATCAAAGGCGTCCACGGCGACCCTGGCTTTGCCCCGGAGGTCACCATCGAAACGATCCCAGGAGGCACCCGCATCACCATCACCTCCGCCGCTCACCCGGAAGGGCAGAGCTTTGACGTGATGGACGGTGCGGGAGGCGGCAGCGATGCATTTACCGCCACTTACACCCTCGGCCAGACAAGCACCTGCGACAAGACCTATGCGGAGATCATGGCCGCATGGCTGGCGGGGCAGACGGTTTTTGTGCGTGCCACGGGTGTAGCCGTCGGGCAGACGGCAAATGTCTATGCCAGCCAAAGCGGGGACTTGATTGTGATCGTGACGCTGACGGCGGCATCGGCGGTGCGCCTAACCCACACCAGCGCAGACGCCATCTCCTGGGTGCTGCTTGGGATAGACGCAACAGACATCCAGTATCTTGATCAGTTTCTCGTAAATAGTGGCTATTACAGAAAGCCCGCCACCGGCATCCCGGCCTCCGATCTGGAGGAGGGCGCGATCCCGACCGTGCCGAGAAAAACATCCGAACTGCAAAACGACAGCGGATTTGTTCAGGCGGGCGAGTTGGCCGAAGTAGCCAAAACTGGGAACTATAACGACCTGGAGGGGAAGCCCAGTGTTGACGAAAGCCCGACGAGCGGGAGCGACGCGCTGGTCAAGTCCGGCGGCGTTGCCGCGGCGATAGCATCGGCGGTCGCGGGGGTGACACAGATCCGCTTTGCGGTGGTGCAGGCTCTGCCCGCCGTCGGTGCGGACGGCACGATCTACCTCGTGCCCAACAGCGGCAGCGGCTCCAATATCTACGACGAGTACATCTACGTGAACGGGGCTTACGAGCGCCTTGGAACTACAGAGGTTGACCTTACCGGCTACCGTAAAGCAGCCGATCAGGACACTATCGACCAGCAGCAAAACGCGGCCATCGCCGCGAAGTACGCCAAGCCAGGCACCGGCATCCCAAAGACTGACCTTGCAGCTGCGGTGCAGACCTCGCTCGGCAGAGCGGACACGGCGCTGCAGCAGCACCAGGACATTTCCGGCAAGGCGGACAAGGTGCAGGGGATCACGGTGGCCACTGACGGCGCGGTGAGCCAGACCGTTGAGCCCGGTAAGGCTTACCACTTTACCGGCGAGCTCACCGCTTTGACCATCACGACCGCCACGCCTGGCGAGGGCCACTATCACCTGGACTTTGTCTCCAGCGCCACCGCCCCGACGGTGACCCTGCCCGGAGCCTGGATCATGCCGAACGGCTTCCAGGTGGAGGCCAACACCCGCTACGAGATCGACGTGCTGGACGGCTACGCGGTCGCCCAGGGCTGGGGGGTGAGCGCATGAGTGACCGCAGACGGGCAATGATGCTGCAGACAGCCGGCGGCGGGACCGTGGACGTGCTCTTCGGCCATGCAACGGCGGACGACAAAAGTCTCACGCTCCCGATCCCGCTTGGATATGACTGGTATGCCTTTATGTCTGACGTCAGCCAGAAAACCGAAAATAATGAGGTCTTGCGCAGAGCGCAGGATGCTGTTGGTTGGCTGTGCGACAAGACCAACACCGTCAATGTCAGCCGGGACGGGACGCAGAGGGACATCTTTATCACCAGGTCGGACGACTCTTTGACGATCAACGGCTACAACGGGAACACGAGCGGAAAAATCGTGGCTGGAGTGGATTACACCTACATCGCCTGGAAGGAGAGCTGAAAATGATCAAAAAAGCACTTGACGCCGTGAGGCGCACGGCGGACAATCCTTCGGTCGGTCGGTCGGTC